>NZ_LT984884.1:3072324-3408487 GCF_900258515.1 Lentibacillus sp. Marseille-P4043 | reverse complement strand
AGAGCAGAAACAACGTCGCGAGAGAAGAAACATCGGCGCGAGAGAGGAAACATCGGCGCGAGAGTAGAAACATCAGCGCGAGAGAGGAAACATCGGCGCGAGAGAGGAAACATCGTCCCGAGAGAGGAAACATCGGCGCGAGAGCAGAAACATCGTCCCGAGAGAGGAAACATCGGCGCGAGAGCAGAAACATCGTCCCGAGAGAGGAAACATCGTCCCGAGAGCAGAAACATCGGCGCGAGAGCAGGAACATCGGCGCGAGAGTAGAAACATCAGCGCGAGAGCAGAAACATCGTCCCGAGAGAGGAAACATCGGCGCGAGAGCAGAAACATCGTCCCGAGAGAGGAAACATCAACCGGAAAGCAGGAACATCAACCCGAGAGAGGAAACATCGTCCCGAGAGCAGAAACATCGTCCCGAGAGAGGAAACATCGGCGCGAGAGCAGAAACATCACGAGAGCAGAAACATCGTCCCGAGAGAGGAAACATCGGCGCGAGAGCAGAAACATCGTCCCGAGAGAGGAAACATCGGCGCGAGAGTAGAAACATCGGCGCGAAAGCAGAAACATCGTCCCGAGAGAGGAAACATCAGCGCGAGAGCAGAAACATCGTCCCGAGAGAGGAAACATCGGCGCGAGAGTAGAAACATCGGCGCGAAAGCAGAAACATCGTCCCGAGAGAGGAAACATCAGCGCGAGAGTAGAAACATCAGCGCGAGAGTAGAAACATCGTCTCGAGAGCAGAAATATCGTCCCGAGAGCAGAAACATCGTCCCGAGAGAGGAAACATCAACCCGAGAGCGGAAACATCAACCACGACAATACAAAAACACAAAAAACAGTCCGCCAAAGAGGCGAACTGTCGTTTATTCTCCAATATACTTCCAAAACGCCCCAAATTTAACTGGAATTTTTTCAGCGGTTCGTTTTAGTTGTAGTTTTTTCATTTCTTTATCAGCTTTTTCGGTTGTCCAGTCATATACAACAGCCACTTCTTTGTTTCCCACTACATCGAAGTCAGCCAAAAAATCTTCTAAAGATGGTTTCTCAGCAGGTATAGGGTCTTTTTGTAACATTTGCTTTAAGACACGTACATAGATGTCATACGGGTAGAGGCCGGAAATTTTGATACCGTGTTGCTCGATGATTTGGTTGAAAAAGACGATGGTGGGGATGTAGTCGACTTCCATTTCTTTTGTAAGCTTTAGGTCCCCTTGAAAAGCTTTCTTTGCAGAAGTCGAGTACAAATCATTCTTGAACTCATCAAGATCAAGATGTGCCTGTTTGGCGCAATCCAATAAGACCTCTTCATCAGAAATATTTTGTTTTAATAAGAATAGATTTTCTTGTACTTTTCGCAAAAATAATCGTCCAGCTTTTTTCCCTTGGAGTTCAGCCGCTTTTATGGCAAGTGAGGCGACCCAAGGGGAGGAAACAGGGTTTTCAATCCATAAATCGCCATCACAGCACATTCCTGTTCGATTTGCTGTTTTTTCCCAAATAGCTTTGAGCTTCTTCGGCTTATCAAATATATCTTTATTTAAATTGTTTAAATGACCGCTGACAATTGGTCTAATGGTGAAATATTCTCCATATTCGATCGCTAATTTTTTTAGATACGGTTCTAATGACCAGCATTCAGGACAAAGTGGGTCGATAAAAACATAAATTTCAATCGGTTTTTGTATAAAGTCAATTAATCCGTACCCTGCCGATGTGTTAGTCTTGTTTGAGCTTGATAGCCCAGCATGTTCCCAACTCACATCGATTCTCCTTTCTGTTATTCCGGTGTGTTCATCATATGGTGTGCCGTCATGGTTAATTTCTCAAATATAGCTGTACGATATGGTTCTTCAATTTCTGCTTCTTCTAGTGCGGCATGCATGCATTCCAGCCATGCGTCCTTTCTTGATGGGGTGATTTCAAATGGTAAATGCCGCCGTCTCATCATAGGATTGCCGCGTTCTTCGGAATAAAGCCTTGGTCCTCCAAAAAACTGGGTGAGAAATAGTCGCTGCTTTCTTGCGGTTTCCGTTAAATCTTCTGGGAAAATCGGTACCAATTTCGGATGTTTCCCAACTCGTTTATAAAAAGCTGTTACAAGTCGATCGATTGTATCAAATCCACCAATTGCTTCGTATATTGTTCCAGTCTGATTCATAATCTTACTCGCTTTCCTTTTTATGTTTGTCTATATTGTAGCAACGTTCCCTACAAATGGGCAATTAATCTGATTGAAAACCAAAATAGAAGCGCAAGTTCGCAGCTATGTGATTCCCTTATTTAAACAATGCTACCTAAGCTTTAAGGCTCATTTCCTACTTCGGTAACGTTGCAAAAAATCGTTTAATTTTATTTGGTGTATCCCGTTTTTCAACTTGGTTATTTTCCAACACATCGGTAAAAACACGTATCCCAATTTCCTCTGTTGGTGCTTCTACTTCCAATTCGTAATCTGATGTCTGATTGTACATACTATAGTCAAGAACGAGCAGCGCATTATCATGTTCTACTTCCCGCCGCTCGGTTGTTAATTTACCATAGTATACTAATTTGTTTATCGGAATATGCAATGCCTGCAAACGTTTCATCACATGGTCTTTTTGAACGATGTTGCCATTTATCCAATCAGTGGCTTCTTCTTCTGTTAATGCGTCATGCGTTTCCAGCAACCCGTGTGGATGTGGTTCCTTTAGTGTTAAAACATAATTACCATGTTTTTTACGGATACGTAATGCACTGCCATTTTCCTTAAGTAAAAAATTGTCCGTTTCAAAATAATAGTTTGTTTGGCTATCAGCCTCCTTGGGAAAAGGATAGCGTTGTGAAATTTTTGTATATTCCGTGCTTGTTAACAAATTTTTATATTCAATTTCAACTTCTTGATTCATGTATGATCCTCCATAAGTTGCAGTAGATTATTATTGATTATCACGAATTATCGCTGATAATGCAAAAGTTATCTATTGTGACATGTTATGTTAAAATATAAAGGGTTATGAACAAAAGCTAAGATAGTGATGTTAGATGAGGGAAGTTTCGCTTCAGCTTTAGCGCTGGAGTAGACGTGGCTTGTTCTACCCGAGAACATATTAAAGCTAAATTTTATAGTTTTTATCCTATGAACGTTAGAAGATAGTTAGGTGGTGCGTAAATTGAATTGGGAAGCATTACTTGCACCTTATTCACAAGTTGTTGAAGAATTGAAAGTAAAATTAAAAGGCATGCGAGCACAATTTGAACATGAAAAAAGACATTCACCGATTGAATTTATTACTGGTAGAGTAAAACCGATACCAAGCATATTGGAAAAGGCAAAACGAAAAGGGATTTCTCTTGAACATATAGAGTGTGAGATTCAAGATATTGCTGGAGTGCGGGTAGTGTGTCAATTTGTTGATGATATTTATACAATCGTGACGATGCTAAGGTCAAGGAATGATTTAACCATTATTGAAGAAAAAGATTATATCTCCAATAAAAAAGAAAGTGGCTATCGTTCGTTCCATATGATTATTGAATATCCCGCCGAAACCATTCATGGGGAAAAAATAGTTCTAGCCGAAATTCAAATCCGCACACTGGCGATGAACTTTTGGGCGACAAATGAACATTCGCTGAATTATAAATATGAAGGTAGGATCCCATCTGATATTAAAGCAAGACTAAAACGGGCAGCGGAGGCCGCATTTAAATTGGATGAGGAAATGTCCAAGATTAAAAATGAGGTTCAGGAAGCACAGGCAATTTTTCATCGGAAATAGGGGATGCTAAAGCAGCAGTTTCCGACTTATAGAATTTATATTCAGGGATAAAAGGGGATGACACACGTGAAATTTGTTATTGTATCAAAAGGTGACGAACGGTCGAATAAAATTAAAGCGACGATGAAACAATACTTAACCGATTTTGATTTGGTGTATGACAAGCAAGAACCTGATCTTGTCATTTCAGTTGGTGGGGACGGGACATTGCTTGAAGCATTTCATCGATATGTACATAGGGCAGATGCGACATCGTTTATCGGAGTACATACGGGCCATTTAGGGTTCTATGCAGACTGGGTTCCAGATGAGGTCGAAAAATTAATCATTGAAATCGCCAAAACACCATTCCAGGTTGTGGAATACCCACTGCTTGAAGTAATTATCCGAGCAAAAACAGGTGGTACAGAGGATCGTTATCTGGCTTTAAATGAGGCTACGATAAAAACAGCGGATGGTTCTGTTGTATTCGATGTGGAAATAAAAGGAGAACATTTTGAAACATTCCGTGGAGACGGTTTGTGCATCTCAACACCTTCTGGTAGCACAGCTTATAACAAAGCGTTAGGTGGTGGGATTATTCATCCATCACTTGAGGCGTTCCAATTAACCGAAATGGCCTCGATTAACAACCGTGTTTTCCGGACAATTGGTTCACCATTAATTTTACCGAAACATCATACCTGTTTGTTAAAGCCAATTGTGGATCGGAGCTTTTTAATAACAATTGACCATTTCACGGAAACATATACAAATGTAAAATCAATTCAATGCCGAGTAGCGAAAGAGAAGGTACGGTTTGCGAGATTTCGACCATTTCCTTTTTGGAACAGAGTGCGTGATTCGTTTGTAACGGATGAAGATAAGAAAAAATAGAAGGTGACTTTTAGTGCAATGGACGATCAAGAAGGAACATGATGGAATGTCAATCCGTGATTATTTACAACAGGTGCAAGGGTTTTCGAGAAGGATTTTGAAAGGGATAAAATTCGATGGGGGTGAAATATGGGTGAATGGAGCTGCTAAAATGGTTAGTTTTTGCTTAACGGCCGGTGATGTCTTACAAATCCAATTCCCGCCTGAGATTATCGGAGCTGGTATGAAACCAGAAACATTACCACTGACCATTATCTATGAAGACGATGCCCTCATTATTTTAGAGAAGCCAGCTGGAATCGCTACAATTCCATCTATGAACCATGCATCTGGAACGATTGCCAATCGTTTATTGGGATATTACCAGCATCTTAATATCCCGTTTACCATTCATGTTGTGACTAGACTAGATCGTGATACGTCTGGTCTCATGCTAATTGCTAAACATCGCTATAGTCATTCGCTACTCTCCAGATCACAGAAAGAGGGGAAAGTAAAGCGACATTATCAAGCGATTGTGGAGGGAAGACTGCCAATGAACGATGGTACGATTGAACAACCGATTGGCAGGAAAACAGGGTCGATCATTGAGCGAACAGTGATCGAAACAGGAAAGCAGGCAATCACCCATTACCATGTTCTAGAGGCAACGACAGGGCATTCGTTACTTGATGTCAACCTGGAGACAGGCCGAACCCATCAAATCCGGGTTCATTTTTCCCATTTTGGCCATCCACTTGCAGGTGATGATTTGTATGGAGGATCGACTGCTCTGATGAAGCGGCAAGCATTGCATTGCTATCAGATCACGTTCGAACATCCATTTACAAAAGAAACAATGCAATTCCGGTCAGCAATTCCTGAAGATATGAGACAGTTACTTAGTCGAAATAGCTGAATTTCTCTTCAACTAGTGGCTGCTTTGATGGGACGGACACTGTTTCTTCCTCAGGCAAACGAAAAGCAGTTAGGGCGTTGCCGAATACACATCCGGTATCAATATTGATTGTTTTGTGGACTTTTCTTGGCTTCTTTACTGGTGTATGACCATAAACAATCCAACGGTCTCCATGATAATGTTTTGCCCAATCCCTTCTGACTGGACGCCCATCCGGATAAAATTCACCGGTCGTGTCGCCATAAAGGACGAAAGACTTCACTTTTTTATCGGTACGACCAATGAATGATTCCTTGATACCTGCATGGGCAACAATAGCTTGTACTTCCGTTATTTCTAAGTAGAGTGGGGCCTTCTCATACAGGGTCATGAATTGTCTTTTTATGTGGGTTTGGTCCTTTGTATCCAGAGCTAGATACTCCGCAACTGTCGTCTCCAATCCATGTTTTTGCATCACATTATTTCCTAAAAAATAGCGATAAAGTTTGTTGCAATGATTTCCCGGGACATATTTTGCTTTCTGCTGCTGCAAGACCATCTCGCTAACGAGTCTAATTACATCGATGGAATGTGGTCCTCTATCGGTAATATCTCCTAGAAAAACAGGCAGTCTCCCGTCTGGGTGGATAAAAATATTGTTCTGTTTTTGATAGCCTAGTGCATAAAACAATTCGTGCAATTCTTCAAGACAACCATGTATATCACCAATTACATCGATTTTCATAAAAATCACTCACCTTTAAAAATGATTATAGAAAAGAAATCGGCATATATTGCCGATTTCTTAAAAAATATTTAGTTGGCGTTCTTCCTATTCAAACATATATTTCCGTGTTCTTGAATGCACGTTCAGGACAATACCGATTGCCAGTAGATAAGTTAAGGTCGAGCTTCCCCCATAGCTTAAAAAAGGTAGCGGTAATCCAGTGATTGGTAGCAATTGGATTGACATCCCAATATTTTGGAATATTTGATAAGTAAACATCCCAATCATGCCTGTCACAAGGTAGCTTCCATAATTATCATTGCTTAATAAGGCAATATGAATGAGACGGTAAATTAATAAGAAGAATAATGTTACGACAAGGCTTGCACCGATAAAACCAAATTGTTCAGAGATCCCGGTAAAGATCATATCGGTATGTCGTTCTGGAACATATACCTCCATGTCACTGATACCTTTTCCGAATAATTGTCCAGATCCAATCGCAAGCATCGCATAGATGAGCTGGTATCCGGAATCTAAATGCTGTTCTGGATCGAGCCAACCATAAAACCTACTTGATACGTGTCCGAAAACAGATTCTTCCAGATAGTCAGCGATTGGTCCAGGGAAAAAGTACCAAGCCGCAAGTCCAGCTGCAATGACACCTATCCCAATCGCTAAGATGGAAAAGATAATTCGCCATCTTATTCCAGATACAAGCACCATACATGCGGTTATCGCCGCCAACACTAAAAAGCCACCTAAATCAGGCTGCACAGCAATTAAACCCATTGGCGGAAGTGCAATTATCATGATTTTGACTAACAAGTATAAATCACTTTTAATGGTACGATTAACATACTTATTGTTATGTTGGACCATCACATGGGCAATTGCCAACACTAAAATCACTTTCATAAATTCTGCAGGTTGAATGGTACCTAAACCTGGGAATTTAAACCAACTGACAGCATTATTTGCTTCATGGATAATTGGGGCGGGAAAGCGAAAGTATAACATGAGTAGCGACACCATACCCGCACCATATAATATCCAGGTGATTTGTTTGAATCGGTCATAGTCTAAAATCATCGTAAGTGCGATAAGAATTGCCCCACCAACATACCAAGCAAATTGCTTCAATACGAAGTTAGATCCATCATATTTCGGTGGTAGCGTTGGTTCTATTGTATGGATTGTAAATAAACTTACACACCCTAAAAGGATAACAATAAAAATTAATGTATAATCAATGTTTGAACGCATGTTTTGATTGTTCATTATAATTCCTTGCTTTCTGCATCATCACTGCTTGCTTTATTTTTTAAAGGATTAAATAGACTCCTTTATGCTAGTTTACACGAAATGGTGTATTTTTTTAAGCTATCTTATTGTATTTGCAAAAGTGAAATAATGGTATGTTGTTTGCAGTAGTTGATGACGGGGAAATAATGATATAGTATAGTGCGGAAGGAAGTGATACATATGGATGAGCTGAACGAATCGACCGAGCAATGGGAACATCTAAAAAGTGTCTTGGCGAACGAAGAAATTGGGATGTTTCGCGAAGAATTTATTGATATGCACCCATATGATCAGGCAAAATTTTTCATGAGTCAACCGAAAGAAATCCGTTTACAAATTTATCGTTATTTATCTCCAGAAGAAACTGCTGAAATAATGGAAAATATCGAGCTTGAAGATACAGAAGTTTTTTTCAGTGAAATGGATCCGCGATTTGCGGCGATGGTTTTTGCTGAAATGGCAACGGATGATGCTGTTGATATATTAAATGAATTGGAAAAAGATAAAGTCGCAAGTTTTCTAACCATTATGGATCAAGATGCTGCTGAAGAAATTAAACAACTTCTTCATTACGAGGAAAAAACGGCTGGCAGTATCATGACAACGGAGTTTATTGCTCTATACAAAACGCAAACAACAAGACAAGCGATGCTCGATTTAAAAAAAGAAGCGCCTGATGCAGAAACGATTTATTATTTATATGTGATCGACGAAGATAAACGACTTGTAGGAGTGCTGTCCTTACGCGATCTGATTATTGCTGAGGAAGATACATTGATTGGCGATGTGATGAGTGAGAAAGTTGTGTCTGTGTCTGTCGGTCTTGATCAGGAAGATGTTGCACAGATGATGCGGGATTACGATTTTCTCGCAGTGCCAGTTATTGATTTTCAGCAACATTTACTTGGAATCATTACGGTCGATGATATTTTGGATGTTATGGACGAAGAAGCAAGCGATGACTATTCCAAACTTGCGGGGGTATCTGATGTCGATCGACCGGATGAAAATGCGTTTGTATCTGCAAAGAAACGCTTACCATGGTTAATTATTTTATTATTTTTAGGCATGTTAACAGCAAGTCTAATCGGCCGATTTGAGGAGACGCTTAATAAAGTAACGATTTTGGCGATTTTCATTCCATTAATCGCTGGTATGGCTGGTAATACAGGGACACAGGCACTCGCTGTCGCTGTAAGAGGTTTGGCAACTGGCGAATATGGAAAATCCGGCAAAATAAAACTCATCATTCGCGAGGCTACGACAGGGTTAATCACCGGTACAAGTTGTGGGATCGTGATAACAATTGTGATTTACCTATGGAAAGGAGAAATTTTTCTCGGACTTCTCGTTGGCATTTCCATTATGGCAACACTCACCGTTGCAACACTGGCTGGGTCACTTGTTCCACTTTTGATGGATCGTTTGAAAATTGATCCCGCTGTTGCATCCGGTCCGTTTATCACAACCATTAACGATCTCATTTCCATTTTAATTTATTTTGGCATGGCAACTGCATTTATGGGCTTTTTAATAGGAGAGTGATTCCATCTTGGGATCGCTCTTTTTATTAGATGGATGACTCTAGGGTGATTTAATGGCCATTGTTAGTGGCAAGCAGCAAATGCAAGGACATCTCCTCTAGCACCTTACACCAAACACATTTCCAAACCTGGGTTCATATAATAAGTTGATTACTCGTATAAAAAGGAGAGATTGTTCGATGGTGAAAAAGAGATATGCTAGAGATCCATTGTTCTATATTCAGCAGCCGAAAATAACCAAACCGGAAGCACCAATGCAGCATAATTATTCTACTCCAAGAAACGCGTCAAAAGGCAAGCCGCAACAAAATAGTGATCAAACAGGGAGGACACAATCTTTAAAAGGAGATAATTTCCAGCACTTTCGCAACCCTCAGCCCGATGACGAAGATGGTGATGTTACTGAGTTTCAGCAAGAAGAAGACGATACCGAAGAACAAGATGGTGCAGAAGATCCAAAAGAAGAAGTGGAAAACAAGAATCGGCCAAAGTTTAAGGATATGAGCATCGAGGAGAAAATCAATTACTTTGTAAATACTCCACCACATATACCTAAACTAAAATGTGAAGTGAGAACAGAAGAAAAAGCTCATCGTGGAATTATGGTTGATCAAGAAGATGAAACCATTTTAATGCGCACTGGCAGAAGAAAAATTAGCGTACCTAAAAATGAAATTATCGAAATCCGTATGCTCGGTATGTAAAGATGGAGAAGAGGACGCGTGGTGGTCCTCTTCTTTATTTTTTGCTAATTAATGATGATGATGATGGTTAGAGCTCTCTATGACATTATTAAAAGCTGAAATTGCTGGTAGGCACGTTACATGGCAGAAGCAATTTACATCAACTGTCATGCAAATTCCTGTTGCACGCAATTGACAGCTGTTTTGATCGATTGGATCTGTCGGATTGCAATCAGTGTCGGTAGGATCTACTAGTAACTCAAGAATCGCACAGCAATCATCATCCACTTTTTTTACTCTGAAGTAGTAGCTGCTAACTACCTCGCCAAAGTCACAAGGGGTATTATTGTTACCGTTACTATTTCTGAAAGCACCATACCCCTTAAACGGCTTGCAACCATCTTGGCAATATAAGAGAACAGGAACTGTATCCAAATCATTTCCGTTGTCTTGTTCCCCAAGTAAATCATTAATGGATCTTTCGCAACTAGTGTCGCAGCAATTTTCTACTATATCGTTTTGTACATCCGCTATCTCTTTTAGAATGTCACATACACAGTTACCCGTATCAAATTCTTTTCCACAACAACCCATGAATTAATTTCTCCTTCCTAAATGTTTATTGACCTATTGTCCCTAATAGAATATGTCACTTCCCCAAGTTGGTGTGGGCATTCAACCTGACAGGAGGAGAAGAGTAAAATTTGATTAAAAAAGGGCGGATGTCCATACGTATGGGGAAATGTCTACATAGACTAATAACGACCAAATTTCTACCTAGAAATAGAAGGAGTGATAACGTAATGTCAGACAAGAAAAAAGTTATTCATGTGAAGGATTTAGTCATTAAAGCGGATAATGTCTATGTTGAACCTCGTCACCATCGCCGTTATGATCCGTTTTTTGGACCAGGGCGACAAATGGAAGAACAAGAAGATGTAGAATCCAGAAGTTATGATGACGATCACCATGATAATGATGATGAAAGTGGAGACAACCGAAGACCGCCGTTTTCTTGGATATAAATGACTATCAATAAAGGCAGCTAGCTTAGCTGTCTTTTATTTTTTATGAAAGGTGATAGATTACATGAACCAAAAACCCCATATTCCATGGTTAAAACATTTGCATGATATCGAAAAGCATTTAGAAAAGAATGAAAAGTGGTTTCAATATCCGGAGAAAAAAATGGACCGAATTGAGGAGGACATGACCAAATGGAATGAGGATTTTTTGCAAGGTATTACCCATTTGGAAAAGTTAATTGCGGAATTAGAGAAGAAAATGGAAGGTTAGTTGGTTACTTTGGCATAATTTTTCGAATAATCGGGTATAGTTAGATAAAGGAAGGACATAAATTTGATTGCATCTACGAATATGTATAAAAATGACTGGGAGGCGTTTCAAATGGGCTATGTGTTACCAATTTCGCAGTACCAATATACGGATTATAAACAGCGCGTCATTAAAGAAAAACAAGATCCTTTCTACATTGAAAGTCCATACAAAGTTATTTTAGATTCCCAGCATCAAGATATTCCACAAGAACATACACAACGAGCATCCACCATAAACACATCTAATGATCATGTTGAAAAACCTGTCCACGATGGAGCGGAAAAAGTATACGCTAATATAACCGGGAAAGGGCGGATTTTTAGTGAAAGCATATAAGTGGCCAAAGCCGTACCAGATGACGTGGTACGGCTTTGAGCTAGTGCATAAATTTAAGTTAGTCGTTTTGTTCTTGCTTTCGTTCCACGAATGGAAGAATGAATAGTTTTTTGTCTGGAACATATTCCGCAAAAAAAATATCTTTGACAGATTGGAAATTCTGTCTGTTTAATTCCGTATGTAACCATTCCTCATTGAGATTTGCTTCACGTAGATTATCCCACAAAATCTCACCATCATTGATTAAGGTTACAGCTAGAAAAGCATTTCCTGGTGCTACGTTTAAATCCTTTTTAGTAGGAGATTGATATTCTGGCTTTTTTAAAACAGACAGGCTACCATCAGATTCCAGGATTGCGTATTCTACTTCCTGAACAGAAAAGGCATTTTTTGATCGTAATAAGTGCTGAAGTTGGTTAATATCAAGCTTATTCTTTTTCATGACCTCTTTGATTAGCTGTCCTTTGTGAATTACAATTGCTGGATTACCTTCCAATAATCCGCGTGTGCGCTTGAATTTTTGTGTCACCAGTTCGGTAATGTATAACAAGACACCCCATAACACAACAACAAAGGCGATATCCATAATGCCTGCCTTTGGATCAAACAATGCATTCCCAACAAGCTCTCCTAAAACGAGGGCAGCAATAAAATCAAATGCCGTTAATTGTGAAATTTGTGTTTTTCCAAGAACTTTTGTCAACACGAACAACGCAAAAAAACCGAAAAGTGTCTCCCATAACATCGGCATTAAGCTATCCATCATACTCATCCCCTTTAATCATACATGCTTTATCATAACCGGAAGGAAATTAAATATGCGTGTTGGGGTTCATTGATGAGAAAGTGGGAACATCGGCCCGAAAGCAGAAACATCGGCGCGAGAGCGAGAACATCAGCCCGAAAGCAGAAACATCGGCGCGAAACAAGAAACATCAGCCCGAAAGCAGAAACATCGGCGCGAGAACGAGAACATCGGCCCGAAAGCAGAAACATCGGCGCGAAAGCAGAAACATCAGCGCGAGAACGAGAACATCAGCCCGAAAGCAGAAACATCGGCGCGAGAACGAGAACATCAGCCCGAGAGCAGAAACATCGGCGCGAGAACGAGAACATCGGCCCGAAAGCAGAAACATCGGCGCGAGAGCGAGAACATCAGCCCGAAAGCAGAAACATCAGCCCGAAAGCAAAAACATCGGCGCGAGAACGAGAACATCAGCCCGAAAGCAAAAACATCGGCGCGAGAACGTCGACATGAGAGCAGGAATATCGCCACATCAAAAAACAGTCCGCCAAAAAAGGCGAACTGTTGCTTAAGATAAATGTTTAATCATTGTTACGTGTGGGATACCGGCATCAAGAAATTCTCCTGATACGGTTTCATATCCTAACCGTTTGTAAAAGTTTTCTGCATGTGTTTGCGCATTTAACTTCGCATGGTGATAACCGTTTTGCAAAATTGCCGCTTCCATTGCTTGAATTAGTTGGGCACCGTATGATTTGCCTCGTTGCTCTTTCAGTACGCAAATGCGTTCTAATTTTCCGTATTTATCAACAAAGCGTAAGCGGCTAGCTGCAATTGGGTCGCCGTCTTGGTAGCAGATAAAATGGATCGCTTCTTCATCGTATTGATCAAGTTCCTCTTCAGGAGGTACTTTTTGCTCGTTGACGAAGACGATCGTTCGCACCTGAAAAGCTTGTTGTTTTTCTTGTTCTGACTTAACTAGGGTAATATTCACACGTATTCCTTCCCGAACACGAATGATTCATAAACGGTCCAAGAACCATTGTCCAATTGATATAACAATTGAAAACGATCAACTGTGTCTTCCATTTTAAACTCTTTCATTTTCATACTGCCGAACACATCAGAATATTCATCGTCTTTGAGCTTTTGTGCAACTGTAATATGCGGTACAAAATTGTATGCTTCGTTTTTAGGAAATTTACCGCTTTGCATTTTTTCATGTAAATCGGTTAATACCGGGATCGGTTCCACTTTTAGATAGATCGTGTTAGTTACAGGTGCAAACGTACTTACTTTATTGATATTAATGGTGAATGGTTTTGTCTGGTTGGCGATATGCTTAAGCTCCGTAATTAATGTCTCAAGTTCATCATCATCCGCTTCAAATGCTTCCTTCAATGTTAAATGTGGGGGAACAAGTGCATAATGCGGATCATACCGTTTTCTATATGAGTTTACTTCGTCTTGGATAGGCTTAGATGGAAAAATAATAATACCGTATTTCATCGTAAAACCTCCTCTTCATATTTTGTCCATTATTACGATGATACATTATACCCTATAATATGATTTACCTTCTATTATAACAAAAAAGGAAATGAAATTGAAAGAATTTTTTTAGAAATTTTATACTTTTACTCATCAAACATTGTTATAAGTGCCCGTTTCAAATCCTTTTGCCATGGCTTCCATGTGTGGGGGCCATCGAGTTCATGATAAATATAACTTGTTCCTTTTTCGGTTAACAGTTTGTGTAATTCCCGATTTGGTGTAAGAAAATCTTGCTTGGAACCATCTGTCGTATCTACTTCTGTTTCTTCCACACCAATTGTATGGTAGATGTCCATAGAATCCACTTGTTTAGCATTTTTAACCGCGTTCATCACCGTTTCATCGACATAGGGCGATTGCATAATGACATTGCTGAATGTATTTGGATATTGAAGCGCAGTCATTAATGCAAGTGTTCCAGCAAGTGAATCACCCATCAATGTGCGTGATTGCCCCATATGATATGTAGGAAGCAGGTCGTCTAAAAAGGGAGCGACTTCATGAACTAAAAATTTGATATAAGCTTTTTGTTGTTCGCCGCTTGGATGATATTTTTCACGTCGATCAAATTTGTCCTGGTAATGAATACCGACAAAAATCGTATTCGTTATCTCCTGACTTTCATGGAGCCTGTCACTCAATGTAGCAACCCGTCCTAATTGGTAGTAATCATTCCCGTCCTGCATGATACAAATATGATACTTATACAAGTCGGAAAATGCTTCAGGCTGGTAAATTTTTAAAGTCATTTCTTCATCTAAGTACTTACTTTTGATTGAACGCTCGATCATTGTTCCTTTTCTTGCCATTTAAGCCACCTCAATTCTGTAGTGCATTCCCGAATTTCATGAACCCAAAACAAGTTTATCATTATTCCATTTAATATTCTAATGCTCGCCTTCACTTGTTACATGTCCTTTAAAAAGCTGATAATAGTTGCCATGCTGGTTAATCAGTTCCTCATGTGACCCTTGTTCCAAAATGTGGCCATCCCTTAGCATAATGATTTTGTCTGCTTCCTGAATCGTATTTAACCGGTGAGCAATGACAAAGCTCGTCCGTCCATTCATTAATCGTTTCAGTGCATCTTGAATGGTCAGCTCCGTAACTGTGTCAATGTTGCTTGTTGCTTCATCTAATATTAGAATTTCCGGGTCAGCTAAAATCGCACGGGCAATCGTGAGTAGCTGCTTTTGCCCTTGACTGATCCCTGTGCCATTCTGATCAAGCACCGTGTCATAACCATTTGGCAGGCGACTTATAAAGGCATGTGCATTGGCGTTTTTAGCAGCGGTTACGATAGCGTCATCTGTTGCCGCTAACTGGCCATAGCGGATATTTTCTCGGATGGTTCCTTGAAACAGAAAAGAATCTTGTAAAACAAATGCCATATGTGATCGAAGACTTGAACGTTTAATGTTTTTTAGATCGATACCATCAAGCGTGATTTTGCCCGAATTATAGTTATAGAAACGGGAGATTAGGTTAATAATTGTTGTTTTACCTGCACCTGTATGGCCAACGAAGGCAATCGTTTCTCCGGGAGTTGCCTCGAAACTTATCTGCTTTAGAATTGGTGTATCCTCATAGGCAAATGACACATCTTGGAAAACAACATGGCCTTTTGTCTGGGCAAGCTGCTGTGCATCGCTTTCGTCATTTTCTTCTCGTTCTTCATCGATAACATTAAACACACGCTCTGCACCGGCTACTGCGGACAATAAAACGTTAAACTGGTTGGATAATTCATTTAATGGGCGGGTGAATTGCCGGGCATACTCGGTAAAAATAACGATCACGCCAACGGTAATTACTTGGTGAACGGCGAGCAATCCACCAACTAAAGCGATTAACCCAAAACTTAAGAAATTAAGCATGTTCATCACTTTAGGGATAAAACCGGAAATCGTCTGCGCCCAAAAGCCAGAAAGCTTTAGTACCTGATTTTTCCCAGCAAATTCTTGGATCACTCGTTTTTCCTGGGAGAACGTTTTTACAATATGCTGCCCGGAAACGATCTCTTCTACATAACCATTTAGTTCCCCTAAATCGTGTTGCTGTCGTTTGTACAATGGCCCAGTTCGTTTCGTTATCCAGCGCATGCCGACAAACATGATGGGAATGATCGTCATCGTAACAACTGTTAATAGTGGACTTAATATAAGCATAACTATAACTGTTCCCACAAGTGTCAAAATACTGGTGAAAATTTGAATGACCGACTGATTGAGTGTGTTATTAATCGTGTCAATATCATTCGTGATTCTACTCATTAATTCCCCGTGTTGTCGTTTGTCAAAATAAGAAATTGGCAGACGATGGAATTGGCGAAACAAGTCATCTCGTAATGAATAAACCGTATTCTGAGCAATCCCAACCATCCAATAATTTTGTAAAAAAATCGACAGCGAGTGAACCAGATAAATAATAATTAACCAAAGTAACAAGATGCCAAGTCCGGTACTTTCCTTTGTAACAATATAATCGTCAACCGCCATCCCAATCATGTATGGTCCAAGCAGGCTTAATCCAGAACTGGCCGCAACCATCAAAATAACAAGCGCCAGTTTGACTTTTTCTCGTGCCAAATAGGTCCAGATTCGTTTAACAGTTGCAGTAGTATTCCGTGCTTTATTTGATTTTTTTCTGTCAGTAAACGATTTGTAATGGATTTTTTCGTGTTGGAAAGGTTCTTTCATTTGTTTAAGTTGCATGTGGATACTCCTTTCCAAACTGTGATTCCACGATGTTACGATACAAGCTTGACTTATGCATTAGTTCGTGGTGTGTCCCAAGTGCAAGGCGTTCACCTTCATCCATTAATAATATACGATTTGTACGAATTGCAGTTGAAATTTTTTGGGTGATGATTAATGTTGTGCAATCATAATGCTCGATTGCCTCTAACAAATGTGATTCGGTAGCTAAGTCAAGTGCACTTGTACTGTCATCAAGCATTAAAATTTTTGGCCGGCGAATAAGTGCCCTGGCAATCGAAATTCGTTGCTTTTGACCACCAGATAAATTGACACCCTTCTGGCCGATTTTTGTCTTGTATTGATGTGGGAGTCCCATAATTGTTTCATGGATCTGCGCATCTTTTGCAGCTTGTTCTACTTCTTGTGGTGTTGCATTTTCTTTTCCCCAAGCAATATTTTCAAAAATTGTTCCACTAAATAGTAGCGGATTTTGTGGAACATAACCAATTCCACGACGCAAATTTTCCGTTGTATAAGACGAAATAGGATGGTCATCAAGAACGATTTCGCCATCGTTTACATCATACAGACGAGGGATTAGTTGAAATAGGGAGGTTTTCCCTGATCCGGTTGCACCGATAATTGCCAACTTTTCTCTAGGTTTTATAGTAAACGAAAGATCATGGAGGACAGTTTCGTTTGTATTCGGATAGCTGAAAGAAACATTGTTGTATGTGATTTTTCCGTCGGTAATGCTTGCTGCTTGATTTACAACCTTGTCATCTACTAAATCAACATCTACTTTAAGAACAGTGTCAATTCGTTCAGCGGATGCTTTAGCACGTGAAAAAGCCATCGTAATAAACGTAAACATCGAAATAGACATGGCCACTCGCAATGCATAATTAACTATTGCCACAATATCTCCGACTGAAGTTTGACCGGCTAGGACCTGCTTATTACCGAACCATAAAATGAAAATTAAACTCATATTCATTACGAAAAGCAGAACTGGCATGGAAGACTCCACGAAGCGAAATGTTTTCCGATTTTGAATGGCTAGGTCTTGATTTGCTTTTGTAAACCGATTTTCTTCATGATCACGACGGAGAAATGCCTTAATCAAACGCATGCCAGATAAATTTTCCTGCATCACTTGATTAACATGGTCTACACGTTTTTGCACATTGTTGAACATGGAACTTGCTTTCTTTAACACCAAAAAAAGAAAAGCGATCAGAAGCGGCACCGTAATAAGAAAGATAACTGCAAGTCTAGCATTCACCACAAATGCCATGACAACACCTCCAAGTACAATGAGCGGTGCTTTTGTCATAATCCTCAATCCCATAAAGATGGTGTTTTGGATTTGGCGAATGTCATTGGTGAAACGGGTCACGAGTGCTGACGTTGGATATTGATTCAAATTGTCAAATGAGAAGGACTGGATTTTCTGAAAAAGTTTCTCACGCATGTCATAAGAAACACTCAAACTCGTATGGGAAGCGTAAAAAGAATTTATAATCCCCGCTAGAAACGCTGTAAAAGCGAGTCCAATCATAATACTGCCCCATACAATAATAGAATCAATATCTTTATTGACTACCCCTTGGTTGATCATTTTCCCTAAGAAAAAAGGAAGAAGTAGCTCGGTTGCCAGTTCGATCATGGTCAAACTGTAGGCGATGATGATTGTAAGTTTGTAAGGTTTTAAGAATGTGAAGATAGTTTTCATGTGGACCCCCGTGTTGTGATTAGGATGATAGGGTCTATTATACTGGTATTTAAGGAATTATCCAAAAATTGTATCGTGATGATAGGAATTGCGGCGTTCCGAGGGAAAGTTGTGGGGGTTGCTTGCGCTTGATGAAAAATGATAAATAGAGTAGCAGAATCTTCTTATTCTATACAAATAAAGCCTCCACTTTCCTTTTCATTTCTAAACAGAAGGGGAAGGTGGAGGTATTGTCTAGTGGGAATCTTCTACAAATGGGGTTATCTCTCTATGCTTGTTGCCTGTAAACACTTCGAAGTTTTTTCTCATGTTGTACGTTTTTACTTGATAAATAGTCAACCGTTTCCTGTGTTTCGGTTAGTTCGACTCTTAAACCAACAAGTTTTTTATTAAGGTTATCTAATTTTTTATCAACACGTTTAAATCCTTCATCCATTCGGTTATCAAGCCCATCCACCCGTGTCCCTAAACCGTTTATCTGACCTGTTAAATCGGCTTTCAATGTATCCATTTTCTTATCAATATGCTCAGAATGAAGTTTAAACGCGTTTAAAATTTCCTTAAATCCGTATTCATCCATTTTGTCGACTCCTTTCTATTAAATCTATTATATAGTGTAATTACATTTTTGAGAAGGGTGGTGTTTGTTGAAATGCTGGTTTTAAGTTAAAAGCGAATTTTTAGTTAAAATTAAGCTAAAGAAGGCTAGTTTCATCATTTATAAACGTATTTTCAAAGGAAATAGTGAGTATCTGGGCATAAAAAATAGAACTATAAAATACAGTAGTGGAGAAGATGTTCAAAAAGTCCGGCAAAATGGCACGTTGAATTTCGAACTTCTGGGCCCCTTTTGAACAGCACTAGTAGTCGGTTAAATTAGGAAGAGGTGAAACGTCATCAGTGTTTGTATCGAACCTCAAGGATATGTGCAGGTAAGCTTCCGGGCCCTTACGGATGCCTTACTGCCTTCAGCAAATCAACATGAGCCCCCTTTTATTGAACAGGACATGGGGGTACATAATTATGTCATCTATGGTCTTAATCATTACATTTCGATTCAGCAACAGTTGCATCATACTGTTGTCCCTCTCGCTTATCCCACAGCTCTCATGTTAGACGTTGCAGCAACTCAACTTGTGAAACGCCATCAGAAACAGGCCTTACCACAAAGTTTATTTCCTGGAGGGGGGATGTTTTCTCATCTTTCCCGAAAAGATCGAGTTGTTACGTTATCTGCGCTAGAAGAACTTGATATTGATCTTTACTCGTTGCCATCCCCATTTCAAAATAATGCTGGAATGGTCAAATATGTGACAGATGCATTAAATCGTCTTTCGTTGTTTGGCTATTATTCAGAATGGTCTGCTTATGGTTCGACACGGTTAAATCCTCCAAGTAATCGACGATTGGAATTTTTTCCTTTGAGTTGGCAACAAATTGGTTATCCTGGTGTATCTTTGGGTTATCGTGATTTTCGTGGCTTTTTATTAAAAATGGGAAGAAATGAGGATGTCGAATGAAAACAGATCCTGATGTTATTGTTATTGGAGCAGGTGGCGGTGGTCCCGTTATTGCAAAAGAACTTGGGGAGCTAGGAATTAATGTGCTAGTACTTGAAGCAGGCCCCTGGTATGGAAATAGAAAATGGCCCGAACCGAATGAGAGCAGAGGGGAGGCGAAAGAAAGTTCCGACCCAAGAGATTTGGATGGTTCCCTCTACCGAAGCCAATTAACAAGACTTGAAAATGATATGAATGATTTCGTTACTGGTAAATTTCGCTGGGGAGCAGCAGACCGTAGACGCACGCCTTGGTACAGAAACATTCCTGACCCGGCAATATTATGGCAAAGTGCAGGGATTGGCGGGTCTACGCTTCATTACTATGCCAACTCTCCACGTGCATTTCCTGAAGCAATCGCTGAGTGGCCTATTCATTACAATGAGCTCGTTCCCTATTATGAAAAAGTAGAAGCCACATTACCAGTTGAATTTGCACCAACGACAACGAAAGAGGCGCTTTTCTATTATGGCTCAGAAAAAGCCGGCTTTTCCGTTAATCAAACATTAGATGTAACAAGCATTGGCTACCGTCCGCAACCAAATGCAATATTACCACCAAATAAACATTTAATGGATTCTAGTTATTCTTTAGAAGAATTAAGCCATATGGAGGGTTGTACGTTAAGTGGTCATTGTGGTCAAGGATGTCCTTATGGTCCATCATACGAAAAAATGGCTAAACGTACTACGGCTGTCAGCTACGTTCCACTGGCGATGAAAACAGGGAATGTGACATTTAGGCCGAATACATTTGTAATGAAAGTATTAACAGAGAAAACTCCCAGCGGAAACCAATATGCAGTGGGGGTTCAAATCCGGGATACATGGACAGGTGAAATCAAGGAATTACGTGCAAAAGTAGTCGTGATGGCGGCTGGCTGTATCGAATCGCCACGACTTTGGTTGAACTCTGATTTACCTTATAATCCATGGGTAGGCCGTGGTTTGACAAATCATTATATGGACATGATTACAGGAACATTTGAAGAGCAAACATTGATGGATATTGTAGGTACTCCAGCGGTCAACCCATTCATTGGCCATACTTCGGGAGCACGACTTGATTATCCCGGTCTCGGTATGATTGAAATTATCGGGGAAAGTCCAGGATTAACAGCTCAACCTTTATTTGGGTTTAGTCAATCCGGCTATAATAGTCTTCGTGAATCTGACTCAGACATGTGGGATCAACGAGGAAGACTTGTCGGTTCTGAACTGGAAGAAGCGATGGAAGGCTACAGAAGATCGCTCACACTTTCCGTGATTACTGATGATGAAGTGCAATATCATAATAGAGTCGAGTTGGATCCTCATATTAAAGATGAACACGGGGCAGTACCGATCGTACATTATACACCAAGTGAAAAATCGAAAAAAAGAAGAGAACAATTAGCGAAAATCGCCACAAATATTTTACGGCAGACAGGTGCGAAAAAAGTCCACCGAACCGATCTTCCGCCGAATTACTTCATTCACCTACAAAGCTCGATGCGGATGGGTTTTGTCGTTGATACAACATGTGAAGCTTACCAAGTAGAACGACTTTATGTTGCTGATAACAGTGCCGATTATAATTCCCTTGGAGGACCTAATCCAACCATAACAACACAAGCGCTTGCCACACGCACAGCCAAAATATTGGCCTCGAAATATTTTTGATGTAAAGCAGGGTTTCAATCAAAATAAAAGCCTGTGCTCTTGATATACAAGGGTACAGGCTTTTTGTTATTTTATGATTCCGATTGGGCTCGAACCAACGACCTCCACCCTGTCAAGGTGGCGCTCTCCCTACTGAGCTACGGAATCAAATTGTATGATACTATCGACTCCTTTACTATATATGCGCAACTAAATTCTGTCAATATAAAATGAATAAAAGGAAAAGTCAGCACAGTTATCAATGAGATTTTGATATAATTAATGTTAGATGATGTGCGATATTGTAGAATGTAGTAGAGGTGAGTGACGTGAGTAATAATGAGAATAACGAAATAGAGGAAAACCTAGCGGATGTTTTGGCACAACTAAAAATAGATAGAGAAAATATGGAGAAAAAAGAGCATGAAAAATTTTGGAGTGAAATTGATGTTCCTTTTACACTTCATGAAGGCCTGAACAGGTATACGAAATATGAACTAGATAGCATTCGAAAGCGTTTAGAGATAAAAAATGCTAGTACCTTAAGAAAAGCAGAGTTAATCGCATTATTACAAGAAAAGATTCCCGAATTACTTGAGGAAACTTGTTTGCAATTGGATACAGAACGCTTTGACATACTAAGAAAAATTGCTCGTAATGGCGGTTATATTACGGCACCGAAATTAGAATTAGATCAGCTTGAATATTTTCGTGAGAGTGGTGTCCTGTATACTGGATCTTTTAAGGGGAAAGAGATCCTAGCTATACCTAAGGAGCTACTAGAGCCATTATTGCTTCTGGAATCCAATTCTAACGTTAAGTCGATAGCAAGAAGAAATACTGAATGGATCAAGCTCACACGTGGACTGTTGTATTATTTTGGAACGCTAACCTTATCACAGTTGGAAAAGATGGTAATAGTATACACAAATGAAATTCCTGATCTTTTTGAGTATATATCTGTAATTCATAATGCCAATTCATACAATAAGGAGCTCACGATCGATGAGAATGGTTACTCAAATTACAGGGTGTTTGATTCGAATAGAGTGAGACAAGAGCATCAGAAGAGAGATAATTTGTCTTTCTATCCATTTACGAAAGAACAACTTCTAAAAGCAGGGGAGCCTGGCTTTGTTGATCGTAATAAGAGCTATACTCAATTCGTGAGCTTCCTTAAGAAAAACTATGAGCTAGATAGGCAAGAGGCGGATGAGCTTGTAGAAGAATGTGTATATGCAACACGAATAGGTCATGAACCAAACGATATTATCCACTTTTTAAGTGCCACGCTTGAATTTGATAGTATGGAAGCAGTACAGGCTGTAATGGATCAAATCGTTAATTTGATGAACAACACGAGGGAATGGTTCCTAAAAGGTTATATGTCTGCAGAATTACGTGGACAAGAATCATTGCAAGCCTTACCAACAAGTAATTTTACTAGCAAGCAACGTGTCAAAATAGGCAGAAACGATCCCTGTCCGTGTGGCAGTGGTAAAAAATATAAAAAGTGTTGCGGGAGGTAAAGGGAATAGGAAAAAGGTGACGAAGATCTAATTTAATGAGAAGAGAGGGGATTAAGTTGAAACTTGTTGGAGTATCAGGAACTTTGGCTGGTAATAAGACATCTCAAGCTGTTTACGATGTGTTAGCAGCTGCCAAATTTATCGACTCATCCATAGAGATAGAATTAATTGATTTAAAAGATTATGAGGTAGAGTTTGCAACTGGAGCTCCCATCGCATTATATAATGATGATACGTGGAATGTCGTTGATAAGATTTTGTCAGCAGATTTTTTGGTGTTTGGCACGCCAATTTATCAAGCATCTATATCAGGTGTATTGAAAAATCTGCTGGATCATTTTCCCGAAAATGCTTTTAAATATAAAGTAACAGGTATTGTTGCAACAGGATGGTCAGACAAACATTTTCTTGTAACGGAGTACCAATTAAAACCAGTCCTATCTTATCTTAAAGGATTGATACCAACGGGAAACGTTTTTATCCAAAATGACTCCTTTGATATAGAAAGTGATGACATCATCGATCGTGGTGTTTCTGAGCGAATTCAAAAACTTGCTGATGAGATGATTTTTTTGCAGCAGAGTATTAATAATAGAATGAAATGATGTGCGATAACCGTGAAGCGAATCCCCGAATTCAAGATTTCCAAAGTGAATCGAATGGTAAATTTATGCGAGTTTTACTGGAACTTTAGATTCACCTTGTAGTACCACCCAACATTGTAATAGGGGAGGTGTTCGATTTGCCTACTAATTTGTATTTGGTTAGACATGCGCATTCTACATATACACCTGATGAACTAGGAAGGCCGTTATCAGATCGCGGTTTTGCCGATGCATTGACAGTTACGAAATTACTAAGTGCCGAGAAAATTGATACTGTCTATTCAAGTCCGTATAAGCGTGCGATGCAAACGGTTGAAGGAATTGCCGAATACAGTGGTAAAGAGATTAAGATAGAAAATGCTTTTAGAGAGAGAATATTATCCGAAAAACCGGTTGAAGACTTCAAGGCTGCAATCACAAGGGTTTGGGGAGATTTTGATTTTCACTGGCAAGGCGGGGAATCCAACAGATTTTCTCAAAATAGAGGCGTCAAGGCTGTGATGCAATTATTGGATAAACATGTGGGTGAAAATATCGTTATCGGAACACATGGTAATCTGATGGTTTTAATGATGAACTATTTTGATGATAAGTATGGCTTTGATTTTTGGAAGGATCTTGGAATGCCGGATATTTATAGGTTATCATTTGATGGAAAAAAGTTCATTGATGTGAAGTGGATTTGGGGTTCGGTTTAATTTTTCGGTTTAGGATGCAGCTTCAATGAATTGATGTAATACATATTTTGTAGGGAGACTTTCAAGTGGAAGTTTCCTTTATCAATCCACGTTGTTTTTAGATTTTGATTTCCAATGCTGTTATTTTCCAATTAAATTGTATTTGTTCTATAATCAAGTTGGAGACAAGTTTTTCTGAAAAAGAATCTTAATATGAAAGGATCGATAAGGATGGATCGTTTGAAAGATAAAATTGCCATTATTACTGGCGGAGCATCCGGTATGGGTGCTGCAATGGTGAAGTTGTTTGCTGGGGAAGGGGCAACGGTTATTGCAGCAGACATTAATGAAGAAAACTTACAAAAAATTGCTGAATTAGATCAAGTAGAGGGAATGAAATTGGATGTTTCTTCCGATGAAAACTGGGCGGCAGTAACAAAGGCTGTTGTTGACAAATACGGCCGGATCGATATTTTGATTAATAATGCAGGTATTTCGTCTGAAAAAGCACCCGATCAAATTACAGAGGCGGACTGGACCTTAATGCATAAGATCAATTCATTTGGCCCTTTCCTTGGAATTAAGCATGCTTCTAAATATATGAAAGAAGCTGGCAAAGGTTCAATCGTCAATACTTGTTCCTATACGGCTATTATTGGCTCCGGGTTTAACCATTACTCTGCATCAAAAGGTTCCCTACGCGCTATTGCCCGTGCAGCTGCAGCCGAATTGGGCCAATTTAATGTTCGTGTGAATACGGTGTTTCCTGGTGTTATCGAAACGCCAATGACCGCCACACTAACGGAATATAAAGATGCCATGAATATGCTGGTTAATGCGACACCGATGAAACGTTTAGGCAAGCCTGAAGAAGTCGCTAATGCTATTTTATTCTTTGCGACTGATGAAGCTTCGTATATTACTGGTGGCGAACTAGTAATTGATGGTGGATATTCGGCTCGATGAAAATTTATGTTTCCCCCTCGCATCAGAAGAGGGGGATTTTGATTGTGTGCCTTTTTGTTATAATGTAATTAAAAAATTCAAAACCAAACATATAATATACATTCCTTCATAAATATAAATATGTATCAAAACAGTACGTAAAGGAGGATGAAATGGTCTTTGAGGTTTTGTTTTTATATGGATCGGCTTGGAATGTTCCGCTTTTGCTGTTTCTGACAGGTGTGGCACTTTTATATGGACATTGGTTGCACCGTCATACTGCAATAAAAGCATATTCGAAACAGCCACTTCTTTTTTAAATCTCTCTATTCTTATTTTACATGGCGACCGGCAGTCCTTTTTCAGCGATTAGTCCTCTTTCTTTCAGTTTGCACATGATACAAATTAGCGTGCTGTTTTTTATTTTTCCGCCAATTTTTATGCTAGGGATTCCTGAATCAATGTTTAAGGCAATCCGTAAACACTCTGCGATAAAAGGTATCCTGAAATTATTCCCGCCACCTAAGGCTGCTTTAGTCGCATTTGCCATCCTTTTCTTTATGTATCATGTACCCGTTATGCTAAATATGTTATCCCAATTTTCCTTCATTCAGCATATATACCTCCTCCTGCTGTTTTTACTCGCTTTTCATATGTGGACACCAATCACATCACCAGATTCCAGCCACCGATTGCACAAGGAGCAGTTAAAACGGTATGCATTCAAGAGCAGTATTTTTATCATGCCAGCCTGTTTGCTATTTATAGTAAACGCATTAGTCAATGGGATGGATAACCCATTTCTCGCTGAACGCACAGCACACCTATGTATCCCTTATCAAACAACTTCTACTTTTAGTTTACTTCCTCCGCCATTCAACACGAAATATGACCAAATGATGGCCGGCGTCTTTATGCTGGGGATGCACAAAACAGGTATTAAGCTTTCCCTTCGTCTTGTTCAAAGACATAACAGGTAAAACTGGAATTGTAAATGTTAATCAAAGAAAGAGATACCTATTCATTTGTTCTAAGCACCATAAGGCTAACATAAAATGTATTATTATTCGTTATAAGGTGGTGAGTGCGTCATGAATGAAACAGCATACCTTGATATTAAAGGAATGCATTGTGTGAACTGTCCGATTAAAGTCGAAAAAGCCATTTCAAAGATGGAGGGAGTAATCGAAATAGATGTGAATTGGCAAAGTGAAAAAGGGTGTGTAACATTCGATCGGAATCTTGTGGCCATTTCCAACATTATTGAAAGAATTCATAAAATGGGATTTGAAGCGGTAGAAGCGAAGGAAATCCAGGCTTGATATGTTTTCATGATAGGTTTTAGGAATTTTGATCATGAGTGGAGACAAGAAAATTTAATTTGATTGCGGATTACGACCTCTTTAGCATGGAGTGTGCTAAGGGGGTTTTTGATTGGAAAAAATGTTATAATTTTACTCAAAGTTTTAACAGATAGTGAGATGTAGTAGTTAGAGCTATAAATGAAAGGTATGAGCATATTGATAACTGTTGTTGGAAGCATAAACATGGATTTAATTGTAAAAGTGAAAAATATTCCTGTACAAGGTGAAACAATTCTAGGTCAGGAATTTGCAACTTCACCAGGGGGAAAAGGTGCGAATCAAGCAGTTGCAGCCGCACGTTTAGACGGTGATGTACGAATGATCGGATGTGTCGGCGAAGATGTATTTGGAAGTGAGCTAAAGAGTCATTTACATTATGAAAACGTGAATGTGTCAAATATTAGGAATGTACCTAATACATCGACTGGTGTAGCAAATGTTATTATATCTAATAATGATAACCGTATTATCGTTGTGCCAGGTGCAAATTACGAATTGAAAAAGGCCGCGATTACAGCTTTGAAAGATACGATTAGCTACAGTAATATGGTTGTAATACAACTCGAAATACTACCTGAGACTGTTCAAACAGTGGTGGAGATATGTCATGAAAAAAATGTGCCAATTATTCTTAACCCTGCACCAGCGGAACATTTTGATAAGCAGCTCATGTCTAAAATTAATTTTCTGACTCCTAACGAAAATGAATGTCGGCAAATTTTTAATATGGAAATGAAAGATGCTTTAGAGATGTATCCAAACCAGTTGATTGTCACTTTGGGGAAAGAAGGGGCTCAATATTTTGATGGCCAAAATCATGTAAAAATTTCAGGATTTCCAACAAAGGCCATCGATACAACGGGCGCAGGCGATACCTTTAACGGTGCACTTGCCTTTGCGTTAGTTAACAAGTATGACTTAAGTGATGCGGTTTTATTTGCTAATGCAGCAGCATCCCTTTCTGTTGAAAAGCAAGGCGCCCAGACCGGGATGCCAAAGAAAGAGGATGTGGAGAAGCGAATAGCTTTTTCGGGGTGAAAACTATATGAAGAAACTTAAAATAGTAACATGGAATATTCGACAGGGTGGGAGGAAGGCGATCCAGCAGATTGTTAATTCGCTTATTTCACATCAAGCTGATTTGATTGTGCTCACCGAATATAAAAATAATGATGCAGGAGCATTTCTCGTTTCTGAGTTAAGAAAGGAAGGGTGGACTTACATACAATCCTCATACCCGCCAAAAAAGGAAAATGGAATACTCATATTATCGGCTTATCCGTTGAAAGATTATTCCCCACCTTTTTCCAAACAACAAGGTTCACATCGCTGGAATGAAGTGTATATCCCGTCTCATAACATATATTTGCTAGGGGTTCACGTGCCGAATGTGAATGAAACGTATGATAAGGCCTTTTTTTGGCAGCAAATAGTACAGTATGCTCATCATAGAACGAATGACAAGGCGATAATTGTCGGGGATTTTAATACCGCTAGACGAGATGAAAAGGAAAATGCCCCGCTTAAATATAGTAATTTTATCATGAAATTATTAGAAAGTGGCTGGACAGATGCCTGGAAGAAATCCCATGCTGGGGTGCTTGATTATACTTGGTACAGTACTAAAAATAATGGGTTTCGACTGGATTATATATTTTTATCCCCGAAACTTTCTGGGAGCTTGTTGACATGCTATCTTTCCCATCGTGAAAGAATCGAGAACTTCTCGGATCACTCTCTTTTAGCAGCAGAACTTATCGAATATGTTGTCAAAAATGGCTACTTGGAAAAGAAAGTGCTACAGCAAGATCCATTCCAAGTGTTGGGCAGTGTAACCGAAATATTCCGGGATAATATTGATGATGCGAAGAAGATTATTGGCGCTCTGGATGGTATTAATTGGAATTCTGAGTATATGGGGGAAGCATGACTTTTTGAAATTGGAGGTGAATGAATGTCGAGTGTGTTGGGGAAAACGATTAAAATTTTTTTGATTGATGGGGAACCGACTGGAAGAATGAGTGCGGAACTTTCTAATTGGACGGGCAAGGCATTTAAAATACCACGCAATAAAATTCGTGATAGTAAAGATAGACCAGAACTAAATGGCACAGGTGTATATTTATTGTTTGGTAAAGATGACGAGCAATATGAAACAGAAACAGCCTATATTGGTGAAGCTGAGGATGTATTGAAGCGTTTGAACCAGCATTTGAAGGAAAAGGATTTCTGGAATGAGGTTATCGTCTTGACCAATAAGGATGATAATTTGAATAAAGCACATATCAAATACTTAGAACATCACCTTTACAAAAATTTTTCGTATTAAAAGTAATGATTTGCGGATGCTTAGACTTTTCGGTATAGGCCGGAATATATGCATCTGCAAAATCAACCCCACATTTCATAGACCATAAAAAATAGACCTCCCTGAGTTTAACAGCCGGGTGAGGTCTATTCGATCTTTCTAGCGCTGGCCTGGAATAGATGCTCATTCCTCTTTAAACAATGAAGATAAAATTCATCTGAAAATATTGATGGGACAGACTATCGTTGGCGGAGGAAAACTATAAAGGTATATAATAATGATGAATACGGAGTAAAATTAATATATATAAGGAAGTGAGCAATGTGCGAGGAGAAATTCACAACAAAAAGCGGGAAATTCCTGAGGAAGAAGTCTATCACTTTTTGAAAATGGGGAGAGTTGCGCATGTGGCGACAGTCGATGAAGAGGGCTTTCCATATGTCATCCCATTAGTGTACGTATATGAACAGGGAACAAAATTATATCTGCATATTGGAAATCTGAGAGAAAGTCAATTTTGGTCTAATATCGAAAAAAACCCACGTATTTGTATCGAGGTTAGTGAAATGGGTGATTTACATCCAGGTAAGAAATATGCATGTCAATCAGCTTTAGTTTATCAAAGTGCAGTAGTGTTTGGGAATGTCAATCATATAAAAGACGATGCGAAGAAAGAATGGTTTTTTGACCGATTGCTTGAAAAGTACGGGGATCCGGAATGGTCCTTTGCAAAAGGGTATCCAGCTCTTTCGAAAATAGAGTTATTCGAAGTTGAAATTGAAAAGATTACAGGGAAACGGAATGAAGGACTTAGCCATTAAATTATCTGAACTGAAAAAAGGCAATTCAAGCAAAAAACGATAAAAGTAGTTACAAACTACCTTTATCGTTTTTATATAGAAGATGAGAAATTATAAAATTTTGGGCTATTTTGTTCTTAACCAGGACAGACCACGTCCAACTCCAGCGCTAAAGCCTTAGCGAGACTTACAAAGCGGAAGATCCGTTAGCGATATACAAAGGTGAGGTGTCGTAATTATCAATACGTCTTATCTCCATTAAATATTGAATTCTTCACTACAACATAATCGACTGTGCGAATTGCTTCTAGTTTGTTTCCGCCAGCATAGGAAATAGAAGACTGCAGATCTTGTTCCATTTCATTCAACGTATCTTTTAATGGACCTTTATAATCGACAATCATTTTCTTGCCTTCAACGTTTTTCTTTTCTCCCTTTTGGAATTCCGAGGCTGAGCCAAAATATTCTTTATAAAGCTTTCCGTCTTTCTCAACGGTCTCACCTGGAGATTCTTCATGGCCTGCAAATAGGGAACCGATCATAACCATCGAGGCACCAAAGCGGATAGATTTTGCAATATCACCATGCGTACGAATACCGCCATCAGCAATGATTGGTTTGCTAGCTGCTTTGGCACACCATCTTAGGGCAGCTAATTGCCATCCTCCCGTTCCAAATCCTGTTTTGATCTTCGTAATACATACTTTCCCAGGCCCAATTCCCACTTTTGTTGCATCTGCACCAGCATGTTCCAGTTCCCTAACTGCTTCCGGTGTTCCGACATTTCCGGCAATTACAAAGCTGTTAGGCAAGTGTTTCTTAATATGTTGAATCATGTTTATTACCGCGTTGGAATGACCATGAGCGATATCGATCGTAATGTATTCCGGTGTGAGTTGTTCATTGGCTAATTGTTGAATAAATGAATATTCTTCTGCTTTCACACCTACACTTATGGATGCGAATAATCCACGTTTTTGCATATCTTTAACAAAAGCTAGCCTTTCGTCCGGATCAAAGCGATGCATAATATAGAAATAATTGTTTTCAGCTAGATATAGCGCTATCTTTTCGTCGATAATTGTTTGCATGTTTGATGGAACTACAGGCAACTTAAATGTATGCCCGCCGAACGTCACTTTAGTATCACATTCTGATCTACTGTCGACCACACATTTTGCCGGAATCAACTGGATATCTTCATAATCAAATACATTTTCCATGATTAACACTCCTAAACACGAATATTTATTTTTATTTTATTTATAATGTTCGTCTATTGATAATATATCTTATTTGAATTGTTATGTCAAAATCTTGGATCATAATCCGTTGTCAAGGAGAATAGCGCGATGTATACTAATGAAAACGTTAAGAAAACCTACAATTCTATTTTTAAGGACGACCAATTTAAATACAGATACGCGTCAGGAGGGAATATAAATGGACAGCAAAACACAATCCTATTTTGAAAATCTAAACTCTAAAGATAAGGAAGTGCAATATGAAGCATTTCAAAACATTCTTGCAGCTACAATGGAAGAAGTAGATTGGGCTTATGAGGTATGGGACCAGTTGAAAGAAGGTTTATCGGATTCTGACAATCACACAAGGTCAAGAGCCGCACAATTTCTTTCCAGTTTGGCAATTAGTGATCCGGAAAAAAGAATACTTAATGATTTTTCACAGATTTGGGAAGTAACGAAAGACAAAAAGTTTGTTACCGCTAGACATAGCTTACAATCTATTTGGAAAATAGGGCTAGCAGGACCAGAGCAAAAACAAATGGTGATCCATCATTTGGTTGACCGTTTTCACCATTGCATAGATGAGAAGAATTATACGTTGATCCGATTTGATATTATCCAAGGTTTGAAAAATTTATATGATGAAGTTGAAGATGAAGACATAAAGCAAACAGCACTGGACTTGATTGAAACAGAAGAAGATGAGAAGTACAGGAAAAAGTATTTAACGGTATGGAAAAAGAAATAGCATTTAAGAGCGCGGGGAACCTTCAAGATTCTTCGCGCTTTTTAAGGTCAAATACTAAAACGGGAGAGACAAGTTCCACTGGCATGTTATCTTGTTTATCGACGTTTTTAGAGCAATAAATGGACAAAAATTATGAAGAACAAAGACATACCTACATACAAATGTAACTTCCGCTTTCGTATTGACGGTCGGAATAATCGTAACCATCCAGTCGTTACCATGCCAATTAAAAGAATCCCAGCAACAGATCCTACTGCCATTTTAGGCCAGCTAAGGTGTAACTCATAACGCTGAATGACAAGTGAGGCGTGGATGATAATGATGATGAGTGCAGTCGTACCTGTCCAACGATGATAAGGAACGATTCTTTTGGATAAATTAGCAAGCTTAATCTTGGTTTCTCGTTTTGGTGTGTTGCGAATGGTCGAAAACACCGCATGTCGTGTCCAGTTGAATAAGAAAAATAAGAGACCCAGCAAGCCAAGAAAAATATGAGTTTTTATACCTGTTAATGGACTGACTCGAACAACTTGCCAAATTGCAGCAATAAATAATAAAAAATTAAAGTAAAACCATTTATTCATGTGATCGCCTCTCAACTGTATGTAAAGATTTTCTCGTTTTACATTGCGTTCGACTATCAATATAACGCATATTAGCAGTAAATGGAATCTATTCAAACACTATTGATTGCCTCACTAGTGAATAACTTCCCCTTCTCGGTAAACAATAATGGCTGTCTTTTTTTCAAAGATCCAACTACCTATTATCGTCATTTTTTTCACTATTTTCGTTATAAAAAAACTTTTTTCTCATGCATTGAAATTGAAAAAAGAGAGGGGTATTCTAGTACTATTCTAATTAAATTATTTACCTAAAAATAATAGAATTGTCTAATTATTTAGGCGACAAGAGAGACAGAAGAGAGGTTAGACAAATGAAGAGCAGGAAAGAAGAGATTTTGGAAACCATCCCCCAGAAAGGGTTTTTTGGCCATCCTCCAGGCCTACTTACTTTGTTTTCCATAGAATTCTGGGAACGTTTCTCCTATTATGGCATGCGTGCTGTACTCTTATTCTACATTTATTATGAAACAACCAAAGGCGGTTTAGGGCTTGATAAAACGACAGCAGCGTCCATTATGTCTATTTATGGAGCAATGGTTTATATGTCGACCATTCTTGGTGGTTGGCTTGCTGACCGGATTTTGGGAAGTAGATCAACCATCATATATGGTGGGATTCTGATTGCGCTTGGGCACTTGGCATTATCGATACCAGGAAGTGTTACAGCGTTATTCGTTTCGATGGCACTGATTATTCTAGGGTCAGGTATTTTGAAGCCGAATCTGTCCAGTATTGTCGGAGATTTGTATTCTAAGGAAGATTATCGTCGTGATGCAGGTTTCAGTATCTTTTATACCGGAGCGAATGCAGGGGCACTATTAGCTCCGTTAATAGTTGGTACAATTGGCCAAACATACAATTTCCACCTCGGTTTTGCGATTGCAGCGGTGGGCATGCTGGTTGGATTGATCTGGTATGCCATAACATCCCGTAAAACATTAGGAGAGGCAGGTCGCTATGTGCCAAACCCAATAAGCCCAGCTGAAAAGGGGAAATTGATACGTTGGTTTTCCATAGCAGGTATCGCTATCCTGCTTGTCCTAGGAATAACAATTGCGACAGGTGTAATGACAATTGACGTTTTTACCGGAGTAATTAGTGTCCTTGGTATCATTATTCCTATCACTTACTTTTTGGTAATGTACAATAGTAAGAAAACGACAGCGGATGAAAAGTCTCGCTTGCTAGCTTATATTCCGTTATTCATTACCGCTATGATGTTCTGGGCTATCCAGGAACAAGGATCAACGATATTCGCGCAAATTGCGGATTCACAGACGAAGTTGGATTTTGGCTGGTTGCATATTCAATCAAGCTGGTTCCAATCAATTAATCCATTTTATATTGTATTTTTGGCACCATTGTTTGCATTAGCATGGACCAAATTAGGGAAGAGACAGCCGACAACTCCGGTTAAATTTGCTATTGGTGTCATTCTCGCCGGATTATCGTTTCTTTTAATGGTCGTTCCATTTGTGCTTGGAGGCGGACACCAAATTAACCCAATGTGGCTGGTTTTCAGCTTTTTAATTGTTACATTAGGTGAACTGTTCTTATCTCCGGTAGGGGCTTCAGCTACAACCAAACTCGCACCAGCAGCATTTGCGTCGCAGACCATGAGTGTTTGGTATTTGTCTAATGCCTCCGCACAAGCGATTAATGCGCAATTGGTTAAGTATTATAGCATTGATACCCAAGTTACCTATTTTATGATTATCGGTACACTTTCAGTAATTATTGGAATTGTATTATGGATATTTTCAAAAAAAATACACCAGTTTATGCGTGGTGTTGATTGACTTGCATGATTAAGATGAATAGTACTCGTTTTAATTAATAAAAAGCAGCAACCTTGGGGTTGCTGCTTTTTATCATTACACATGAAAACGTTCATTTCTTCTTACGAGGTTTATACTAGTTCAGTCCGTTTTTTGGGCTTATCAGATGAGCGACTGGACACGATAGTTAAAATTTAAATTGTTGAACTAATGCATTCAAATCTTCTGCTAATTCAGCAAGGTTGTTGGAGTTGGTTGCCAATTCCTCCATGGAACTGGTTGTTTGCTGTGTTGATGCTGATGTTTGTTCAACGCCAGCTGCTGACTCCTCAGCGATCGCGGCAACTTCTTGAATAGAACTATTCATTTGCTCGCTATTCGTAGCCATCTCCGATAAGTTGCTCGTTACCGTCTGAATGATTGTTCCCATTTCTGATACGAAAAGACTAATTCCATTAAAAGTTTCCTGAGTCGTTTTTAATTGACCTGTTCCTTGTTCAACCTCCCTATAACTACCTTGAAGTGATTCAGTTACCGTATTTGAGTTTTGTTGGATACTTGTTACTATATTTGTTATTTCTGTTACGGAATTGGACACTTGTTCAGCGAGTTTCCTTACCTCATCTGCCACTACAGCAAAACCTTTTCCGTGTTCACCTGCTCGGGCTGCCTCAATGGCTGCGTTCAATGCTAGTAGATTTGTCTGATCAGCAATATCTTTTATAACATCAACCAAGTTCGATATTTCTTGAGATTTTTGATCTAGGCTGCTTACCTTATGCGCAGCATCTTTGACAATATCGTCAATTTTTTCCATCTGTTTTGTAGAGGATTCCATCAATTTGCTTCCTTCGTTTGTCATTTCCAGAACCTCATTTGATGCTTGTTGGATAATTTCGCCATTGTTATTTGTCTCTTGCATTTTTTTCGTAAATACGCTCATCATTGATGCCAGTTCACTTGCATTGTTTGCCTGTGTATCTGAACCAGATGATAATTCTTGCATAGTAGTAGCAACTTGTTCAGATCCGGATCTCACTTCATTTGCTGATTGGGACAACTCTTCACTTTGCGTGCCAACTGTTTTAGATACATCGTTAATTTTATGTAGTAGCTGATACGTACTTTGCTGCATTTCATTTGTGGCTATAATGAGCTGACCTGTCTCATCTCTTAAATTTGTTTCCAACGGTTCCGTGCTGAGGTCGCCGTTTGCGATACGTTTCATTCGGTTCATCACCTTAATGATCGGATCGGTGATAATTCGAACAGTAATTAGTTCTATTGCAATACTGAGCACTGCAATTAAAATGGTTACAACAATTGTTACAATTAACATCGTCTCGCCGTTCGATATAATATTTTCACCGTTTTGGTTTACTAATTCCTCTTTATTGGCTTGTAGCTCATCCAACACTACGTCAATTTCATTTTCAAGCGGTTCAGCTTTGCTAGACATAATTTCCATTGCCTTCTCTTTATCGCCGGCGTCATATGCAGCAAAAACATCTGTTAATGATGCTTCCAATTGGCTCTTTTTATCAATCAAATCTTTGCTTTGTCCTGAATTAGTTAATTGAAGTATATTTTCTCCAAGCTTTGTCGATATCTCTTTCTTTTCGTCAAATTGATCTCTGTATTTATTTTCTTCATATAATAAAAAACTACGAACTAATCCCGTTTGTTGAGACATGGTAGAGTTTAATTTTTCACTAGCCATTAACAAGGGGAGATCATTATTTGCTATTTGATCTATATCATCATTTGTTTTTCCGATTGAAAGGAAATTATAAATACCTAATAAAAAACTTGCGATAATAACGATGGAAAAGCTGACATAAAGTTTGTTTTTTACACTTTTAAAATTCATTATTTTTTCCATTACCATTCACTCTCTTTTCTTTTTGTTCGTACGTATCCGTTTTTAAATCTTTTCCCCCCAAGCTTTGCATTCTTGTGTATGTGACCGCGTTTTTATGCAGAACGGATCTAGTTAATAATGCCTATATTATTTATCGGGATATATACAAACGTTATTAATATTTTTGATTATATACAAAATATTATGGTTACTTATTAACGAGTAGATCGAGGCCGATTTTGCTTAAAAATGGGAAGAATGTCTGTTTGCTTCCATGTAATTAAATAGATTTGCATTACTCACATTTGAAATTATGAGTGTATATACCTATGATAAAAATAAGGGAATTGACTTAACTATTAAATACAATGAGTCACAATCTTCTGAGGATGATTATGAAACAGTTTAAAGTAATAACTTCTGTTGATGCTAGCAAAAAAATCTTGTGATATATAGGAAAGGATTGAACAACATGAAATATTTCGCAGTTTTCTCACCTATGCTAGACGAGGAGAAGAGTAGGCTGTATCGCCCAGATCATTTAGAATTTTTAAAGGAACAATCAGAGAAGAATCGTGTATTTGCTAAAGGTCGCTTTGCTGATGGAGCGGGTGGTTTGGTAATTTATCAGGCTAAGACCTATGCTGATGTGGAACAGATAGTGAAGCGGGATCCCTATGTAGTAAATGGTGCAAGAGGATTCGAGATTCATGAATGGGAGATGATACAGGGGTAAGGATTAATTTCCGTTCGTGAGGTTTTTCCGTAAATATAGTAATGCGCGATGGTTGTGTTCGAATATAAGACAGGGTTATGATTGGTGTTAGTATATGCCATTTATCCCTTTCTGGTTTGCTAGATTATCTGTTGGTCTTGTTTTTAGTATTACTACTCTGGATCAGCCCGGGAGATATGGAAACAACCTATTTAATAATCGAAAGACAAGATAAAAATCAATATTGACATGTTAGTGCTGTGGTTGTAATATTGATCTTGCTGTTAAAATACATGGCCTATTGTCTAGTGCTAACAGTTAAAAGTCTGTATTGTTTAAGCTAGGGAAATTGATTATTTCTAAACAAAAACATTATTGACACGTATTTTGATAAATGTTATATTAATTAAGTTGCTTTTAAAATTTCAATTTAATTTATTCATATCGACAATATTGTTTTGATATATTAATAGAGTTTTGATTTAAGATTCAACTCTTGAAGATAAAAATCTATTGACTACGATTAACCGATGTGATATAGTGAATAGGTTGCTATTTTGAAAGTGATACTTAATGAAATTTGCTCTTTGAAAACTGAACAAAACAACCAGTATGTCAAGAAAAACATATACCGTTTTTCTTTAAAGAACTAGAAGGTAACACTTCTAAAAGCTAAGACATTGAGATGTGATTGATCGGTGTTAATCACATACAAACTTTTTTGGAGAGTTTGATCTTGGCTCAGGACGAACGCTGGCGGCGTGCCTAATACATGCAAGTCGAGCGCGTGAAACTTGCTGAAGCTCTTCTGAGTGGATGCTTGTGGATCGAGCGGCGGACGGGTGAGTAACACGTGGGCAACCTGCCTGTAAGATCGGGATAACTTCGGGAAACCGAGGCTAATACCGGATGATACTTTTTCTCGCATGAGAAGAAGTTGAAAGATGGCTTCTGCTATCACTTACAGATGGGCCCGCGGCGCATTAGCTAGTTGGTAAGGTAATGGCTTACCAAGGCAACGATGCGTAGCCGACCTGAGAGGGTGATCGGCCACACTGGGACTGAGACACGGCCCAGACTCCTACGGGAGGCCGCAGTAGGGAATCTTCCGCAATGGACGAAAGTCTGACGGAGCAAAGCCGCGTGAGTGATGAAGGTTTTCGGATCGTAAAACTCTGTTGTTAGGGAAGAACAAGTATCGTTCAAATAGGGCGGTACCTTGACGGTACCTAACCAGAAAGCCCCGGCTAACTACGTGCCAGCAGCCGCGGTAATACGTAGGGGGCAAGCGTTGTCCGGAATTATTGGGCGTAAAGCGCGCGCAGGCGGTCTTTTAAGTCTGATGTGAAATCTCGTGGCTTAACCACGAGCGGTCATTGGAAACTGGAGGGCTTGAGTGCAGAAGAGGAGAGTGGAATTCCACGTGTAGCGGTGAAATGCGTAGAGATGTGGAGGAACACCAGTGGCGAAGGCGACTCTCTGGTCTGTAACTGACGCTGAGGCGCGAAAGCGTGGGTAGCGAACAGGATTAGATACCCTGGTAGTCCACGCCGTAAACGATGAGTGCTAGGTGTTAGGGGGTTTCCGCCCCTTAGTGCTGAAGTTAACGCATTAAGCACTCCGCCTGGGGAGTACGGCCGCAAGGCTGAAACTCAAAAGAATTGACGGGGGCCCGCACAAGCGGTGGAGCATGTGGTTTAATTCGAAGCAACGCGAAGAACCTTACCAGGTCTTGACATCCTCTGCAAACTCTAGAGATAGAGTGTTCCCTTCGGGGACAGAGTGACAGGTGGTGCATGGTTGTCGTCAGCTCGTGTCGTGAGATGTTGGGTTAAGTCCCGCAACGAGCGCAACCCTTGATCTTAGTTGCCAGCATTAAGTTGGGCACTCTAAGGTGACTGCCGGTGACAAACCGGAGGAAGGTGGGGATGACGTCAAATCATCATGCCCCTTATGACCTGGGCTACACACGTGCTACAATGGATGGAACAAAGGGCAGCGAAGCCGCAAGGTCAAGCAAATCCCATAAAACCATTCTCAGTTCGGATTGCAGGCTGCAACTCGCCTGCATGAAGCCGGAATCGCTAGTAATCGCGGATCAGCATGCCGCGGTGAATACGTTCCCGGGCCTTGTACACACCGCCCGTCACACCACGAGAGTTGGCAACACCCGAAGTCGGTGAGGTAACCTTTTTGGAGCCAGCCGCCGAAGGTGGGGCCAATGATTGGGGTGAAGTCGTAACAAGGTAGCCGTATCGGAAGGTGCGGCTGGATCACCTCCTTTCTAAGGATTATTAGAAGGAACGCGGAGTGAGGTCATTTCAGATGATCTCCTCGGTAAGGGCGTACTTGGTTGTTTGGTTCAGTTTTGAGAGAGTGAATCTCTCGCTTTGTACCTTGAAAACTAAATAAGAGTAAGACATTCAACGACATCAAATTTAAGTTCTTAATCTTAATATAATAGTTAAGTGAATAAGGGCGCACGGTGGATGCCTTGGCACTAGGAGCCGATGAAGGACGGGACTAACACCGATATGCCTCGGGGAGTCGTAAGTAGACTTCGATCCGAGGATTTCCGAATGGGGGAACCCACTGTTCGTAATGGAGCAGTATTTGTATCTGAATACATAGGATACAAGAGGCAGACCCGGGGAACTGAAACATCTCAGTACCCGGAGGAAGAGAAAGCAAACGCGATTTCCCAAGTAGCGGCGAGCGAAACGGAATCAGCCCAAACCAGAAAGCTTGCTTTCTGGGGTTGTAGGACACTCCTTTGGAGTTACCAAGAAATTCTTTAGATGAATCGATCTGGAACGATCAGCCATAGCGGGTAAGAGCCCTGTAATCGAAAAGGAATTTCCTCCGGAGTGGATCCTGAGTACGGCGGAACACGAGGAATTCCGTCGGAATCTGGGAGGACCATCTCCCAAGGCTAAATACTCCCTAGTGACCGATAGTGAACCAGTACCGTGAGGGAAAGGTGAAAAGCACCCCGGAAGGGGAGTGAAAGAGAACCTGAAACCGTGCGCTTACAAGTAGTCGAAGCCCGTTAATGGGTGACGGCGTACCTTTTGTAGAATGGACCGGCGAGTTACGATCGTATGCAAGGTTAAGTGGAAGACACGGAGCCGAAGCGAAAGCGAGTCTGAACAGGGCGAATATAGTATGCGGTCGTAGACCCGAAACCGTGTGATCTACCCATGTCCAGGGTGAAGGTCAGGTAACACTGACAGGAGGCCCGAACCCACGTATGTTGAAAAATGCGGGGATGAGGTGTGGGTAGGGGTGAAATGCCAATCGAACACGGAGATAGCTGGTTCTCTCCGAAATAGCTTTAGGGCTAGCCTCAAGCAAAGAGTACTGGAGGTAGAGCACTGATTGAACTAGGGGCCCTCATCGGGTTACCGAATTCAGTCAAACTCCGAATGCCAGCTACTTAGACTTGGGAGTCAGACTATGGGTGATAAGGTTCATAGTCGAAAGGGAAACAGCCCAGACCGCCAGCTAAGGTCCCAAAGTATACGTTAAGTGGAAAAGGATGTGGAGTTGCCCAGACAACCAGGATGTTGGCTTAGAAGCAGCCATCATTTAAAGAGTGCGTAATAGCTCACTGGTCGAGTGACTCTGCGCCGAAAATATACCGGGGCTAAACGTATCACCGAAGCTGCGGATTGTTCTTTGAACAATGGTAGGAGAGCGTTCTAAGCGCTGTGAAGTCAGACCGTGAGGACTGGTGGAGCGCTTAGAAGTGAGAATGCCGGTATGAGTAGCGAAAAAAGAGTGAGAATCTCTTTCACCGAATGCCTAAGGTTTCCTGAGGAAGGCTCGTCCTCTCAGGGTTAGTCGGGACCTAAGCCGAGGCCGAAAGGCGTAGGCGATGGACAACAGGTAGATATTCCTGTACCACCTCATGACCGCTATTAGCGATGGGGGGACGCAGAAGGATATGGAAAGCGCACCGATGGATGTGTGCGCCCAAGCAGTTAGAAAGTTGGATAGGCAAATCCGTCCAACAATTTCAAGCTGTGATGGGGAGGGAACTAGAGTACCGAAGTTCCAGATTCCACACTGCCAAGAAAATCCTCTAGCAAGGTCACAGGTGCCCGTACCGCAAACCGACACAGGTAGGCGAGGAGAGAATCCTAAGGTGATCGGGAGAACTCTCGTTAAGGAACTCGGCAAAATGACCCCGTAACTTCGGGAGAAGGGGTGCTTCATTTACATGGAGCCGCAGTGAATAGGCCCAAGCGACTGTTTAGCAAAAACACAGGTCTCTGCGAAGCCGAAAGGCGAAGTATAGGGGCTGACACCTGCCCGGTGCTGGAAGGTTAAGGGGAAGCGTTAGCGCCATTGGCGCGAAGCGTAGAACCGAAGCCCCAGTAAACGGCGGCCGTAACTATAACGGTCCTAAGGTAGCGAAATTCCTTGTCGGGTAAGTTCCGACCCGCACGAAAGGTGCAACGACTTGGGCACTGTCTCAACGAGAGACCCGGTGAAATTATACTATGCGTGAAGATGCGCATTACCCGCGACAGGACGGAAAGACCCCGTGGAGCTTTACTGTAGCCTGATATTGAATGTTGGTACAGCTTGTACAGGATAGGTGGGAGCCTTGGAAACCGGAGCGCTAGCTTCGGTGGAGGCACCCGTGGGATACCACCCTGGCTGTACGGACATTCTAACCCAGGACCGTGATCCGGTTCGGAGACAGTGTCAGGCGGGCAGTTTGACTGGGGCGGTCGCCTCCTAAAAGGTAACGGAGGCGCCCAAAGGTTCCCTCAGAATGGTTGGAAATCATTCGCAGAGTGTAAAGGCAGAAGGGAGCTTGACTGCGAGACCTACAAGTCGAGCAGGGACGAAAGTCGGGCTTAGTGATCCGGTGGTTCCGCATGGAAGGGCCATCGCTCAACGGATAAAAGCTACCCCGGGGATAACAGGCTTATCTCCCCCAAGAGTTCACATCGACGGGGAGGTTTGGCACCTCGATGTCGGCTCATCGCATCCTGGGGCTGTAGTCGGTCCCAAGGGTTGGGCTGTTCGCCCATTAAAGCGGTACGCGAGCTGGGTTCAGAACGTCGTGAGACAGTTCGGTCCCTATCCGTCGTGGGCGTTGGAAGTCTGAGAGGAGCTGTCCTTAGTACGAGAGGACCGGGATGGACACACCGCTGGTGTACCAGTTGTTCCGCCAGGAGCATAGCTGGGTAGCTACGTGTGGCAAGGATAAGTGCTGAAAGCATCTAAGCATGAAGCCCCCCTCAAGATGAGACTTCCCATCACTTCTAAGTGAGTAAGATCCCTCAGAGACGATGAGGTTGATAGGTCCGAGGTGGAAGCGTGGTAACACGTGGAGCTGACGGATACTAATCGATCGAGGACTTAACTATATTTCTTTTTGATTCGTTGCTTAAAAAACTCTTATTTAGTTTTTAGGGTATAAAAAGTGTTATACCGCAAATAGTATGTCTGGTAGCAATAGCGGAGAGGTCACACCTGTTCCCATGCCGAACACAGCAGTTAAGCTCTCCAGCGCCGATGGTAGTTGGGGCATTGCCCCTGCAAGAGTAGGACGCCGCCAGGCAAATAAAAAAGAGCTAGAATACGATTATTCGTATTCTAGCTCTTTTTTGCTTTACAAAATAATTACCTCATTCCTTCTTTTTAAGTTTACTTTTCTGTTCTTACGTACAACATTAGTAATTTGAGTTTTTAGAAAATTTACTTGACATTTAAAAATTAAACTTTTAGAATTATATGTAAATATAAAAGGCTACGTAGAGGAAGTGGTCAGTTATGTCTTTACGAGAACAGAAGACAGCAAAGAAAAAGGAAGACATTTTGCGGACAGCGATTCGTGTTCTATCGGAGAAAGGTTATCATGGAACAACGATGGAAGAAATAGCATCCAAACTTTTGATGACGAAGGGTTCTGTATACTACTACTTTCGTGATAAGCAGGATTTGTTGTATCAAAGCCAGATAATGTTATTAGAGCGTAGTTTGAAGAATATAGAGCAAGTGCGCAAACTGGATTTGCCTGTAATCGAAAAACTACGAAAAGCTGTAGTAGTTCATATTGAATATTTGCTTTCTGAACGATCTGGGTTTGAACTAATGATGCAGCCTGAGCATATTTTTACAACAGAACAACTGAAACAAATTCTCCGTCTGCGTGACGATTATGGAAAAAATTTTGATCAGTTAATCTTGATAGGTATAGAAGCAAATCTATTCCATACCGTGGACGTGAAAATTGTAAGAAATATTATTTTAGGTGCGATGAACTGGGTGACACAATGGTATTCAGCTGAGGGGAAAATGAGTGATACGGAAATTGCTGAATCTATTTCTAATTACCTATTACGCATCTTAACATGGAAATAGAATACATATAAATGGAGGACAATCAAATGGAAATTAAAAATAGTGTTGCTGTCGTTACAGGTGGCGCATCTGGTCTTGGTGAAGCTACTGTAAGGAAGATTGTTTCAGAAGGTGGGAAAGCTGTCATCTTGGACCTAGCAGAGAGAAAAGGTAATCTACTGACAGAAGAATTAGGGGAAAGTGTCTATTTTGTCAAAACAGATGTAACGGATGAAATAAGTGTGCAAGCAGCCTTAGATGAAGCTGGCCAAACGTTTGGAAACATTGATTTACTAGTTAATTGTGCAGGGATTGGTTCAGCGGAAAAGACTTTTGGCAAAAAGGGGGTACATAATCTATCTGCTTTTTCAAAGGTTATTCAGGTTAATTTGATTGGGACATTTAATGTTATTCGTCTTGCCACGGAAAAAATGGCTAATAATGAACCGAACGATAAGGGTGAACGTGGGGTAATTATTAATACAGCATCGGTTGCTGCGTTTGAGGGACAGGTTGGGCAGGCTGCTTACAGTGCCTCTAAAGGGGGAATTGCGGGGATGACTTTGCCAATTGCTAGGGATCTTTCTACATTGGGAATAAGAGTGATGACGATTGCTCCAGGTTTATTTGAAACACCGCTATTTGCTACATTACCGGATAGTGCTCGAAAAGCTTTAGGAGAAATGACACCGTTTCCATCTAGGCTGGGTTATCCTTCTGAATATGCGCATTTGGTTACAAGCATCTTGGAAAATCCGATGTTAAATGGAGAAATTATCCGACTTGATGGTGCAATCAGGATGCAGCCGAAGTAAATATGGATTTGTTTTAAATTAGTTGAAAACATTGGAGTGATTTTGATGGAGAGGTCGTTTTTAGGGGAAGAACATGCTATTTTTCGTCGTTCATTACGAAAATTTCTTGAGAAAGAAGCGATACCGAATTTTGCTCAATGGGAAAAAAATCAGCAAGTACCAAGATCCTTTTGGAAAAAGCTTGGGAACCAGGGTTTTCTATGTCCTTGGGCTGACGAGAAGTTTGGGGCTGTTCATGCTGATTTTGGTTATTCTGTAGTCATTAATGAGGAATTTGAGAGAGTTGGCACTGGGATGGTTGGGATTGGTCTCCATAATGATATTGTTATGCCATATATTGATTCATATGGGACAGATACTCAGAAAGAACGGTGGCTAAAAGGAGCGATTAGTGGTGACTTAGTATCAGCTATTGCTATGACAGAACCTGGTGCAGGGTCAGATTTGGCGGCTATTAAAACGACTGCTGTAAAAGATGGTGATGATTACATTGTTAACGGAGAAAAGACATTTATAACAAATGGCTATACAGCTGATTTAGTTGTTGTAGTCTGTAAAACAAATTCAAAGGCACAACCTGCACATAAAGGGATTAGTCTTCTAGTTATTGAAGCGGATACACCAGGGTTTACCAAGAACAAAAAACTACAAAAGGTTGGTCAGCATGCAAATGATACGTGTGAACTGGTTTTTGAGAATGTCAGAGTCCCAACAGCCAATTTGTTAGGGGTTGAGGGGAAAGGTTTCTATTATTTGATGGAAAAATTGCAGCAGGAACGATTAATGGTTGCTATTCAGAGTATGGAGGCCGTTGAAATCATGCTTGAATTAACAGTTGATTATGTGAAACAACGAGAGGCTTTCGGACGGTCTATTAGTAAGTTTCAAAATACCCAGTTTAGTCTTGCCGAAATGAAAACAGAAATGCAAATAGGCAGGACTTTTGTTGATCGCCTGATTGATGACCATGTTGCTGGTAACAATGTAGTGACAGAAGTTTCAATGGCAAAGTGGTGGACAACCGACCTAGCCAAAAAGGTTGCTGGTGAATGTATGCAACTACATGGAGGATATGGCTATATAGAGGAATACGAGATTGCTAGAAGATATCGCGATGTAGCTGTTTCATCGATTTATGCAGGGACAAATGAAATTATGAAAGGAATTATTGCCAAGAATATGGGATTGTAAAAACAAAGGAGAAGTGAAATGAAATTTGATACATTTTCTTTAGGAGAACAATTTTTTACCAATCCGATCACCGTGACAGAGGAAGATATCATAGATTTCGCAAATAAATATGATCCTCAATATTTTCATGTTGATAGAAATGCTGCTGAAGAAAGTCCGTATGGCTCATTAATTGCATCGGGTTTTCATACATTAGCTGTAGTTTGGTCGGAGTGGATAAAGATGGATATTTTAGGTAGAGATTGCCTTGGTGGTGTGGGTGCGGACGAAATTAGATGGAGGAAACCTGTGCTAGCGAATGACCAACTATCAGGTCAATTTACAATCGCTGATAAAAAGAAGTCCGCGAATGGAAAAAGAGGACTTTTAACAATAGATGTTGTGATCAGAAATCAAAAGGATGAAGAAGTATTAACTTGCAATACGAACGTATATGTTGCAGTGTGATAGATTTGCAGAAGATAGAAAATGAATGGGAAGGATGATTACGATGCGTGAAGCAGTAATTGTGGAGGCGGTTAGAACCCCTGTTGGTAGGCGGAATGGGATGTTAAGTGGTATTCGTGCTGAGGATCTGGCCGCAAAACCATTAAAGGAAGTGGTGAGAAGAGCAGGGATTTCTGCTGGACTTGTGGAGGATGTGATTTTTGGTTGCGTGTCTCAGGTTGGGGAGCAAGGATTTGACATTGCTCGAGAAGCGGCACTTATTGCTGATTACCCTGTTGAGGTTCCGGGAACAACAATTGATCGTCAGTGCGGCTCGAGCCAACAGGCAGTCCATTTTGCTTCACAAGCAATTATTAGTGGGGATATGGATATTGTTGTTGCTGGTGGAATTGAAAATATGTCACGTGTACCAATGGGTTCAAATATGCAAGGTGTGAAACTTAGTGAGGAATTAACGAGCAGATATGAAATTATAAATCAAGGGTTATCAGCAGATCGAATTGCGGATAAATGGGGGTTCAGCCGTGAGCAAATGGATGAATTTTCATTAGAAAGTCATGCAAAGGCAGTTGCCGCTCGTAAGGCTGGGCATTTTGCAAAAGAAATCATGCCATTGGAAGTAACACCCCCGGATGATACAAAGAAGATCGTGAGTGATGACGAAGGGCCACGGGATAATACAAATATGGAGAAACTTGGTAGTCTTAAACCAGCATTTAGAGAAGATGGAAGTATAACAGCTGGTAACTCCAGTCAAATCAGTGATGGGGCTGTAGCAATACTAATTATGTCGCGCGAAAAAGCAGTAGAACTTGGATTAAAGCCAAGGTTTCGTATTGTTGCCCGTTCTGTTGTTGGTTCAGATCCGACTCTCATGCTAACAGGGCCGATTCCCGCAACAGAAAAAGTGTTGAAAAAAGCTGGACTCACCATTGATAACATCGATATTTTTGAAGTTAATGAGGCATTTGCTTCAGTACCACTTGCTTGGCTTGCGGAAACTGGTGCAGATCCGAAAAAATTGAATCCAAATGGTGGGGCAATTGCACTAGGTCATCCGCTTGGCGCAAGTGGTGGTCGTCTAATGACAACCATGTTATACGAATTGGAACGAACTGGGGCGCGATATGGGCTACAAACGATGTGTGAGGGACATGGAATGGCTAATGCGACAGTTATTGAGCGCTTGGATTAGGGCTAGTTATGCAAAGGGGGTGTGAAGAATGCCGTTAAAATCCATACGTATTCTTGATTTAACTAGACTATTGCCTGGACCGTATTGTACGATGTTGCTTGCAGATTTTGGTGCAGAGGTTATCAAAGTGGAGGATGCAAAAATGGGGGATTATGCTAGAGCGTATGAGCCCAAGCTAGATGAAGACAGTACCCTCTTTCATTCGCTTAACCGTAATAAGAAAAGTGTGTGCTTGAATTTAAAGTCGGCAGAAGGGAAAGCAGATTTTTTAAGAATGGTGGAAAAAGCGGATGTTGTGGTGGAATCATTTCGTCCGGGAGTTATGGAACGGCTTGGGCTGAATTATGATGTGCTAAAAAGGCTAAATCCTAAATTGATTTATTGTGCAGTTACAGGCTTTGGGCAAACTGGGCCGTATGCAAAACAACCTGGCCACGACCTTAATTACCTAAGTTATGCGGGTTTACTTAATTTAATGGGAGAGAAAGGAGGGAAGCCGGTTATTCCCGCAACGCAGATAGCTGATATTGGTGGCGGTGCCTATCCAGCTGTTGTTGGTATCTTACTTGCCTTATTTGAAAGAGAAAAATCAGGAACTGGACAGTTTGTTGATATTTCCATGATGGATGGCGTGATCTCGTGGCTTCAAACGGTACTTCCTAATTATTTAATGAAAAATGAAATACCAAAACGGGGTGAGCAACTGTTAGATGGAGGACGGGCTTGCTATGCAGTTTACGAAACCAAGGATAATCGATTCATTTCTGTTGGGGCTTTGGAACCAAAGTTTTGGCAAGCTTTTTGTCAGACAATCAATAGAACAGATTTTATTCCTTTGTTGGAAGCACCATTACACGAGCAGCACCGGTTAAAATATGAAATTCAAACCATTATGTCCAAAAAAACGTTAGCTGAATGGCTTGCTGTTTTTTCGGATATCGAAGCTTGTGTTTCACCAGTTTTAGACTTTGCGGAAATGATGAATGATCCTCAAGTAAGGGCACGAGAAATGATCCAAACAGTGAAACATAACACGTTGGGCGCTGTAAAACAAATTGGGGTTCCAATTAAACTATCAAAGACACCTGGCGAAATTCGTACACAAGCCCCAAGACTTGGCGAGCATACAGCAGAAATGAAGGGGGAGATGGGGCTTTTGAAATAACGATGATAGTAGTTAGTGTCCTTTATCACCATGAACTTGAACCGACTTTATAAGGAATGCAGTGAAAGAACGTTTGCCTAATTAAATTTGAGAGGGGAAATTTGTGATGATGAACACGCCGTTAACATTAGTGTCTTTGGTTGAACGTGCTGAAAGGTATTTTCCTAAGAAACAAATTATCTCTAGAACGATGAAAGGTATACAGCGATTCACGTATCAAGAAATGGGAAAAAGGAAGAGGTCGCTATCGAGTGCATTGGCAACACTCGGTGTTAAAAAAGGTGACAAGGTTGGAACATTTGCATGGAACCATCACCGGCATTTAGAAGCCTATTTTGCCATTCCATCGATGGGGGCCGTACTGCATACAATTAATATTCGCCTTTCAGCGGAACATCTTAGTTACATTATTAACCATGCTGAAGATAAAGTTTTACTGGTGGATGCAGATTTACTGCCGTTGCTTGAGAATATAAAGGATGAATTGACAACGGTAGAAGCCATTATTGTGATGACGGATGAGGAAACACTGCCCAAATCAGATCTTACACCACTCTATTCCTATGAAAATCTACTAGCAAAAGCAGATGAAACGTATCAATTTTCAAATGATATTGCTGAGGAAGACCCGGCCGGTTTGTGCTATACGTCAGGTACAACAGGAAAACCCAAGGGAGTTGTCTATTCCCACCGAGGCCTCGTTTTACACAGTATGGCATTGAGTCTTACAGATACGGCGGGAGTCTCTGAAGCGGATGTTTGCATGCCAGTTGTGCCTATGTTCCATGCGAATGCTTGGGGGATGCCTTTTGCTGCGACATGGTTAGGTTCTACACAAGTTTTACCAGGACCGTCACCTACACCGAAAGTACTTGCCCAATTAATCGAATCAGAAAAAGTGACGATAACAGCTGGCGTACCAACGATTTGGCTTGGTTTATTAAATGAACTAGAGAAAAATGATTATCAGACAGATAGTTTGCGTGCGGTCCTTTGTGGTGGAGCGGCAGCACCATCGGGAATGATACGAACGTTTGAAACAAAATACGATATTCCGTTTGTTCATGCATATGGCATGACAGAAACAACGCCACTCGTTATCCTTTCCCGATTAAAAAGCTATCAAACGAATCTACCGGAAGAGGAAAAATTAGCATTGCGCTCAAAACAAGGCACAGTTGTACCTGGAATTGATATAAAAGTAGTAAATGAAAATGGGGAAGCAAAACAAGATGGACAAGATATGGGAGAATTGCTAATTCGCGGTCCCTGGATTGCTGATGAATATTATAAAGATGACCGTAGTCAAGAGGCGTTTCGCGATGGATGGCTCTATACGGGAGATGTTGTAACGATTGATGAAGAAGGCTTCATTAAAATTGTTGATCGAACAAAAGATTTAATTAAAAGTGGTGGTGAATGGATTTCTTCCGTTGATTTAGAAAATGCATTAATGGCACATGAGGCTGTATTCGAGGCAGCGGTTGTATCGATTCCACATCCAAAGTGGCAAGAGCGACCAGTAGCTTGTGTTGTCTTAAAAAATAGCTATCGTAATACGGTTTCTAAAGATGATATCTTTCGCTTTTTGGAACCTCAGTTTGCAAAGTGGTGGTTGCCTGATGAGGTTCTGTTCATGGAAGAAATACCAAAAACATCGGTCGGTAAATTTTTAAAAACTGCACTGAGGGAACAAGTGAAAAACGATATGACAGCACAATCATAATATTTTAATTCCAGTATGGGGCGTTTTTAAAGCGCCTCTTTTCCTATGTGAAAGAGCAGGGGATCATCCATAAGATAAAATTGTAATTGGATCCCGATTTAAAAATGTAAAATGCAGGACAGTTATCTTTTCGTTAGAAGCCGTTTTGGAATAGAATATAATAGCTCTTGATATGGGAGGTGTTATCGATATGTTTCCTGGGAGACCAAGGCGACCAATGCCTAGAAATCCACTTTTCCCACCGCCAAGACAAATGCAACGGCAGCAGACACCAAATAGGCAGCATTTAATGGCAATGTTTCAAACAGCTGATGGAAATTTGGACATTGAAAAAATCTCATCTACGGCAAGGCAAATAAATGATGTTTATAAGCAAGTAAGCCCAATGGTTGCTAAATTTATCAAAAAGTAGGATAGGATTTGTCCAATAATTACGAAAAGCTGGTTTCCTATTTGGGATTACCAGCTTTTAAATATTTTAGTTTAGTCATCGATATCAATAAATTTTCTGCTTTCATTCAGTTTGGGAACGGTAATTTTCAGAAGTCCATTATTTAGTTTTGCTTTTGTATCTTTTTCGGAAATCGTAAATGGTAGTGTAACAAGACGTTCAGCCTGTCTAACAGATTCCTCGTTGTTATAATTTTCGTTTTTCTCTTCGACGTTGGTCGTGTCTTCAGCGGAAATGCGAATTTGATTTCCAATAATCTCTAAGTGAATTTGCTCTCTTTTGTAACCTGGCAATTCTGCTTCAATGACAACCGAGGATTTCGTTTCATACGTGTTTATACGAATTGATTTTTTAAACATGGAATTGAAATTTTTAATCGAATCGTTAAAAAAAGAATCCATTTGCTCTAATAAATGGTTAAATTGTGGCCTTTGCGTTCGTTTTGATTCATTGTCTCTATTTGCAGCCACCCCTTTCACTCCTCTCATACTAAAAATTGTACTATTAAACTATGCGCAAATAAAAAAGTGTAGTGGGCGGAAACATAGGCATAAAGAATCAGTTAATCGCTCACTTTAATAAAAGAAGCGATAATGGCGATCTTACAAGGAGAAAGATGATGTATTACTGAAAAATACATTGGCTAATAAAAAAGAAGATAAACGTAAAAGAACGCAGCCAAATAGTATTGGCTGCGTTTTTTAATGACGAGTTAATACGTCTGATCATACTTGTTTTCTTCAAACAAATCGATTAATTCAACATCGGGATTCTTATCTTGGAATAACTTAAGAGAGAAGTCGTTTTTAAATAGAACAACGAAATTCCCTTCCCGATCCAGCGTAAGCAAACTACGCTCATCAAAAATTGATTCATCTACCTTGTCAGTTTTTAGCCAACGTGGGATTCGCTCGCCGATTGATTCAAACATCACTTCTGCATTATATTCATTTTGCATTCGATATTGGAACACTTCATATTGCAGTTCACCGACGGCACCAAGGATATTGGCCTCTGTGCGATGACCTTTATATAATTGGATTGCACCTTCTTGGACAAGTTGTTCGATACCCTTTCTGAATTGTTTTGCTTTCATGACGTTTTTCGCTGTTACCTTTTTAAATAGTTCTGGTGGGAATTGTGGTAGCTCATCATATTCGAAATTTTCTCTTCCTTCAATTAATGTGTCACCAATTCGATAAGCATTCGGATCATAAATACCAATGATATCCCCTGCATATGCTTCTTCCACTGTATCTCTAGCCGAAGCAACAAACTGCTGGGATTGGGAGAGTTTAACAGGCTTATCGGTTCTCGCCAGTTTGACTGTCATTCCTCGTTCAAATTTGCCGGAACATACACGAATAAATGCTACCCGATCGCGATGAGCAGGGTTCATGTTGGCTTGAATTTTAAAGATAAATCCGGAAAATTCCGGGTTGTCAGGTGAAATGACTCCATCCGTTGTTTTCCTTGGAGCTGGCGCTGGTGCCATTGAAATAAACGTATCAAAAAATGTTTGTACGCCAAAAGGGGCCAGAGCACTACCAAAAAAGACGGGTGTTTGTTTCCCGGCTAAAACAGCATCTAATGAAAATTGATCTCCAGCTTCATCCAATAAAGAAAGTTCATCTGCAGCTGCTTGGTATGCAGCCTGGGACACCAAATCTTGATGTTCGGGGTCTTCTAAATCGCTGTATGGAATATATGATTCTTCCTCATTACCGTTATACCTGACAAATTGCTTATCATGACGATCAAAGATTCCCAAAAATCGTTTTCCCATTCCTGCTGGCCAGTTCATTGGATATGTTTCAATATCTAAAACTTGCTCGATTTCTTCCAGCAAATCAAAGGGTTCTTTTCCTTCACGATCTAATTTATTGATGAACGTGAAAATAGGAATACCACGCATGCGGCACACTTTAAATAATTTAATTGTTTGCGCCTCAATCCCTTTTGTTGCATCAATGATCATAACAACACTGTCCACAGCAGTTAACGTGCGATACGTATCTTCACTAAAATCTTCGTGGCCAGGTGTATCTAAGATATTTACTTCGTAGTCTTCATAGGGAAAATTCATAACACTTGACGTAATTGAAATACCACGTTGCTTTTCTAATTCCATCCAATCCGATGTAGCAAATTTACCGGATTTTTTCCCTTTTACCGTACCAGCTGAGCGGATTAAATTTCCATATAGTAATAACTTTTCGGTTAAGGTTGTTTTACCCGCATCAGGGTGCGAGATAATTGCAAAGGTTCTTCGTTTATTAACTTCATCATGTAGACTCATAAAAAATCCCTTCCATTTCCAAGATTTAATTCCTACCTCGTTCGTATTCGTACAATCGGGGATTTTTAATTTACATCGGAATAATTCTCCTTTTGAACTTATTTACTGAAAACATAAATCATTTCTAAGAATCGTTACGTTAATCATAATACCATCAAAAGATAGCATGAGTAAGGTCTTAAAGTCAATGTAGAATAGCTTTACTTATTCTTTGTATTCCTTTACTATTTATGATAAGAGAAAATAGTGAATTTTCTATATTTTATTGCGGACGTACTGTAAATGGTGGTGAACGAATGAACATAACATATTTCTTATTTTTTCTCTGTATTATTGTATGTACATTAATTATTACGTATTGGGCGGCAAGGAGAAGTAGAACTGCCAATCAATTTTATATAGCGGCTGGAAGTCTAACAGGTATTCAAAATGGCATGGCGATCGCCGGGGATTATATCAGTGCGGCTTCTTTCTTAGGTATTGTTGGTACAATTTCAATCAATGGGTATGATGGATTTTTGTATGCGATTGGTTTTTTAGTTTCCTATTTAATTGTGCTGTTTTTTATCGCTGAACCTGTTCACCATTTGGGAAAATATTCACTCGGAGATGTGATTTGTTCGCGTTTTCCGAGTTACAACATGCGCTGGGTGATGGCGATCGGTGCATTTGTCATTTCCATTCTTTATATCATTCCGCAATTAGTAGCTGCAGGTCTATTAATACGGTTATTATTAGATATTAATTACTCAACCTCTGTCATTGTTATTGGCGGTTTAATGACGGTTTATGTTGTATTTGGTGGCATGTTCGCAGCGTCATGGGTGCAAATTGTAAAAACAGTCGTCCTCATGTCAGGTACGTTTCTGCTTTCCTTAATTGTGTTTTCTCGTTTTGATTGGGATGTTACTGAATTGATTGCCCAAGTAAAATTAGGTACTCCTTTAGGCGATCAATTTTTTCTACCTGGAAATTTATTCGATAGTTCCCTGGAAACAATCTCTTTAAATTTGACGTTAATGCTTGGAACGGCGGGTTTACCACATATTTTAATTCGATTCTATACGGTACAAAACACAACAGAGGTACGACGATCTATCGTAAGTGCAAGCTGGATTATCGGTTTATTTTATCTGATTACACTTGTTTTAGGATTAGGAGCTGTGGCAATGGTTGGGCTTGAGCAGTTAGTAGCACTTGATCCAACAGGGAATTTGGCTGCACCATTACTGGCAGAAAAATTGGGTGGTGATTTTTTGATGGCTTTTATTGCTGCGATAGCCTTTACAACGATTGTTGCGGTTGTTGCTGGTTTAGTGATTTCAGCTACAACTGCATTCGCACATGATATCTACTATCATATTATTAAAAAAGGACGTACGACAGAAAAAGAGCAATTGCGTGCTGCGCAAGTAACGGCCTTTATCATTGGCCTCATTTCAACGCTATTTGCACTCGGATTAAAGAATATTAATGTTACTTTCCTTGTTTCGTTAACATTTCTTGTTGCCGCATCTAGTAATTTACCTGTGCTGTTGTTTACAATCTATTGGAAACGGTTCAATCAAACAGGAGCGATCACCGGAATGATTTGTGGCTTAACGGCTTCTTTAGTGCTTCTTTTGTTTGGGCCGCATGTTATGAATCTAAATGGTGGCTGGATTTTGAAAGAGCCGTTTTTCCTATTACATAATCCAGGAATAATTGCTATCCCACTTGGTTTCTTAGGTGCATACCTTGGAACTATTATGTCAAATAAACAACAGAAAAATACGGATGCATTTTATCAATTCTACCTTAGAGCACATATTGGTAGATTCAAGGAGAGATAACTCGTGACGGATTTGACAATCATTCTGTTTGAACGACTGGGATTACTGTTGGTTATCGCTTTCGTACTTACACGTATACCAGGGTTCCGTTCGTTGCTTTATCGTGAATTTAGTTGGAAAATGACACTTATCCATGCATGTATGTTTGGTCTTTTCGGGATTGGTGGCACAATAACCGGTGTTGTGATCGAAGGTGATTTCGTCATTCATCATACATTTGTCTGGTCTGTTGGTGCTGGGGAGATGGTTGTGAGTTCCAGCCTCGTTGCGATCGTAATTGCCGGCTTATTAGGGGGGCCCATTGTTGGATTCGGTGCTGGATTAATTGCCGGGACACATTTATTCTTTCTTGGCGGTATCGGATTGCTTGCTAATAGCTTGGTTAATCCGTTAACAGGGTTGCTAGCGGGATTAACCGCTCGTTTCTTTTCCCAAGAAAGGGTTATCTCACCAATGAAGGCACTATTTATCGGAATTTTTCCACCGATTTTGCAAATGCATCTCCTGCTAATTTTTAATTCACAACCAGATTTCATGATCCAGGTTGTGAATACGATTGGTCTTCCCCTTGTACTATCGAACAGTATTGCAATTGCCATTTTTACTGCGATGATCGGTATCGTGTTACGTGAACAGGAAGATGAAGCAGCACTGGCGACGAAACAAGCATTGACGATAGCCGAGGAGGCATTACCATTTTTGAAAAAAGATGTACCACATGAGATGGCTGGGGGCATTGCTAGATTGCTTTATGATCGGTTAACATTGGCTGCCGTTTCAGTGACAGATAAACAGACTGTACTTTCGCATATTGGGTTGGGTGCAGATCACCATCGGGAGGGGGATAAAACCATCACATTGTTGGCGCAACAAGCATTTGCTACAAAACAAATGCAAGTGGCTTATTCGCGTTCAGAAATACAATGTGAAAATAAGAAATGTCCATTGGAAGCAGCGATCATTATTCCGCTGATCGATACCAATGATGCAATAGGACTTATTAAATTATACTTTCGTAAGGCACAACATATCCGTCCAGTTGAACTTATGTTAGCAAATGGACTTGGCCAGCTATTATCCCAGCAATTAAAAACCATTTCGGCCGATACATTAAAAATACATATGCGTGATGCGGAATTAAGGAATTTGCAAGCTCAGATTAATCCTCATTTCCTTTTTAATACGCTTCATTTAATTGCAGCATTATTCCGCAAAGATCCTGATCGAGCACGGTATATCACAATAAAATTGGCACAGTACATGCGGTTTAATCTCAAATTGGTTTCAACATCACTCGTAAACTTGGAAAAAGAGTGTGAACATGTGGAAGCTTACATTGAGATAATTCAGGCGCGATTTGCCAGCCGCTTACAGATCGATTTTTCCCAACCAGAAGATCTTACACACGTATTTATTCCGCCATCAACGATTCAACCACTTGTAGAAAATAGTATTCAACATGGTTTGCAGAAGGTTACAAAAGGCGGAGTTGTCGACGTTATCGTCCGAAAGCTGGATAAATTCGTACGCATAATAGTTCGTGATAATGGTTGTGGGTTTCCAGAAGATATCATCAAACGGGTGGGACATATGACATTGACCAGTAATCAAGATGGTGGGACAGGGCTATACAATGTTAACCAACGATTAATAGGCTTACTGGGCGAAACGGCATGTTTACATGTACGTAATTTACCCAACGGAAGTGAAGTGTTTATCGATATTCCAATTGAAAATGAAAGGTAGGTAATTAGATGAAAATTCATGCCTTGATCGCTGAAGATGAAGCATTGGCACGGGAAGAGTTAGTTTATTTACTAGAAAAGGAGCAGGATGTCATTGTCTGTCCAAGTGCGGAAACGGGCGAAGAATTAATTGAATTATACATGGAACATGAGCCAGACATCGTATTCCTTGATGTTCATATGCCTGGAATGCCTGGAGTGGAGGCCGCCAAAAAAATAACAGAGCTAGCATACATTCATGCACCGTTATTTATTTTTACGACAGCATATGACGAATATGCGGTGGATGCGTTTGAGATAGAAGCGGTTGATTATATGTTAAAACCTTATGACACAAAACGTTTTCAAAAAGCAATGGCACGTGCACGTAATCGATTGCCAGACACAAAGGGAAGCAATACGTTTAAAAATCATGATTCCCCTTCTGCCGCAAAACTACTTGTTGATGATGGAGAGCGGATGGTAGTTTTGTCGCCGGAATCGATTTACTATGCGGTCCCGTTTAACCGGATGTTGGAAATTCATACGGATCATAATGTGATCGAAAGTCGTATGACGTTACAGGAGTTAGAAAAGAAGTTACAAGGATTCTCATTTTTCCGGACACATCGCAGCTATTTAGTAAACTTAAATCACGTTCAAGCAATCACACCATGGTTTAATGGTACAAGTAACGTAACTCTTAAGGATAAAAATCAAACAACAATACCTGTTAGTCGAGCAGCAAGGAAGGTTCTATTTGACTTATTCGAAAGCTGACGATTAATGATTACATTTTGACTATTCAAACATCATTTGCGACCATTGACCCAAAAATACAACTTGTGTCATTAAAGATCATATATACTTATTAGTAAGCGCTTTCAATATAAAAAATAAAGGAGGATACTTTTTATGAATGTAGAAAAAGCGGAGCGAAACGAGGAGAAAGAGATTGATTTTGTTCAAGTAGCAAACAGTAAACAGTTCAAAACGTACATGCATAATCGAAAGAAGTTCATCGTGCCATTAACTATTTTTTTTCTGATATTTTACTTTTTACTGCCTGTTTTAACATCCTATACAAGCTTCCTAAATACACCAGCAATTGGTGATGTTTCGTGGGTTTGGCTGTTCGCATTTGCACAATTTATCATGACGTGGGTTCTATGTACGATTTATGTGAAAAAGGCGGCCTCCTTTGATGAGCAAGCAAATCAAATCATTGAGGACCAGATTAAAAATGGAGGGGATGCCTAATGGATGCAACGGTTGTAATTCTTTTTTTAATTATCGTTATGATAACACTTGTGATTACGTATTATGCAGCGAAACAAACACAGACAACTGGTGATTTTTATACAGCTGGAGGCGGATTAACTGGATGGCAAAATGGGATTGCGATTGCTGGTGATTATTTATCTGCAGCTTCTTTCCTTGGTATAGCAGGAGCAATTGCCCTTTATGGATTTGATGGGTTCTTCTATAGTATTGGTTTTCTAATTGCATATTTGGTTGTGTTGTTTTTAGTTGCTGAACCGTTGAGAAATTTAGGGAAATATACACTTGCAGATATGATCAATTCCCGGTTTGATGCCAAAAAAGTTAGGGGAGCGGCAGCACTTAGTACGATCACGATTGTAACGTTTTATATGATTGCACAGCTTGTTGGAGCAGGAGCACTTATTCAGTTGTTGTTTGATATAGACTATTGGATTGCCGTGTTAATTGTTGGTGTAATGATGACCATATACGTACTTTTCGGCGGAATGATTGCAACTAGTTGGGTGCAAATTGTCAAAGCAGTCCTTCTAATGGCTGGAATGGTTATTATTTCATTTCTGGTTTTATTAAAGTTCAACTTCAATATTGGGGAAATGTTTAGTAATGTTAAAACGGTTACGAGCCATGGGGCTGATTATTTAAAGCCAGGCTTAAAATATACCGAACCATTGGGGACCATTTCATTAATGATCGCATTAGTACTAGGAACATCTGGCCTACCACACATCCTGATGCGCTTTTTCACTGTTAAAGATGCGAAGACAGCTAGAAGTTCCGTTATTACTGCAACATGGACGATCGGTATTTTCTATGTGTTAACATTATTTCTTGGATTCGGTGCGGCTGCATTTGTAGGGGAAACGAATATTCTTGCAGCAAATCCAGGTGGTAACATGGCAGCACCATTACTGGCGAAAGCGCTAGGTGGAGATATTCTATTTGCATTTATATCAGCAGTTGCCTTCGCGACTATTCTGGCGGTTGTAGCAGGTCTCGTGTTATCTGGGGCATCGGCTTTTGCTCATGATTTGTATGGTCAAATTTTTAAAAAAGGAAAGGCTTCAGACAAAGAACAAATGCTAGCAGCTCGCTATGCTTCCTTAGCAGTATCAGTATTCGCTATTATTTTAGCATTATTCGCGCAAAATCTGAATGTGGCATTCTTGGTTTCTCTTGCCTTTTGTATTGCAGCAAGTGCCAATTTACCGGTTATTCTTTATACCGTTTATTGGAAAAAGTTTAATACTACAGGAGCCGTTACAGCAATGTTATGTGGATTGATTTCTGCGTTAGTTCTTGTATCGTTAAGTCCAAGTGTTTTCTCACCCGTTGAAGGTGCGGCATTGTTTGTGGGAGATCCGCTTTTCCCGTTGACCAATCCGGCATTAATCTCTGTTCCATTAGGTTTTCTTGGGGGGTACATTGGAACTAAACTGTCTAAAGAGACGGATGATATACGGTATGCTGAAGTGAAAGTAAAAGCAAATACAGGATATCGGGAAAATTAAGGAAAAGCGACTGTTTTATCAGTCGCTTTCCCTATTTTGGAATGTTGGTGCTGTTTTTATAACCATACATACAAATTATTTTGTTTGGCAAAATAATTTGTATGGAGGTGCTTTTTGATGAGCAATAGGAACAAGCAAAAAGTGAACAGTAATGTAAGCGATGAACAGGCAGTGAGGAAGAATTTATCGAGAGACTTTGATCATGAATTTGCGAACGAACCTCTAACAGAAAACGAAAAATACAACAATAAAAAAACAAAAAAGCGGCATTAAGTTTTAGTGGTTGATGAAGAAAAAATATAGAGACACCACCATGTAAATCTTTTTAGAAATCCGATGGTCAAGAAGATCATCGGTTTTTTTCCATCTCTCAGATTACGCAAAAAAATTTTTATTCCTTCCTGCCATCAATTACATTGGATAAAGATGATGAAGGCTTACACTTTTGATATAAAATACGACATAATTAGGAAATTCCTCTCCCACCGTTCTGGAAATACACTCGCTTTCCGCGGGCGGCTGGTGTCTACGCGTATTTCCTTCACTGGTATTACATTTACTACCATTAGCCGTAGTTGTAAGTGCCTATAAGTATTCCCACCACTTCACTAGTCCGGGTGAGTGGAGGGTGGTTGACTCCTCGAAAAAGAAAAGCACTTTTTCTTCGTGCGATGTATCGCTGACGTAGCCTTCCTTGTCCTGCGGGAACTATGGTTTTCGGTGGGGCGAGTTAGCGCAGCCCCAGCACGTGTCCGAAGACCCCGCAGAGTGGTTTGAAAAGGAGGGTCGACTAAAACCGTCCTTTGCGGACAACGTCGACATACCCCTCGCCGGGGCAAGGAGGCTGAGGCCGTGCCCGCGGAAAGCATCCACCCGGAGCGATCCCGGACGGCGGGAAATGCGCGTACTTATAGAAAAGAGCCCAGCAGTTACGTCGCAGTTTATATCAAGACATTATTCAGCAACAAGCAACTTTAGAACGAAACCTTATTTAAAAATGATAATTTCACCAACAAAAACGAATACTACATTCTGAGGTGAAGTGAATGTATAAATTGTTGTCACATAATGATTTGGACGGGGTTGGCTGTGGGATTTTGGCGAAGCTTGCTTTTGGTAATCAGGTTAGTGTTCGATACAATTCCATTTCAGCCCTTGACCGTGAAGTGAAACACTTTTTGGAAAATGGTAATAAGGACACAAGTTTGCTTATTACAGATTTGTCTATTAATCCAGAGAATGAAAAAAAAGTGGAGGTGTTTTTTCAGGAAGGGGGCAAGGTGAAACTACTGGATCATCATAAAACAGCTTTGCATTTTAATGATTATCAGTGGGCACATGTACAAGTTGAAGATGCAGAAGGAAAAGCGACTTCGGCAACATCATTACTTTACGAATACCTAGTTTCACGTCAACTTTTAAATCCTTCAGATGTCATAGTGGAATTTGTTGAACTTGTCAGACAGTATGATACATGGGAATGGGAGAAAAATGAAAACATTACAGCGAAACGGCTCAATACGCTTTTTTTCTTAATATCAATTGAAGCGTTTGAAGAAAAAATGATTCATCGGCTAAGATCAAGTGATCATTTTTATTTCGATGCGTTTGAACAGCAACTACTAGAAATAGAAGAAAACAATATTGAACGTTATATTCGTCGAAAAAGGCGTCAACTCATTCAAATAAAAGCGGGTGGCCACTTCGCTGGTGTCGTGCATGCGGAGTCGTATCATTCGGAATTAGGAAACGAGCTTGGGAAAGAATACCCACATCTTGATTATATCGTTATTTTAAATATGGGTGGTAAACGAATGGGATTTCGAACGATTCATGATCATGTTGATGTATCCAAAGTGGCTGGTCATTTTGGTGGCGGCGGGCATGAAAAAGCGTCAGGCAGCATATTAACCGATGCGGCATACAAACAGTTTGTGGCTAAAACATTCCCTTTGGAACCATTGCATGAAGATACGAAGCGTAACCGTTTTAATGTGAAGGAGTCAACTTTCGGTACCCTGTATAACAGTCGATCGGATGATTTGTTCTTGCTTTATCCGAAAAATAACCATGAATGGATGATTGAACGGAACAAAGTAAATGTAAAAGAGACATTTACAAGCTTTGTGGAAGGTGAAAAATTTTTAAAAAGGAATTATGAAGTCTGGCTTGCTAGAGATGATGTTTTTGTCCATTACTTAATGGAAGAAGTAAGGAAAGGAACTAATGGAAAATCAAAATAGATTGATTTTGCCACAAACTCAGATTAATAAAGTGAAATAATTCTCTTTCATAAAAGGGTTAAAATGTCCTTCACTGTATAACAAGTGAAGGCATTTTTAATGATCATTTATAAGTAAGCGTCAAATAATCCCCATCTGGTTACAGGTGGGGATTATTTGACGCTTACATTTATAATGTTTCCATTGATCATTTATGATAAACTGAATTAAAATTCTGAAAAGGGGGACCTGAACATGCTAACAATTAAACAATTACAATCACAAAAGGAAATCATCCAGGTATTTCCAGTAATTAAGCAATTACGAACACATCTTGATGAAACTACTTATCTAGAATTGGTTACAGATGCCATGGAGAATGACGGTTATAAAATGTTTGCTTTGCTCGATAATTATGAGATTGTTGCGGTTGCTGGTTTTAAACCGATGATTACACTTTATTATGGCAGATTTGTTTGGGTATGTGATTTAGTTACGGATCGTAATAATCGTTCCAAAGGCTATGGAGAAAGACTGCTTGCTTATGTTCATGAATGGGCAATAGAGCATCATTATGAAAGTGTTGCTTTATCTTCAGGATTACAGCGCAAGAATGCCCACCGTTTTTACAAGGATAAAATGAATTATGATAAAGTGAGTTATGTGTTTAAAAATTCCTTTTGATAGATGGTAGCGGATTTTCTATGCAAAAAGGAGGGAGACTATCCTGAATGGTTTACGAAATCTTGTTATTAGAAAACTATTAACGACATATGTAGTTACAACCCTAACATCAATTATATTGGCTTATTTATTCGTATTTATAAATAATTCAGAGACGACATATAACCTTGGAAATAAACTTATGGGCTGGTCCCTTGTTTATATGATGTATGTCGGAGTTATCATCATGTTGTATGGTAATGTCGTATCCATTTTATTGGAGTTTTTACGAATAAAATGGTTGAAACGACGAGACTGGTTATTTGTCCTTTTACATGGAATTTTGGGACTAGCGAATGGATTTGTTTTTCAAAATTGGTTGCTTGGAATAAGTGGAATGCTTGCTGCGATATGTTACGCGATAATTGATCGGTGGATATATACAAGGCAGAAAAAGCAAAAGGGCGCTAAAATGTTTGTTAGCATTCCTGTACTTATCTACGGTTTATCCTGGGGAATATTACAGTTCATATCTCCTTCGATGCCGCCTTTTACTAAGGAAGATGCGGTTGAATTTGCAACATCTGGACAAGGAACAGTAATTGATCGTTTTCCTGAAAAGATAGAGAAGTGGGAAGAAAAAATAGCTGGTTATCACATTGAACGAGAAACAACAGCAAGAAAAATTGGTGATGAGAAATATATCGTTACGTTTACAGAAACTTGGAAGAAAGGAGACGACATGGGGTCAAGGTACTATTCTTATAAAGTGGAACGAAATTCTATCACTGCATATCAGGTCGGGGGAAAGCAACCGCCTTATTAACATCTAGGGTAAGGAAGCATAAAGCTAGGGGGAAAGAGATCAGGGCTATCCACCGATAACTTCCAAATTGATTTATAGATTACCGAGGTTTCTCTTAACCCATTTGCTTCGCTATTGTTAGCAGGTTTACTACATATAAAAAGGACTTTCCTTTCTTTGATCTGCTTAGTTCGATAATTCATCACGGTCACTTGCTTGTAGGGGTTCTTCCATCCAACCATTGTCAATCAGGATGTTTGCGCCGTCTTCCGAATACTTGAGGATTTCATGTATGAACCGATCATAGTGTGCCGTTAGATCGCGTCTTAAACTTGTAGATATACTTGTTCCATAATATCCAATACCTAACGCAATTAAACCTGTAACCGTAAACATCATTAAACGGTCAGAGATTGGCGCTGCCTTTGATTCGGTGACATACGTATCTGATGTCATTGGAACTGGGAGATCATCTTCACGTAAGATAGACCCAAATACCTCGTTTTGTTTTGCGGCAATTTCCTTCCCTCGCACAAAGAATTGCGCAACCTTTTTAGATTTTGCCACTTGACTGAAGCCGATAAGGGTTGCTGTTCCTAAAGCATTACGTTGAAAATTGGAAAAAAGATTTGTTATCTCCAGTGATAATAGTGGTCGTCTTTCCCCAAACCAACCCGTAAGAAATTTTTGTTTTTTGACAAAATCAATTTTATCTGGGTATGGAATATATGGAGAGCGTACATAAAGGCCTTTTGACAGTAAAACATTTTTGGTCATCGTATCCAGTTGATTTACCTCTGTCAGACATTGCGCGTAAAATTCATTAATATCAGACCGTACGGCTAAGGACTTCGCAACACCATAGCCACTTAGTGAGATTTGGGCTGATTGTTTTATAAATTGTAGCATATAATTGTCTGTGAATAACCGCGGAGAATCGGTATTCAAATCCTGACTTTCCGAAAAACCGTTTGGCAATGGATAATCTTCCTTGGCAAAAATGGTGGTAAGTTTTTGGATATGACTTTGCGATAATTTTAACGCGTGTTCGATGATCGGACGAATTTCAGAGTCTTCAACAGTCTGCAAAAAATGCTTCAACATGCAAATGGAGCCACTATCATTTTGATAAGATGTCCAAAGTTGTGAAAGTTCTGCTGATGTAAGTTTTATGTTCTGCTCAGTCGACATATTTTTAAACCCCCATCTATTCTTTTCCTATCCTATACTCTATTCTTTGACTTATATATAGGAAATATACCTTTCCATTGAAAAGAAGGATGAAACCTCACGGGCTTCATCCTTCTTTTACTCATTATCTTAATCAACTTCAACTGGTACGGAGTCAAGGATCTTTCCGCTTTCAAAGAATTCTACCAATCTGTTAATCCAATCATAGTAACTGATCCATTGGGTTAATTCTTCTTTTAATTCGGCTACTTTTTGTTCTACTTCAGCTGAAAAATATTCCTTATGTGCTCGTTCTATCCGGGCAATTTTATCTTGAAGACGCCTGGCAAGCTGTGAATTTTTGCTGACTACTTCTTTCCAATTCGTCGTAAATAAGGAAATAAATGTTTGGATATAGTCATTTTCAACTCTGTAATGTTCTTTTCGACTGCCTTTAACAAATTCCTTTTCAGCAATGTTTAAGGACATCATCTGGCGGACCACTTGACTCATTCTTGTTTTACTCATCCCCGTTTCTTCTGCCAGCTCGTCAAGTGTCATTGGTGCTCGATTTAGATAAATAATGCCAAGCAAGCGTCCTACTGTTGAAGAAACCCCAAATGTTTTCATATTATCGGCAATTCGATCGGAGATTTGATCCTCTGCATGTTCAAGCTCTGCTAAGATGTGTGGTTCAGAATATGTACTCATAGCTCTCCCTCCAACTAAGTCCATTAATAGTCTAACATGTCAGTATAAAAAAACAAAAAAGCAAATGTGATACAAAATCCACGAAAATTGAAGGAAACTAAAGATATACACATTATAAAGTTTGTGAAATAAAAATTTTATAGATTTTTTAAAGTTTACACACTGGATTTTCTTTTCTATACTTAACTAGTACATTTCGACAAAATTCACACGGAGGTGTTTACACTTTGTTAGAATTTAAAAACGTGACAAAGAGTTATAACGGCGGTAAACCTGCTGTTAACAATTTAAATTTGAAAATAGAAAAGGGAGAATTTGTTTGTTTTATTGGGCCTAGTGGCTGCGGGAAAACGACTACGATGAAAATGGTAAACCGTTTGATTGATATTACAGATGGATCCATTTTGGTCGATGGTAAGGATATTAATCAGCAAGATCCCGTCGAATTGCGTCGTTCGATTGGCTACGTTATTCAGCAAATCGGTTTGATGCCACATATGACAATAAAAGAAAACATTGTGTTGGTTGGTACATTATTAAAATGGTCAAACGAAAGTAAAGATGAACGGGCAAAAGAATTAATTAAACTTGTCGATTTACCAGAAGAATATTTAGATAAATATCCACACGAATTAAGTGGTGGACAGCAACAACGAATTGGGGTATTACGGGCACTAGCCGCAAATCCACCGTTAATCTTAATGGATGAGCCGTTTGGTGCACTTGATCCAATTACAAGAGATTCACTGCAGGATGAATTCAAAAAACTGCAAAAAGAACTGCACAAGACAATTGTTTTTGTTACCCATGATATGGATGAAGCATTGAAACTTGCTGATCGCGTTGTCATTATGCGAGAAGGAGAAGTGGTCCAAGCAGATACACCGGAAGAGATTCTGCGTCATCCAGCAAATGATTTTGTTGAAGAGTTCCTTGGCAAAGAACGATTGATTCAAGGCCGGCCAGATGTTACAACTGTTGGTCAAATTATGGAGGGATCTCCTGTAACCGTACAATTGGGTGAAACAATTAAAACAGCTATTACAACGATGCGCGATAGACACGTAGATTCATTGCTTGTCGTCGATTCGGGAAATGTATTAAAGGGTTATATTGATATTGAAATCATAAACGCAAACTACAAGAAACATACCAGTGTGGAAGAAGTAATGGAGATTGAATTCCTTTCTGTTTCAAAAGAAAGCCTACTACGTGACACCGTCCATAAAATTCTCCGCCGCGGCATAAAATATGTTCCTGTCGTCGATGAAAATCATAGAATTGCTGGAATTGTAACAAGAGCGACATTGGCTAATTTAGTCTATGATACGATCTGGGGCGATGGTTTTGAAATCGACCAACCAGAACCTGTAGCTTTAGTAGATTAGGAGGTGTATTACTATGACAGAATTTTTTGCTTCACATGGAAGTGAACTAATCGTTAAGACCTGGGAACATTTATATATATCATTGGCTGCTATTTTACTTGGCGTTGTTGTTGCAGTTCCATTAGGTATTTTATTTTCACGCATTCCAAAGATGGCTGATCGTCTTATTTCTTTCGTTGGCATTTTGCAAACGATCCCCAGCCTAGCCATTCTTGCCTTCTTTATACCAATTATGGGTGTAGGAAAATTTCCAGCCATTATCGCACTGTTTTTCTATTCGCTGTTACCGATTTTACGAAATACATACATTGGTGTTCGAGGTGTCGATAGTGGTGTGCGCGAGGCTGGAAAAGGAATGGGAATGAATAATTGGCAATCCATTTTTAAAATTGAACTTCCATTAGCATTACCTGTAATCATGGCAGGGGTTCGCTTATCAACTGTTTATTTAATTGGATGGGCAACACTTGCGGCCTTTATCGGCGGCGGTGGCCTAGGTGACTTTATCTTTGATGGATTGAATCTTTATCAGCCAGCATTAATTGTTGCAGGAACAGTACCAGCTACGATTCTAGCATTACTAGCAGATCGTGGACTTCATGTATTGGAAAGAAAGTTAACACCGAATGGATTAAAAGAAACCTATCAAGCAGCGTAACACGGAGGTGAACGAGATGAAAAAAATACGATATAAACTAGTTATGGTCGTGCTGCTTCTCTTGTTGGTTTCCGGTTGTTCCTTACCTGGTTTAGCAAGTACAACTTCTAAAACAGTTAAGATTGGGACGCTCGGAACATCTGAATCAGAAATTCTTGGAGAAGTGATGTCGATTATGATTGAACGAGAAACCGATTTAGATACAGAACTTGTTACTCATCTTGGTTCTTCGATCGTCCAACACCAGGGAATGACAAGAGGGGATCTAGATATAACATCTACTCGTTATACTGGTACTGATTTATCGGGTGCACTTGGCATGGACCCGATTACGGATCCAGAGAAAGCAATGGACATTGTGCAACGAGAGTTTCAGAAGCGGTTTAATCAGACATGGGCTCCATCCTATGGTTTTGAAAACAGTTATTCTGTAGCGATAACAAAAGAATTTGCGGAAGAAAATAATATTGAAACCGTTTCGGATTTGGAACCTTATGCCGATGAATTACGGTTTGGTGTTGATAATGCATGGATTAACCGTAAAGGGGACGGTTATGACGGATTTAAAGAAACATATTTTGATTTTGGTGAAGTGTATCCGATGAATGTTGGCCTTGTTTATCAGGCTGCCTCCAGCGGACATATGGATGTTGTTTTAGCTTATTCATCGGATGGGCGAATTCAAGAATTTGATTTGAAAGTTCTTGAGGATGATAAAAGGTTTTTCCCACCATATGATGCATCACCGGTAATCCAAAACGAGCTACTTGAGGAATATCCAGAAATCAAGGATATTACCGAGCGTCTAGCAGGTCAAATTTCAACGGAAAAAATGCAGGAACTGAATTATCAAGCAGATGTAAAACTGATGAATCCAGGAAAAGTTGCCAAAGAATTTCTTGAAGAAAACAACTACTTCGTGACTGAACAGAAGGGAGGAGAATAACATGGAAACATGGGATCAACTGGTCTCGTATGTGAGTCAAAATAGTGGCTACATTTGGGTGCAATTTTACCGGCATTTTCTAATGGCAGCATATGGGGTTTTATTTGCTGCCGTGATTTCGATTCCCTTAGGTATTTTAATATCAAAGTACGGGAAGTTAAGCAGTTGGGTACTAGCATTTGGAAGTATTATTCAAACGATACCTGCTTTAGGCGCAATGGCAGTTATTATGATTGTGCTTGGACTTGGCACAAACACGGTTATTTTAACATTGATGCTGTACTCGATCCTTCCGATTACACAGAATACGTATGTTGGAATGAAAGAAGTCGATAAGACCGTCGTTGAAGCAGGATTCGCTTCTGGTATGACCAAATTTCAACTGCTAAGAATGGTGGAGCTACCACTTGCCATTAGTGTTATCATGGCAGGTTTACGTACTGCCTTAGTTGTTGGTATTGGTATTGCTGCGATCGGTGCGTTCGTTGGCGCTGGCGGGCTTGGTGCTATTATTTTGCGTGGAACAAACGCAACAGATGGAACAGCGATTATACTTGCAGGTGCTATACCAACAGCACTAATGGCGATTATTGCCGATCTTGTAATGGGTTGGATTGAACGGAAACTCCACCCCGTTAAATCATCAAAGCCACAAACAGTTTAATAAAACATCGTTAGCACTTGGCCTTTACCAAGTGCTAATTTAATAGAAGGAGGAGAATCAATGAAGATAAATGAAGCAATTAGATTTGAAGAAAATGTGGCATGTACATTATCTGACGGTACAGTTCTTCGTTCAGATGTGTACCGTCCTAACGATGAGGGGAATTATCCGGTCCTCATGATTCGTTTGCCCTATGATAAAAAAACACCTCGCTACTTTGATGAATATCTTGAAGTTCCCCGAATGGTTGAAGCGGGTTATGTCGTTATTTTACAGGATGTCCGTGGGCGTTTCGCTTCAGAAGGGGACTATTATCCATTTATTCATGAAGGCAGTGACGGATATGAGTCTGTCGAATGGGCGGCAAAACTTCCTTACGCAAATGGAAATGTTGGCTTGTTTGGAATGTCCTATCATGGTTACACACAACTGGCTGCAGCGGTCGAAAAGCCACCATCCTTAAAAGCGATAGCACCTGTTATGACAATGGCAGATCCGTGGGAAGACATGTTAAATGGAAAAAATGGGGCAAGTGGAGTTGGCAATTTCGAAACATGGACATTGGGATCAATTGTTTCCGACCAACTAAAACGCCGAAATGATCCGAAACATGCAAAGGTCCAAAACTATATCACGAATATGGTGGAATGGTTGTCTTATGCCCCGGCCAATGACTGGCCACCAATGAAAGATCTGGATCCCAAATCATTCTTTTTCGATGTCATGCATGAGAAAATGGATCCTGATTACATAACGAAAATGCAGCTTAACGAAAAACTGCACAATGTGGAAATACCCGCTCTTTTCATGGGAGGCTGGTTTGATTCGTTGTTAAAACCAACATTAAAGGCATATAACAACTATAATGGACCGCGGATGCTTTGGATCGGACCTTGGACACATGAGGAAATGAGTGGTCGAGCAGGTGAAAAATTTTTTGAGCATGCAGCAAAAAACATCGGCGTTGATCAGATCACAGACCCAACCGAAATTCATATTAAATGGTTTGATAAATGGCTAAAGGATAAACCAATGCCAATCGAAAAAAATATTCATCTTTATCGAATGGGACAAGCAAAATGGGAAGCATACGAGGAATGGCCCCCTACATCGGTGAAAAAAGAACTGTTTCTTTATAGTGAGGGAGAATCACAAACGCGAGACGGGGATGGTCAGCTATTAGATGCTCCAGCCATGTCGCAAACAACAAGTCAGTTAAAATTAGATCCCGCCAATCCTGTTCCAACACGCGGTGGCGGTGTACTGATCGCTGGTCATCAGTCAGGGATGTTTGAAATAGGCGACATTCAAGATAGAAAAGATGTGCTTGTTTACACTGGGCTAACGTTAGATAAAAACCTCAACATGCTGGGTACAGTGACAGCAAGTATTTGGGTATCATCCCCTACATCACTAATGGATCTGGCTATACGATTATCTGATGTAGAACCATCAGGTAACGTTTATCCGATTATGGATACCTATCACCGTGCAAAGGTAAGCGAAATAGGTCAGCCATTCTGTATTCCAGTTGATGTTGGACATACGGCATATCAACTAAAAAAGGGGCATCGCTTACGAGTAGATATAGCCGCAAGTAATGCACCACTTTATGACGTGAATCTTAATACGGGACAAACAACAAAAACTGCATCATCGGGAAAAGTAGCCGTTGAACACGTTTATCATGGTGGGGCGTTTTCGTCAAAAATTGTTTTGCCCGTAACGGAAAAGTAATTTATTATGGCTCTTTTCGTAAATTTAGTTGCTTTTATTTTCGCAGTTGATATAAAATGCGACATAGTGAAATTTCTATTTTGTGACTTTTATTCCGGTTTTAATGACAATTGAGTGCTTAGTTATCGCTGCGGCAGAATACTTCGCTTTCCGCGGGCACGGCTTCAGCCTCCTCGCGGAAAACCGCCGCTGCGGGGTCTTCAGACTCGTGCTGTTCCCGCAGGAGTCTACGTATTCTGCCTACGCTGATAGTAGTGTTCTGATTATCGAAAGGGGGAAGCCATGTAATCTAAGTTACAAGAATTTCTCCTTGAAGAGAAGAATATTCTAAGTTGCGGAAAAAACAGCTCCATTTTTTCTACGTGCGATGTAACGTCCCCGAATTATTTCTTATCCAAAGCGAACAGCATGTGTCCGAAGACTCCGGAAGTAACTTTTTTTCATCATAAGGAGACTGAAGCCATGCTCTAAGTTGCGCGACAGTTTGCAGCTAAAACCAACTATCTTATTCGCATTTAATAACATTGCCAATTGGTAGTCGAAACGGTAAAACAGCGGAGGAAATATACGGAGACTCCTGGGGGAGGAAAGGCATCGGTGAGACCCCGCAGTGCGACGAGCGAAACTTCCACCGAATAAGCTTCGAGTTGCGAGGAGCGATACTTCACCGAAATTACTTGCAACGCGACGAGCACCCAGCACGAGGAGGCTCAACAGCCGCCCCCGGAAAGCGAAGTGTATTTCCGTAGCGGTAATTAGTGCGCATTCTATATCTTGTATGTCACAAAAACAACAATTTTTTGGAAAACATCCTTAATTATTTATAGAACCTCCGTGAGTAACAAGTGTTCCAATACACTTGTTACTCACGATTTTTTTAATATCGTCTGTAATTAAGTTATATTCTACCGCAATCTAGGAATATACTGATGTGTGGATAAGCTATTAAATAGTTCAGGTTGAAAATGATAACATACAGAAAAATGTTGCATTTATATTTGTGGTTGTTATAATTATATATAAGATTCTGAACATACTATCCGGTAGGTTTGTGGATGGAAATATTTGATTGGGGGAGAGTAAGATGGATTTTTCATATTCTAGCAAGGTAATAGATTTGCAAAAGAAATTATCTAATTTTATGGAAGTACATGTGTATCCCAATGAAAAAGTATACAAGGAACAATTGAATCAGCAGGAAAATCGCTGGTCGACAGTACCACCTATTATGGAGGAATTAAAACAAAAAGCGAAAGAAGAGGGGTTATGGAATTTATTTTTACCCGAAAGCGAGTATGGGGCTGGTTTAACGAATCAAGAGTATGCGCCGCTTTGCGAAATAATGGGAAGATCTCTAATTGGACCAGAAGTGTTTAATTGTAGTGCGCCTGATACAGGAAACATGGAAGTTCTCGTTCGCTACGGTACTGAACTACAAAAAAAGCAATGGCTTGAACCGCTTCTAGCCGGTGAGATTCGCTCATGCTTTTCGATGACGGAGCCTGATGTTGCCTCAAGTGATGCAACAAATATTGAGTCCAGCATTGTTCGAGACGGAGACGAGTACGTAATCAATGGACGAAAATGGTGGTCATCTGGTGCAGGGGATCCACGCTGTAAAATTGCCATTGTAATGGGAAAAAATGACCCAAATGCAGCTAAACATGAGCAACAGTCGATGATTTTGGTTCCATTAGATACGCCAGGTGTTACGATTGAGCGGATGCTTCCAGTGTTCGGTTATGATGATGCCCCACATGGTCACGCGGAAATTACGTATGACAATGTACGGGTACCTGTCGAAAATATGTTATGGGATGAAGGGAAAGGATTTGCTATTGCTCAAGGACGCCTTGGACCTGGCCGAATTCACCATTGCATGCGATTAATTGGTGCAGCAGAGCGAGCACTTGAAGATTTATGTAAGCGTGTTCAAGGGAGGGCTGCTTTCGGTAAAAAAATAGCTGATCAAGGGGTTGTCCAAGAATGGATCGCTGAATCACGAATTGATATTGAACAAGCGCGATTATTAACGCTAAAAGCAGCATATATGATGGATACGGTTGGAAACAAAGAAGCAAAAACGGAAATTGCAATGATCAAAGTAGTCGCACCAAATATGGCATTGCGGGTTATTGACCGGGCAATTCAAGCACATGGTGGTGCAGGAGTTAGCGAGGATTTCACGCTTGCTAATCATTGGGCGAATGCAAGGACACTTCGTCTTGCGGATGGACCAGATGAGGTTCATCGCAGACAGATTGCTAAATTAGAGCTTCGAAAATATAAAAAAGAGGAGAGCTTAATATGAGTGTACTAGATTTATTCAAATTAGATGGAAAGACAGCTATTGTAACTGGTGGCGGAAGAGGATTAGGTGCGCAAATCGCCCGAGGATTTGCAGAAGCAGGTGCAAATGTGGTGGTCTGCTCAAGAAAGTTAGATGCGTGTGAAAAAATGAGTGAAGAGCTGAAACAACTAGGAGTGGACTCGTTAGCTTTTGCTTGTGATGTATCGAATCCTGAAGACGTCAAAAAAGTTGTTGAAGGAACTGTGGACCACTTTGGTACGATTGATATTTTAGTAAATAATAGTGGAGCTACTTGGGGTGCGCCTGTTCTGGATATGCCATTTGAAGCATGGCAGAAGGTCATCAACGTGAACATAACCGGTACATTTTTAATGAGTCAAGAAGTTGGAAAAACGATGATTAAACAAAATCAAGGGAAGATCATTAACATTGCATCAGTCGCTGGTTTTGGTGGAACGGACCCAAGGTATATGGACACGATTGGTTATAACACAAGTAAGGGAGCCGTTATGACATTTACGAAGGATCTAGCTGTTAAATGGGGACAGCACAATATCAATGTAAATGCCATTGCGCCAGGATTTTTCCCGACAAAAATGTCCCGTGGTCTATTAGAACAAGGAAAAGAGAAAATCCTGGAAGGAACGCCACTGAATCGGTTAGGAAATGATGCTGATTTACAAGGCGCAGCATTATTCTTGGCCTCAAAAGCGTCAGATTTTGTTAGTGGTGATATTTTAGCTGTTGATGGTGGTTCACACGCTTATTAGGATGAATTATTTTCGGTGTTGTGATAAATTTAAACTAGATAAAATAGTACAACTAGGTGAGGAAAATGCATATGAAAGATGACATTATAAAGGAGAGTATCTTACTCTTTGAAAAGAAAGGTTTTAGTGAAACGTCTATTCAAGATATTGTGAATGTTTTGGGCGTTACAAAGGGGACATTTTATTACTATTTTTCCAGTAAAGAGCAGCTATTAATGGAAATTCACCATGCTTACATTACGAATCTATTAGACCGTCAGAATCGGATTATAGATAATGATTATACGACGCCAACGGAAAAATTAACCGACATCATCAGGTTACTAATCATGGATGTTGCGGAGAATGGTCCAAGTGCTCGTGTATATTTTCGTGAGATACGGCATTTAACCAAAGAAAACATTGAAAACATTAAACAGAAAAGGGAACAATTCCGTTTAAATGTTGAAAATGTTGTGCAAGAAGGAATTAATCAAGGACTATTCAAGGAAAATCTACGAGTAGATATCATTACGTTTGGCATATTAGGGGTTACGAACTGGAGTTATAATTGGTTTAAGCCAGACGGAGAAGTTTCACCGGAAGAGTTAGTAGACATCTATGCAGATATGATATTGGCCGGCATTACAAATTGAAATGAACGATATTACTATCTTTATATAGGTAGTAATATAAAATAAAATTTCCGAATAGTATAAACATACCAACTGATTAGTATATGCAAATTATACGTGCCATGACAACGGTTCAGGGGGCGATTGAAAAATGGAGATTAATGTCCGTGTAAGTGAAACAGATATGTTAGGTCACATTAATAATGCAAGTTACTTTACGTATATGGAGGAAACAAGGCTCGATTTTTTACAAAAACTTGGGATGGATGTTCGTGCTGATGATTTTACGATTATGCTAGTGTCAACAAAGTGTGATTTTGTCAGGCAAGGGTATTTTGGACAAACGCTAGATATTGAAACAACGGTGCAACGAATTGGTAATACTAGTTTTACATTGTGTACAGAGATGTGTGATAAAGAATCAGGCAATCTGATCGCAAGTGGTGAGGCGACCATTGTTTATGTAGATATAGTACAGCAAAAGGCAGCGATAATTCCGGATGCATTTAAAGCGTCACTACAAGAACATTTGCGTGAGAGGAGTGAAGAGCAATGAAAGCCTCATATAGCGATACGATTAACGTTCGAAAAGGTGAGGAACTTAATAAGACAGGATTGGAGCAATTCGTCCGGGAAAATATCTCAGGGATTCCTGATGGATCATTGGAAATTGAACAATTTGGTGCAGGTCATTCTAATTTAACCTACTTGTTACGGATTGGATCATGGGAGGCAGTGCTGAGACGGCCTCCGCTTGGTCCAGTAGCTCCCAAAGCTCATGATATGGAAAGAGAATACAAGATATTATCGGGTTTGAATCCATTGTACAAAGCGGCACCAAAGCCATATGTCTTTTCCGACGATGAACAGATTGTTGGAAGTCCATTTTTTATTATGGAGCGCAGAAAAGGAATTGTAGTAGATTCCGAATTTCCTAATGACATCGTTTACGAATCGGCTTTAGGCAGAAAAATTTCTAAATTAATGGTGGATAAACTAGTAGAATTACACCAGATTGATTTTACCAAAACGAATCTAGTTAACATGTCAAAACCAGATGGATTTATGGAACGTCAAGTAAATGGTTGGATTAAACGGTATGAGCGAGCGAAAACAGAAGATGTATCAGGTGTCGATCAATTGACGAAATGGTTGCAAACTAATATTCCTGCGTCACCAGAACCTACCATTATTCATTACGATTATAAGTTAAATAATGCCATGTTTTCAGAGGATTTCTCTGAGATAACAGGATTGTTTGATTGGGAAATGACCACGGTAGGTGATCCATTGGCAGATCTTGGTGCAGCATTAAGTTATTGGATTGAACCAGATGATCCGGAAGAACTGCAGACAGGACTTGGAAAACCATCTGTAACAATAAAAGAAGGGTTTTTCACCCGACGGGAATTTTTGCAAGACTATGCAACAAAAAGTGGTCGTGATGTGTCGGATATGCATTTTTACTTAACGTTTGCCTACTTTAAACTTGCTGTAATCATCCAGCAAATCTATTATCGATATTACAAAGGACAAACGAATGATGCAAGATTTGCTAATCTTAATCATTATGTTGTGAATTTAATTAGCCATGCATTGTATTCTGCCAAAGGTGTGTGAATATGAAAATTCATTTGTTATTAAAAAAAGAGGAAGTTGATACGGTACAGATGGATGAAAATAAAATTGCGGTTGTATTTGATGTATTACTTGCAACTTCAACCATCACAGCTTGTCTCGACTATGGAGCGAGGCAAGTAATTCCCGTGATGGATGAAGCGGAGGCATTAAAGGAAGCAAAGAACTTTTCGCAAGAAGATATTTCACTTGTTGGGGAGTATGACGGGAAAACAATTGACGGATTTTTAGATCCGGCTCCTCTGGCTTTAAAAGAACATGTAGCAGCGAAAACAGTTGTGTTATCAACGACAAATGGAACAGTTGCTATTCGCAAAGCAGCCTCGGCCAAAGAGGTATATATAGCATCGTTATTAAATGGAAGGGCTGTAAGTAAGCAGATCGCTGATATGTATGATAATGAGACGATTATTGTTGTCTGTTCAGGGTCGAAAAATCAATTTTGCTTAGAGGATTTTTATGGTGCAGGATACTTTATCGACCAACTTGTAAACGCATACGGTGGACAGATAGATTTAACGGACAGTGCGTTAACTGCAAAGTTGTTTTATGAAAATGTGTCTGATCAAGCTGTACTTCGTGATTCCCGTGTAGGAAAGATGCTTGAAAATTATGGATTTGAAGATGATATTGCGTATGTAAATCAACGTGGCATCCTATCTGTGATTCCGCGATTAGTTGATGGAAAAACAATAATGGAAGAGAGAAGGCAGCAATAAGCAAAGAAAATTAGGAGGAAATAAGGTTATGAAAGCTGTACAATTTGACGAATATGGTGGACCGGATGTGTTGAAGGTTACGGAAATCGAAACACCGGCAATCAGTGAAAATGATGTTCTGATTGAGGCGAAAGCAATTGGTGTGAATTATGCTGACACTGCAAGACGGCAGGGGGAGTATGTCGTCCCTACAACATTACCGTTTATTCCAGGCACAGAGGTTGCAGGTGTGGTATCAGAAGTCGGCGATCAAGTTCACGGGATAGAAAAAGGGGAGCGTGTTGTTTCGTTAATTGAATCAGGTGGCTATTCTGAAAATGTGGTTGTGGATGCAAATACGCTGATCCCCATTCCAGATGATGTGTCCTATGAAAAAGCCGTTGCTCTACCAGTACAAGGATTAAGTGCATACCACATTCTAAAAACAATGGGCCGTTTGGAAGAAGGAGAGACTGTTCTTGTTCATGCGGCATCAGGTGGAGTCGGTTTATTGGCTGTACAGTTGGCAAAACAATTTGGTGCTGGAAAAGTGATTGCAACGGCTAGTACACCAGAAAAATTAGCATTTGCTGGAAAGATGGGAGCGGATCATTTAGTTAACTATTCGGAGGACGACTGGGAGAATAAAATACGGGAACTAACTGATCGGAAGGGTGTTGATGTAGCACTTGAAATGGTTGGTGGCAGTGTTTTTTACAAGACACTTAAATGCTTGGCAGAATTTGGCCGTTTGGTAATTTACGGGGTAGCAAGTGGCGAACAATCAAAATTTTACCCATCGTCACTAATGAAGCGCAATCAATCCATTGTTGTTTTTTTCTTGCCACAAATAATGAAAAGGCCCACTTTGTTCAAAAGCAGTCTCCAGGAACTTCTCACGTATGTAGGTCAAGGTAATTTGGAACTTACGATCGGTGGTACTTATCCATTAGCACAAGCAGCTAAAGTTCATCAGCTGTTTCAAGATAGGAAAACGAAAGGTAAGATTGTGTTAATCCCATAGAAAAATGCGTGTAAGAAACGATAAAAAACAGGAAGGGTGATGTATTCATGCACACAAACCATTTCAAGTATTGGCCTTCACGTTTGTCTAAAACGCTTACAGTACCGGAAACGACTCTATACGATAATTTGACAATTACCGCAAAAAAATACCCACACAAAATAGCAATACGGTACTATGGACAAACATATACGTATCAACAACTTTTAGATGAAGTGAACCAGCTGGCTGGATATTTAGAAAATGATATGGGTGTCCAAAATGAAGAAAAAGTGCTGTTGTTCATGCAAAATTCTCCTCAATTTGTGATAAGCTTTTTTGCTATACTACGCGTGCGGGCAGTCGTTGTACCAATTAATCCGATGAGTACAACGGAAGACCTGACTTTTTACGTGCAAGACTGTGATATCAAACAGGCATTGGTTGGGCAAGAATTGTACACTAAAGTTACCCCATTAAAGGAAAATACATCTCTTGAAAAAATTATCGTTACAGCATATTCCGACTACATTTTAGCTGATCATGCGCTTGGTAATTTACCGCCAGAAGTAGTTGCCCCTGCTAGTGAAATCACGGCAGACATTGCATGGAAAAATGCATTAACTACAGAGCACCAACCTTCACCATATCAAGGAGTGAAGGAAGATGTTGCAGTTATTCCCTATACATCAGGAACAACAGGCTTGCCTAAAGGCTGTATCCACACAAATAGTACTGTTCAAGCAAATACAACTGGAGCTTATCATTGGATGAATGTGACACCAGATGCTGTGGCACTGGCAACTTTACCATTATTTCATGTGACAGGATTGCTGCACAGCATACTTACACCAATTTTAGCAGGAAGTACAATCGTGTTACTTACTCGCTGGGATCGTGATTATGCAGCAAAAGCAATTGAGAGGTATGGTTGTTCTCATTGGATTAATATTAGTACCATGTTAATCGACTTTTTAGCCAATCCGAATCTAGCAAACTATAACATATCGTCACTGGAATCGATTGGTGGTGGAGGTGCTCCTTTACCGGAAGCGGTTGGAGAACAGCTTTATGAGAGAACAGGGCTACGTTATGCAGAAGGGTATGGGTTGTCAGAAACGATTTCACATACACATTTCAACCCACCTGATCGCCCAAAATTACAATGTCTAGGGGTTCCTTCATTTGATGTTGATGCACGTATAATAGATCTGGCAACCGGTAAAGAACTCGGCGCTAATGAAGAAGGAGAGCTGGTTGTTAATGGACCCCAAGTTTTCAAAGGTTATTATCATCGAGAAGAAGAAAATCAAGCATCGCATATGCAACTAGAAGGAAAACAATTTTTTCGCACCGGTGACATTGTAAAGATGGATGAGGACGGTTATTTCTTCATTGTTGATCGGCTAAAGCGGATGATCAATGCGGCTGGATTTAAAGTATGGCCGACGGAAGTGGAATCCATTTTATATAAACATCCAGCAATCCAGCAAGCATGTGTTGTCCGTGCACCAGATGTAAAACGTGGAGAAACGGTCAAAGCATTTGTTATTTTGAATGATGATTCTATTGGAAAAGTAACCGAAAATGACATTATCGAATGGTCCAAAGAGCAAATGGCGGCATACAAATATCCGCGAATTGTTGAATTTACAGATCGTTTTCCTACTACAAGCAGCGGGAAAGTCTTGTGGAGAGAATTACAAGAGAGTTGATCATATAGATAGATTGTTAGGTTTTCCAAAAATTAAAGGGGTTGAACGTATGGGAGAATGGATAGAGACGGTTACCGGTAAGATTCCAGTCGAGGATATGGGTAAAACATTGATCCATGAACATTTCCAATTTGGATATCCTGGTTATAGTGGTGATGTAACACTAGGTCCATATAACCGGGAAGAGGCAGTACGCGCTGGGGTTGAGGCAGCGAACGGTGTCATGAAATTTGGCGTTAAAACCGTTGTGGATCCGACACCAAATGAATGTGGACGGGATCCGCAAATATTAAAGGAAATCTCTGAGACAACCGGATTACAGATCATTTGCGCTACTGGCTACTATTACGAGGGTGAAGGTGCAACAACGTATTTTAAATTTCGTCACTCATTAGGCACGGCGGAAAAAGATATTTATGAAATGTTTATGACCGAAATAAACGATGGGATAGCTGGAACGGGAATTCGTCCAGGAATTATTAAACTAGCATCAAGCAAGGATGAAATTACTTCGTATGAGAAAATGTTTTTTGATGTTGCTGCAAAGGTGCATCGGGAGACCGGAATTATGATTCTCACCCATACACAGGAAGGAACAATGGGACCGGAACAAGCGAAAATGCTAATCGATTCCGGTGTTGATCCTAACAAAATTGTGATTGGTCATATGTGTGGAAACACGGATGTAGACTATCATAAGAAAACACTGCAAACCGGTGTGAAAATAGGCTTTGACCGATTTGGTATTCAGAAGTTAGTTGGAGCACCAATGGATGAAGAACGCATCGAAACATTAGTTAAACTTCTTGATGAAGGATATGAAAAGCAAATTATGCTCTCCCATGATTCAATTAATTATTGGTTGGGACGATACCCGGAAATGAGTGAGGAAGTAGCGTACCTCGTTAGAAATTGGCATCCTGTTCATGTATTTGAAAATATTGTTCCGGAGCTAAAACGTAAGGGCGTGTCAGAGGGCGTTATTGAGCAACTGTTTTCTCTTTAATGAGGGACTATTAAACAAATTATTGTAAGCGTTATCAATTGTATATAAGGAGGAATTTTGATGGAAAAAGTCTGGAAGAAACATTACCCGGAACATATACAGGCGGAACTGGAGATACCTAATAAAACACTGCCAGATATGTTAAAAGAAACAATTAATACTTATGGGGATAATAAGGCACTTTATTTTTATGGGAATGAAATGACGTATCAGAAGCTCGGTGAATTGGTCGATGGATTCACTGCCTCACTACAGGAAAACGGAGTAGTGAAAGGGGACCGAGTGGCCATTATGCTACCTAATTGTCCACAATACGTTATCAGCTATTATGGGGCATTACAGGCAGGTGGTATCGTAACACAGCTTAATCCGATGCTTGTCGGAAAAGAATTGGAGTACATTTTAGCAGATTCCGGTGCTGAAACCATTGTTGTTTATGAGCCATTGTTGCCTGCTTTAAATCAAGTCATGGACAAAACATCGATAAAAAATGTTATTAAAGTGAATCTAGAAGGTCGGGAAACGGAAGATAGCATGGCAACTGGATTTAATGAATTTTTAAAGAAGGCAAAGAAACCGCCGGAGCCTGTTGCAATTAACGCGATAGAAGATGTTGCCATTTTCCAATATACAGGCGGTACAACCGGTCGTTCTAAAGGTGCTATGCTTACTCATCGTAATTTGCTGGCAAATGTCATGCAATCATACGAGTATTTTCAAGATGGAATTGAACTTGGGAAAGAGCGTTTCCTTACTGTCATTCCGTTATTTCATGTATATGGAATGACATCGTGCATGAATCTGTCTATCTATACTGGATCAATGAGTATCATGCTGCCAAAGTTCGATATGGAGGAAGTGCTACAAACGATCAAAGATGTGCAACCAACATCGTTTCCAGGTGTTCCAACCATGTATATTGCCTTAATCAACCACCCGAAAGTGAACGAATATGGTGTTGATAGTATCAAAATTTGTAACAGTGGTAGTGCTCCAATGCCTGGGGAAATTTTGCGTACGTTTGAAGAGAATACCGGTGCTACGATACTAGAGGGGTATGGGCTGTCGGAAAGTTCGCCGACAACACATTGTAATCCACTTTTTGGCCCGAGAAAGCCTGGTAGTGTTGGAATTGGCTTTCCGTCTACTGACTATAAAATTGTTGACCTAGCTGATGGGACAAAAGAACTTCCCGCTGGAGAAACCGGCGAGGTAATTATTAAAGGGCCACAGGTGATGAAAGGTTACTGGAATATGCCAGAAGAAACAGAGCAAACGCTTCAGGACGGCTGGCTTTATACAGGGGATATCGCCTATATGGATGAAGACGGTTTTCTATTCATTGTTGATCGAAAAAAGGATCTAATTATTGCGAGTGGTTATAACGTCTATCCGAGAGATGTAGAAGAAATTATCTATGAACATCCTGCTGTCCAGGAAGCAGTCGTTGTTGGCATTCCAGATCCGTATCGTGGGGAAACGGTTAAAGCAGTTGTCGTGCTAAAAGAAGGTCAGCTTACGGATGAAAAGGAATTAATTGCTTATTGTCGAGAGAATATGGCGGCATATAAAGTTCCACGAATCGTTGAATTTAGAAAAGAACTACCAAAAACAAATGTCGGAAAAATATTACGACGAAAAATAAGAGAAGAATCTGTGTGATTTTCTGGGACATGGGGGACAGGTTGGCTGTCCCGCATCGCCCTGCTTTTAAACAGATACCAAGGTAAAGAAAGGGGAGGAAATAGTGAAATCAGTTTTAAAGAAAAGCTGGCCAAAAGCGGTGCCAAAGACGTTAAATTATCGTCAAGGTAAAAAACCATTACATGAGTATCTCATGCAAAATGCGATTGAGCGACCAGATCAAACGGCATACATTTATTATGGGAATCCGATTACATGGGAGGAATTAAATAACAAAACCAAGCAATTTGCTCAATTTCTTAAACATCAAGGTGTAACAAAAGGGAGTAGGGTTGCCTTGTTTATGCAAAATTGTCCGCAATATCTAATTGGACATTATGCAATTCAAATGCTTGGTGCAACGGTTGTTCCCCTAAATCCGATGTATAAAGAATCAGAGCTGGAATATTTCATTAATGAGGCTGAAATTCAGGCTGTCATCGCTGGTCAGGAATTGTATATACAAGTGGAGAATATAAAGGATAAGATCCCATCTCTTCAATTTATGGTGACAACTAATTATACTGATTTTCTTTCCGAGAAACAGACACTGCCTTTACCTGATGAGCTGAAAATTAAAAAGCAAAAAATAAAAGATACGTTTAATATGGTCGAAGTGATCGACAAGAGTGATCCTATTAAGGAAACGGCCCAAATTGACCTATGGGAAGATGTAGGATTGATGGTTTTTACATCTGGGACAACTGGACGATCAAAAGCAGCAATGTTGACTTTTGGAAATGCATTGTTCAAAACAGCCGCTTCTGCCCATGGCTATTTAGTTACGCAAGAGGATAAATCATTGGCAGCTGCTCCACTTTGCCATATTGCTGGTATGGTTATGGGGGTGAATATACCTGTTTATAGTGCTTCATCTTGTGTTTTATTAACACGTTTTGATCCTGAAGCGGCAATACAAGCGATTGAGAACTACAAGGTAAGCAAATTATACACTGTCGCCCCAATGAATAACGCAATATTGCATTACCCCGGGGTTGAAAATAGGGATTTAACATCATTGGAACTGAATTTTGCCACAAGTTTTGGTATGGCAGTTGATGAAAAACTGGCATCGGCATGGAAAAAACTCACGGATGGGTGCTTACTTTTTGAAGCATCGTATGGATTAAGTGAAACACATACGTGTGACACCATGATGCCAATAGATCAAATAAAATTTGGTACGTGTGGCATTGCTACATTCGATACAGAGTTACGTATTGTTGATATGGAAACGGGGAAAGATCTGCCCCCAGGAAAACAAGGCGAAATTGCTGTCAGAAATCCTGGTGTATTCAAAGGATATTTAAATCGCCCTGAAGCAACTGCCGAAACACTCCGGGATGGATGGGTTTTTACCGGTGATATTGGCACACTTGATGAAGATGGATATTTATCCTTTAACGGTCGTGTAAAAGAGATGATCAAATCGTCAGGATTCAGTGTGTTTCCGGAAGATGTTGAATCCTTACTGAGCGACCATGAAGCGATTTTACAAGTGGCCGTAATTGGTATTCCGGATAAAAAACGGGGTGAATGTGTTAAAGCATATATCGTTTTAAAACCAGAATATAAAAGTAAAGTTACAGCGAGTGAAATAATCACTTGGGCTAAAGAAAAAATGGCTGCCTATAAGTACCCACGTGAGGTAGAATTTCGCGACCACTTACCAGCAACATCCTCTGGTAAAGTACTTAGGAGGCTTTTAAAAGAATCGTAATGTAATAGACTTCTTAACATGCAATCAATACTTTTAGGTAAGGGAGAAATCTATGGAAAAGCTAAAAGAGGAAAATATGGAAGAGGCAATAGAAGACTTACAAAAAAGAAAAGCGAAGGCAAAACTAGGAGGTGGCAAAGAAAAAATTGAACGCCAGCACAGTCTGAGACATAGTACTGCAAGAGAGCGAATTGATATGCTTGTTGATCCAGATACCTTTCTCGAATTAGGCATGCTGGCCCATTCGGATCAAATTGGTATGGAAGAACAAAGTGCAGGTGATGGGGTCATAACGGGGCTAGCAAAAGTGAATGGCCGTCCAGTTGTTTTACAGGCAGCGGATAAAACAGTCTTTGCTGGTACGGAAGGAATGGTTTATTTTCGTAAGACACAAGCTGCCCATGAATTTGCGGTGAAGCGTGGTTTTCCATTGCTTAGTTTAATGGAAGGCGGAGGGCTCAGAATGCCTGATGGAATGGGATCAGATGGAATTAGTCAGATGCTTTTTCCAAATGAACTTTTATTACATCGCCGGGAAGTCCCTATGATTACAGCCATTTTAGGGGATAGTTTTGGGGGACCGACTTGGACAGCAGTTTCCTCCGATTTTGTCACACAGGTAAAAGGGACTTCCATGGCAGTAGCTGGTCCACGTATGTTAGAAGTCGCTACTGGCGAGAAAGTATCGAATGAAGAACTTGGTGGATGGGAAGTACATGCAGATTATACCGGACAGGTGGAACGTTTTACCGCTAGTGAAGAATCATCCATAAAGGAAATGAAACAGTTCTTAGACTATATGCCGCTTCATAGTGGAGAGGAACCACCATATAAAGAAACGATGGATGATCCATATCGAAAAATTGATGAGATGGTTAATATCGTACCAATAAGAAAAAAACGCGCTTATGATATGAAAAAGGTAATTAAATTAATTGTCGATGGTGGAGACTATTTTGAACTTAAATCATTATACGGCACGGCACTTATTACCGTTTTAGCAAGAATAAATGGAAGGGTAGTAGGTATTATTGCGAATCAACCGATGAAATTTGCAGGTGCTGCAGGAGCTAAAGAGTGTGAGAAAGCGACTGATTTCATTTGCCTATGTGATTCGTACAATATTCCACTCATCTTCTTACATGACATACCAGGTTTTCGTGTATCAAGTGAAGCGGAAAAATTAAAAATGCCAACCAAAATAATGATGTGGAATCAAGCGCTTGCCCAATCAACAGTTCCAAAGATTTCTATTGTCATACGAAAAAGTGTTGGTGCAGCGTACGGGAATATGTGTGGCCCAACGATGGGCGCAGATTTTGTTGTGGCATGGCCCACAGCTGAGATTAATTTTACGGGGCCTGAAGTCGGGATCAATGTTGTCTACGGACGTGAGATTCAAAAAGCAGAAAATGCGGAACAAAAACGTTTGGAATTACTAGAATCATGGGGTTTTGATAGTTCGCCTTATAAAGCTGCAGGGAAACATTTAATTGACGATATTATTGACCCTAGAGACACAAGAAAATTTCTCTCACAAACATTGGAATATGCCTGTGCCAAGAATGGTTCTAAAAGTGAACGGCGTCTTGCTAACTGGCCAACAGGGTTTTAATAGGCCCTGTTATCGTATTATTTATAACATACCATCCGTTCAGTATTTATAAAATGATGTAACAGCGGAAGGAAGGATTACATGCGCTTAAAAAACAAAATTGCCATTGTAACTGGTGGTGGCGGTGACATTGGAAGAACAACAGCTTTACGGTTTGCTGAGGAAGGCGCTCAGGTTATGGTATCGGATATTAGCGAAGAAGCTGGGCTTGAAACAGTTAACATCATCAGGGAAACAGGTGGTAAGTCAGAATTTATTTGCACAGATATGACCAATCCGAAAGATGTAGAAAATATGGTACAGGGGACGATTGATACATTTGGCCGCATTGATATCTTGTACAACAATGCAGGTGTGAATGCCGATGAGAAAAAAATTCCCGATGTTTCACTTGAAGAATGGCAAAAAGTTATTGATATCAATCTCACTGGTGTGTTTCTGGGAATGAAATATGCTATTCCTTGGATGGAGTCAGGCAGTTCGATTGTTAATACAGCCAGCATTGCCGGGATAAAAGGGCAAAAACTTGTTTCCGCATACTCAGCATCAAAAAGTAGTGTCATGGCACTTACCAAAACTGCTGCAACTGAGTTTGGCAGGAAAAATATCCGTGTTAATGCTGTTGCTCCAGGAATTATTGACACAAAAATGGTAGACGATTGGAAAAAGACAGATAAGTGGCCTATTTTGTCTACTGCAAATGTCTTGCGAAGAATTGGTAAATCAAAAGAAGTTGCTGACGCAGTTCTCTTTTTGGCGTCTGATGAAGCTTCTTTTATTACCGGAGAAACACTAGTGATTGACGGTGGGACACTTAATCTTTAGTAATGAAGAAGTTGTTAAGTTAATTGTTGAGGACGTAGATAAAATATATCTCTGTAATATGTGACAATGCAATACGCGGTAAAGTCCGTAGAGGGATTTAGACATCATGCGGTAATAGGCAACTTAATTAAAATGTTAGGGAGGGAAAACGATGGATTTGTTTTTCCAGCAACTGTTAAATGGTCTTTCTAATGGTAGCGTTTATAGTCTTGTGGCCTTAGGGTTGACAATGGTGTTTGGAATCCTACATGTTCCTAATTTTGCGCAAGGAGCGTTTTACATGATAGGGGCTTACGTCACGTTAACCGTTATGACAATGTTTGGGTTTAATTATTGGATTGCCATGCTTGTTTCCATGATGATGACCGGATTACTTGCCATACTTTCAGACCGGCTAATCTTTCACCCTTTACGAAATGCACCTCCACTTCATCAGATGATGGGAGCAATCGGAATTTTATTATTCTTGGTAGCATTAGCCCAAGTATTATGGGGACCTAATTACCAACAAATGACTAGTCCATATGGTGACGTTGTAAGTCTATTTGGTATAACCGTTACACAGCAAAGGCTAATTGTCATCATCGCAACGGTAATTATCATGATTGTGCTTCATATGTTTTTAACAAAGACAATGATTGGTTCAGCAATCATTGCTATGGCGCAAAATCGGGAAGGGGCATACTTGGTCGGAATTAATGCCAATGTTGTTGCAATGTTAACATTTGCTATTTCGGGCGTGTTGGCTGCAGCTGCTGCAAATCTAGCTTCGCCAATTAACTTAGTGTTTCCAGGGATGGGTGACCTTGTGATTATGAAAGCCTTTGTCATTATTATTATTGGTGGAATGGGGAGTATACCGGGAGCTATAATAGCTGGATATCTGTTAGGTATTATAGAAAGTTTCGGTGCAACGTATATTTCCGGTGATTATAAAGATGTAATAGCTTTTGCATTGCTTGTCATTATATTGACTGTGAAACCTACTGGGTTGTTTGCAAGGAGGGCTCACTAATGGCTGCATTACTAAACAAAAAATATGGCATCGTACTCCTTTTAGCCATTGCATTAATACTTCCATTTGTCGTGCAAAATCAATATGTCTTGCATGTTCTTGTATTGGTTTGTATTTGGTCAATAAGTGTATATGGTATCAACATTTTCACAGGTTATACAGGTAATTTATCACTTGCACATGTGGGATTTTTTGCAATTGGGGCCTACACGCTTGGATTATTGACGGTGAAGGCAGGTTGGAATTTTTGGCTTGCGCTAATTGCAGCATGCGTAGTCTCGATCATATTAGGTATATTAGTAGGATTAATCTCCCTTCGAACGAATGGGCATTATTTTGCGATATATACAATGTGTGTTGGTTATATTATCTATTTGGTGATCGATAAGTGGGACACTTTAACAGGCGGGGTTCGGGGATTAGTTGGCATTCCCAACCCATCACCAATCGGTCCAATTACATTTGATAGTCTATTATCACAGTATTATTTATTGCTGCTTTTCTTAATCCTTACCATTTTTGTTTCTAAGCGCATTGTTCAGTCACTGCTTGGACGTACATTTATCGCAATTCGTAATAGTGAAGAACTTGCGCTTACTATTGGAATAGCAACGAAAAGATACCAACTTTTGTCATTTGTAATCTCTTGTTTCTTTGCTGGATTATCAGGCGCTTTATATGCATCGTTTGTTCAGTTTATTGGTCCAGATATTGCTGCTATTTTCCTTGGATTCGAGATGTTAATCTACCTAATTATCGGTGGAATTGGAACATTAAGTGGGCCGATTATTGGGACGTTAATCATTGTGTCGCTAACACAGTCTCTTCAGTTCTTACAGGAATATCGAATGGTTTTCTTCGGACCAGTATTACTCTTAATTGTTATCTTTTACCCACAAGGTATTGCTGGTTTAGGAAACAACCTTCTTAACAAATTAAAATGTAAACGAAGAAATCTTAAGGAACGACAAAAGAAAAGATCGAAAGTTGAGGAGGTAAGCTAATGGTTTTAAAAGCAGAAAAAGTAACAAAGGCGTTTGGTGGATTAATGGCGGTAAATGGTGTCGACCTTGATGTGAAGGAAGGGCATATTCAAGCGGTTATTGGTCCTAACGGTGCAGGTAAATCAACATTTTTTAATCTAATTAGCGGCTTTCACCCCCCAACATCTGGAAAAATAACCTTTAAGGGAAAAGATATTACAAAGGCTGCGCCAAATGAAATCGCAAAACTAGGAATAGCAAGAACGTTTCAAACGACACACTTGTTTGAAGGGGCAACGGTTCTAGATAATGTGATTATTGGCAATCGCCTAAGAACAAAGTCTGGATTGTGGGATGCCATATTCAGAACAGCACGCGAAAAAAGGGAAGAACAGGAAAGTTTGGAGAAAGCATATGAAGCGCTGGAATTTGTGGGCTTAACGCATGTAGCAGAAGAAATGATTGGAAGCATTACACAAGAACAGAAAAAACGGGTAGCTTTCGCATTAGCACTGGCAACGAATCCTGATTTAGTACTTTTGGATGAGCCAGCCGCAGGTGTTAATCCAGATGAAACGGATGGTCTAGCGGAACTAATAAATAAAATGGCAGAGAGTGGATTAACTGTATGTCTTATTGAACATAAGATGTCGATGATTATGTCAATTGCAGATCGAATCATGGTATTAAACCAGGGAGAAAGAATTGCTGAAGGAACACCCGATGAAATAAAAAACGATCCAATTGTAATTGAAGCCTATTTGGGGAGTGGCGAAAATGAGTCAGATCAAATTAAAAGTATCTGAATTAAATGTTAATTATGGCGAGTTTACTGCTTTGAAGGGAATTAATATGGATGTAAGCCATGGGGAGCTTGTTGTTTTGTTAGGAGCAAATGGTGCAGGGAAAAGTACAATTTTTCGGGCAATCAGTGGGCTGAATAAACCCAAGCATGGAGAAATCCGTTTTCTTGATAAAAAAGTAAATGGATTATCCGCTAACAAATTAGTAAAACTTGGCATTGTGCAATGTGCGGAAGGAAGAAAACTTTTTCCAGAAATGTCAGTACGCGAAAATCTGAAAATGGGTGGGTTTGTACGTCGGAAAAACAAGAAGGAAATTACAAAATCGATGGAACATGTTTATGATTTGTTTCCGATTTTAAAAGATAAGATGGATAATCCAGCTGGTTCATTGAGTGGTGGTCAGCAGCAAATGTTGGCAATTGGTAGAGCATTAATGGCGAATCCAAAATTACTTTTACTTGATGAACCCTCATTAGGTCTGGCGCCATTGATCGTTAATCAGATGTTTGAGATCATCCAAAAAATTAATAAAGAGGGTACAACAGTGCTACTGGCTGAACAAAACGCAAGTGCAGCTTTAAAAATCGCGGATAGAGGCTACGTAATAGAAAATGGGCAAATTGTCGTCAAGGGCAGTAGTGATGAACTATTTAATAATGAAGAAATTCGTAAGGCTTATATTGGTGCTTAATTGGATTGTGCCTTTTAGGAGGTGTTGAACAGGACAGTTACCAGAGTTTAGAGCTTTAAAAATTCGGTTTGGTCATCAAAAAAGGGAGGTTCCAAAATGAAGGTAGTGAAAAGGTTTTTTCTGCTTGGAATACTGGTATTGTTGGCTTTTGGATTAACGGCTTGTTTGAACGTTTCAGACGAGGGCTCAACAGATGGGGGAGGAGAGGACGAAAACACGGCCGAGGCAAAAACAGAAACCCCAGAGATAAATGAAGGGGAGGAGATTGTCAAAATCGGTTATAGTGGACCATTAAGTGGACCAGGTGCTCAATATGGATTAAATATTTTAAATGGGATTGAAATGGCCGCTGATGAAATAAATGAAACTGGCTTTGAGGTGGATGGAACAACATACAAACTTGAAATTGTTGCGCTGGATGATAAATACTTACCAAATGAGACCGGAGTAAATGTCAAACGGATGGTTTCAGAAGATGAACCCGTCGCTATATATCTTACACACAGTGGAGGTGTTTTCGCAACACAGGAATTTAACGAGCAAGATAATTTTATTATTATGGCCTATACGAGTGAGCCAAGGATGTATGAACAAGGGAATGAGTTAATGATAGGGATTCCCCCACAATATAGTGTCTGGCCTGAGACTTTTAGCAAATATATGATAGAACATTTTGGTAATAAAATGGCATTACTTCCGACTAACTCGCAATACGGTAAGGATTGGTCTGAAGCGATTGTGCCTGTTTGGGAAGAAATGGGTGGGGAAATTGTTCATGAAAGCGACATTGATTTCGCTAAAGAAACGGATTATTTCACCATTATGACGAATGCACTAAATGAAGACCCGGATGTACTCTTTGTTGGTGGCCCTTCTGAACCGACTGCTCTAGTTATTAAACAGGCCAAGGAATTAGGATTTGAAGGTGGTTTTATGGTCATGGATCAGGCGAAAATGGAAGAAATGTCAGGGTTTTTAGATGGCTATGAATTGCTTAACGGCTCAATCGGATCTCTTCCTATAGAGGAGGAAAACTCAGAGGCAAGTAATGCATTTGTAGAGAAATATAAAAGTACGTATGATACACAATTTGCGACATCCGAGTCTGCTTTAAATTACCAAAGTTTATATTTGCTTGTAGAAGCAATGAAGGCTGCGGGTTCTGTAGATGATCGTCAAGCAATTATGGATGCTGTTAATGAAGGAATTAAGAATTTTCCAGATGAAAATATGATACTTCCTTTTAAAGAAATAACGGAAGAAGGTAGTATACAGTGGAAATCTGAGGCTGGTGCGGTAGAGGATGGAGAAGTTATCTCAATTCCACTGGATTAGCAAAATTGATCCAAAATAAAAATTATAAATTATAATCAAAATTTTGTAACGGGGAAAACAGGAAAAATGTAAAGTTATGTTGAATTATATATATAGTAGTAATAGGAAAAACTACCTTTACTCGTTTTCCCCTCTTTTTCCTAAACATACTTACCAGTTAGTATGAATACGATAAAACAAAGAATAGAAATGGAGTGACGAAAAATGGACTTACGCCTAACCGACGAACAAAAAATGGTGCAACAAACAATCAGAAAATTTGTGGAAAAGGAATTAAAGCCACTTGAAAATGAGGTACTTAGAAACGAGCGGGAAGGTAAACCAAGCTTGTCCCAGGAAAAAATGAAAGAGCTTCAGTTAAAAGCAAAAGAGGCTGGCTTTTGGGGGATTAATACACCGGGTGAATATGGAGGAGCAGATATCGGTCAAATGATGCTGGCGATCGTATTAATGGAGGTTTCCAAGACGTTTGTTCCGTTTGAATTCGGTGGCTCAGCAGATAATATCCTTTATTATGGAAACGATGAACAGAAAGAGAAATATTTGATACCTACGATTAATGGGGATAAAAAATCCTGTTTCGCGATGACGGAGCCTGGTGCAGGTTCAGATACAAGAAATATCAAAACAACTGCGGTGAAGGATGGTAATGAATGGATTATTAACGGGGAAAAAACTTTTATCACAGGTGGAAATGAAGCCGATTTCGTAATGGTTATTGCGATAACTGACAAAGAAAGCCATCAAAAGACTGGTAGAGATGGTGTAACTTGTTTTATTGTCGATCGAGATATGGGATGGAAATCAGAATACATTCATACAATGGGAGAATGGGGACCAGCTGGTTTAGTTTTTGATAATGTGCGAGTACCAGAAGAAAATATATTGGGAGAGGTACATGGAGGTTATCAGCTTGGTTTAGAATGGATTGGTTTTGCTAGATGGGTTGTTGGAGCACGGGCAGTAGGGTCCGCTGAACGTCTATTACAAATGGCGATCGATTATTCGCAAGAACGTGAAACATTTGGTAAGCCAATTGCTGATCGACAAGCAATACAGTGGCAAATTGCTGACTCAGCAGTTGAAATTGAAGCTGCAAAATGGCTTGTCCTAAATGCTGCATTTACCCTTGATCAAGGAGAAGATAACCGTCATCTCGCATCAATGGCCAAATTATATGGTTCAAATATGGGAAATAGAGTAGTAGATCGCGTTATGCAGATTCACGGTGGAATGGGGTATACAAGAGAATTACCAATTGAACGTTGGTATCGTGAAGCAAGGTTATGGCGGATTTACGATGGTACGGATGAAATTCAACGCTTGATTATTTCTAGGAATCTATTAAAAGGAAATGTCAAAGTAGGCCAATATATCTAAGAAACAAAAATGTGGGGCCCAGCTAGCGATCAATAGATTAGCTGTGGCCTGCACTGCTATGAAAATAAATATTTCTAACTCTTATATTTTGAAAATTTGGAAACAGGAGGAATTTACATGTCAGATCAATTTGCAAATAGAGTAGCTTTTGTTACAGGTGGTAGTCGTGGAATTGGAAAAGGAGTTGCCAAACGGTTTGCCGAAGAAGGGGCCAAAGTAGCGATTATTGATATCAATGAAGAAGCGTTAAGCGAGACGGAGAAGGAATTTAAGGAGCAAGGGTTTGCAGTGTTTACGAAAACAGCAAATGTTGTCAATGCAGATGAAGTGGAAGACGCCATGAAAGAAGTTGTAGCAACGTTTGGGTCCCTTGATATTTTGGTCAATAATGCGGGAGTCATCCGTGATAATCTACTTTTTAAAATGACAGATAGTGATTGGCAGCAAGTGATGGACGTTCATTTGAAGGGATCGTTCAATGCCGCCCGTGCAGCTCAAAAATATATGGTTGATAATAAATATGGACGTATCATCAATACATCATCAACATCCGCACTAGGGAACCGCGGACAAGCAAATTATGCGACAGCAAAAGCAGGTTTGCAAGGTTTAACCAAAACATTAGCTATTGAATTAGGAAAATTTGGGATTACGGTAAATGCTGTCGCCCCAGGTTTTATTGAGACGGAAATGACAAAAGAAACTGCCGAACGGATCGGGGTTCCTTTTGAAAAACTGGTGGAAGCAAGTGTTAGTACTATTCCTGTTGGCCGAAGCGGAAAACCTGCGGATATCGCAAATGCTGTTGCCTTTTTTGCGGACGAGAGATCATCATTTGTCAATGGACAGGTAATTTACGTTGCAGGTGGACCAAAAGATTAGTCTAAATTGCATAGGGAGTTGAGTTTATATGTTTAAAGAAGCGATAGGAAAACGTTCCGATAAAGTTAAAAACGTCGTGGAAAGAGGGATGGTAAGAAAATTTGCGGAAGCCATTGGTGATTTCCACCCTATCTTTGTCGATGAAGCGTTTGGAAAAAACTCAAGGTATGGACAAAATATTGCACCACCAACATTTCCTCGGGTCTTCGAATATGGGGAGATTGATAGCTTATTCCTACCAAATAAAGGATTGATCCATGGAGAGCAAACCTACCAATATGAAAGACCGTTGCTAGTAGGTGAAGTCGTATACTGTTACACGGAAGTAGCGGATTATTATGAAAAAAGTGGTGGCAATGGTTTAATGGGATTTATTATTTTAAAAAGATATGGTGAGGACACAGAGGGAAAAAACATCTTTACAGAGGAACAGGTTGTTATTATTACAGAAGCTGTGAGAAAGGAACTGGTCCGATGAAACATTTCGTAGCATTACAAACAGGAGATTCAATGGAAGAAGTAACACTTGAACCAGTAACAAGACTTGATTTGATTAAATATGCCGGTGCTTCCGGAGATTACAACCCGATTCATACGATTGATGAAGAAGCAACAAAAGCAGGATTGCCCGGTATTATTGCTCATGGAATGTGGACGATGGGAAACTTGGCAAAACTGTTCACCCCTTATTATGAAGAAGGCTTTATTCAAGAGTATAAAATAAGGTTTTCAGGTATGGTTTTTTTGAACGATATCATTACATTGAAAGCGGTTGTAGAGGATGTTAACGAACATTCACTTGATTTAAAAGTAGCAGCTGTCAATCAGGCTGGAAAAAACGTAATAAAAGGAACTGTAACATTTAAAACGTATTAAGAATCCGATTTGACGGTGAAATGAGGAGTGTATGGAGATGAAAAGGGATGCTGTTATTGTTTCTGCTGTTCGAACACCTATCGGAAGGCAAGGTAGTGCATTAGCAACAATTCCTGCGCACGTTTTTGGAGCTGAGGTTATCAAGGAGGCGATAAAACGTGCGGGGGTCGATCCACAGGTAATTGATGATGTTATTTTAGGAAATGTGTTAAGCGGCGGGGGAAATATTGCTAGATTAACAGCTTTACAAACAGGTTTATCGACAGATTTGCCAGGTCTTACAATTGATCGCCAATGTGGTTCCGGAATTAATGCTGTTAATCTGGCTGCACAAGCAATTAATGCTGGAAATGGGGATGTTTATGTCGCTGGTGGGACAGAAAGCATGAGTCGTGCACCATATTTACTAGAACGTGCCGAGAAAGCGTATAGTCCCTCACCGCCGAAGTTTCGAAAATCACCGCTATCTCCTGAAGAAATCGGTGATCCTCCAATGGGCATCACAGCGGAGAATTTAGTTGAAAAGTATAAAATTGGCAGAGAAGAACAAGACGAATTTGCATTACGTAGCCAACAACGAATGGCTAAAGCAATGGAAGAAGGTCGTTTTGATGAACAGATTGTGCCAATTACTGTTCCTGTACGAAAAGGGGAACCAATTTTATTTGAAAAGGATGAACATCCGCGTCCAGGAACGACAAAAGAAGGATTAGCAAAGTTACGGCCGGCATTCCTTCAGGGCGGTACTGTAACAGCCGGAAATAGTTCTGGTTTAAATGATGCTGCATCTGCCCTTGTCATCACGTCGAGAGAAAAGGCAGAAGAATTAGGTGTTACACCATTAGCCGTTGTTCGTGGATCAGCTGTAGCAGGAGTTGACCCGAATATCATGGGGATTGGCCCTGTTCCTGCTACGAAGAAAGTTATGGAAAAGACGGGACTCAGCTTGCATGATATGGATATTATTGAAATTAATGAGGCTTTTGCTGCCCAAGTCCTCGCTTGTAATCGTGACCTTGAAATGGATCCGGAAAAGGTTAATGTGAATGGTGGAGCCATTTCGCACGGCCATCCATTAGGTGCTACTGGTGCAATTCTTGTAACGAAAGCTGCGTATGAATTAAAACGGTCTAACGGACGCTTTGCACTTGTTACAGCTTGCATTGGCGGAGGTCAAGGGATTGCGACTATCATTGAACGAACGTAACGTTATCCTGAAATTTTAATGAATGGTGTTTGATTGGAGGGAAATAAGATGACAGCATCGCACGAAGTTGACGTATATGTTCGGTTTAGTGAGACAGATGCAGCTGGACATGTAAATAATACGAGCCATTTTTTGTATCTTGAGGAAGCACGTACAAAGTTCTTTAAAGTGGTTGGCATTGGAGAAAAACCAACGCATTCGTATTTGAATTTTATTTTAGCCTCGACTACATGTGATTATGTGGCACAGGCATTTGCTGGCCAAACGTTAAAAATTGCCACATATGTTGCGGAGATAGGTACGAAAAGTTTTTGTCTAAACCAGGTCATCACAAATGCTGATTCAGATGCAGTTGTAGCGGAAGCATCTGCAACGCTTGTTTGTTTTAACTATGTAGAGCAAAAAACAGAGCCGATTCCGCTTTCCTTACGAGAGAATTTAGAAACGAACAAGGCTAACCATGCTATCTAATTAGAAAGAAAATTTGTATAATATTATTTTATATTGTATATTGAGAGGAGTATGAATGATGGGACAAACAGAAAATAAGCACTTATTAACGAGGGTTAATGAGGGTGTGATGCATTTATCTTTAAATCGACCGGATAGTTTAAATGCTTTTAGTCCAGAAATGATTACTGGGTTAAAGGAAGCAATAAAACAAGCGAAGGATGATAGTACAATTCGCGTTCTTACCATTTCTGGTGCGGGTCGATCATTCAGTGCTGGCGGAGACGTTAAGACAATGGGTGAAAGTGGTGCATTGGAAACTTTCGAACATATTGGTGAATTAAATGAGTTAATTCGTGCGATGAGAGATTTAGAAAAACCAATCATTGCTGCTGTACATGGGTTTGCTGCAGGTGCAGGATTTAATCTTGCTTTAGCAAGTGATATGATTCTGGCGGCAGAAGGAAGTAAATTTGTTTTAAGCTTTTCCAAGGTAGGTTTGATTTCTGATGGGGGAGGGTTATATTTTCTGCCAAGATTAATCGGTCCTTACCGTGCGAAGGAGTTATTATTCAATGCAGAGCCAATTACTGTTGACGAAGCTCACTCTTTAGGCATTGTCAATCATGTCTATCCATTAAATGAGTTTGAGCAAGAGGTAAGTAAATTCGCTGCTAAAATTGCGGCAGGTCCTGCTACAGCTTATGGATTTATTAAAAAGATTGCCGATCGGTCGCTTACTTCAAGTTTAGATGAAATTCTAGAACAAGAACGTATCACCCAAGCAACAGTTGTTTCAACAGATGATCATAAAGAAGGGGTTCAAGCATTTAAAGAGAAGCGAGAACCAAATTTTAAAATAGCGAATGAAAAAGCTTTAAGTCAGAAGTAAGTGTAAGTTTTAGATTTATTGTTGTGGGGAGATATCGATATTAAGATCTCCCCTGATTTATGATGTAAAAGGAGCTTGAAATATGCCAAATGAAGCAGTAAAGCAAATAAAACAATCGATGAAATTGCCCGTAATTGCGGCGCCAATGTTCTTGGTGTCTAATCCGGAAATGGTTATTAATTCTTGTGCATCTGGAATTATCGGTTCATTTCCTGCGCTAAATGCAAGAACAGGTGATATTTTAGAAGAATGGATGCAACAAATCAATACAGAATTGGAGGAAATGAAGAGCAAACATCCTGATAGAAAAATTGCACCATGGGCGATCAACTATATCACGCACCACTCCAATAAAAGATATGAGGAAGATCTTAACTTGATCGAAAAATATCAGCCACCAATTGTGATTACGTCACTAGGAGATCCAAGTGCGGTTGTAAAAATTGTCCATGAGTATGGTGGTCTTGTATTTTCGGATGTTATCAACGTAAAGTTTGCTAAAAAAGCGATTGAAAAGGGTACAGACGGGTTAATACTAGTCGCCAGTGGTGCAGGTGGTCATGGTGGCGTTTTGAATCCGATTGCTTTTCTTCATGAAGTGAAAGAATTCTGGGATGGTCCAATCATTTTAGCAGGCGGGATGTCAAAAGGAGAAGATATACTAGCTGCAGAGGTGCTTGGTGCAGATTTCGTCTATATGGGTTCAAGATTTATCCCATCTGTAGAAAGTTCAGCTGCTAGTGAATACAAAGATATGGTTGTTGATTCAACTGTTGAGGATATTATTTATACGGATGCATTTAGTGGCGTCAATGCTAATTACCTTATTCCAAGTATACGAAAGGCTGGATTAGATCCTAATAATCTTGCGAAAAAGGAAGAAATTAATTTTAATAAATTAATCGACCCGAATGTAAAGGCCTGGAAAGATGTTTGGGGTGCAGGACAAGGTGTTGGATCCATCACGAACATTCAATCTATTGCCGAAATTGTTGAAGAACTTCAGATTTCTTATAAAGAAGCGAGAGCTACAATCGTAAAAGAGGATCGAAAACTCATTTTACAGAATGACAGTATGAAAAGTAGGATGTGATCATAGTTTGTTAGATGAATATGGATTAAAACTGATAAGGCTTGATCTTCCTTTTCGACTTGACCATGTGAACTGTTTTCTTGCGGAAGGGGAGAATGGCTGGAAGGTTATTGACGCTGGGCTCCATAACAAGGAAACTGCTGAAAGATGGGGCAAAGAACTAGCCGGAAAGCAGGTAACCGACATTCTTGTTACTCATTATCATCCAGATCATTTCGGTTATGTCGGCCGTATGCAGGAAATAACCGGAGCAAAGGTTTCCATGACAAAAATTGATGCTGATGCAGGGCTAAATGCATGGCAAGATAGCTTTATAGAAAAACTTTACGATAATTATTTGTTGGCAGGGGTTTCACAGGACATGGGGGAAAATATGACAACCAACACAAATGAGTTCGTTGCTCAGGTGACACCATATCCAACAGTGGATCACCATTTTCAAGAAGGAGAAAAGATCGTAATTGGCAAGTATGACTATGAAGTGATTTTTACCCCGGGGCATTCGGACGGTTTGGTCACATTTTATAACAAGGAAAAAAATATGCTACTTTCAACGGATCATATTTTGCCGAAGATAACACCAAATATTTCGTATTGGTTTCATGGTGATCCTGATCCATTAGCATCATACTTAGCATCGTTAGAAAAGATAAAAAAACTTGACGCCGATTTTGTTGTCCCATCACACGGAAAGCCGTTTCACGGGGCAAATGATCGTATCGATGAAATAAAAGCTCACCATGATAAGCGACTGGACCAAACGTTAGAGGCCATTCGTAATGGTGGAACGGTAGCAGATGCTTGCGAGAAATTGTTTCCAAAAAAACTGACGGTTCATGAGACACGGTTTGCAGTTGGCGAAACATTAGCCCATCTCGAATATTTGCGGAATAAGGGGGTATGTCAACGGGAGTTAAGGGAAGGGAAGTATTGGTATTATATTTGATTTAAAAATCCGATAAACAACGTGAAAAGCTGTGGTCATTTACTAAATTGGTAAATTGATCACAGCTTTATTAATAATCAAGTTTTATATTTGAAGAAGTAACAAAACAGCCTTTAAAAGCCCCCTATCATTTTCTTGTTATTTATAAGTACAATAACTCGAACTTTGTTTAATTACCTAGTTGTAAAACTATTCCGTTATTTCAGTTGCCTTTTATATTTTTCCTGCTATTATTAATGTAACAGAGATAGAACGTGTCAATTTTCGGTTGTTTGTATATTAAAGATGTCAAAATAAAAAGAGAGGGATGAAAATGGGTGTTTATATTAATCTTGATATCATGCCAAACCAAATAAATAAAAAAGAATGGGAGGATGTTTATAAGGAATCGCTTGAACTTGTCGAAGCATATCCGTTTATGGACAATATAATTGATGAAAAGACTTACGGATGTCCTTGGGTATATGTAGACCGGGCAAAGGAAACAACGTTCGAGGAATTTGATTTTACGGAACCACAGGTTGGCTGGCATGTGTTTGGAGATTTTGATTCAATGCTAACGGCAGAGTCATTTGCACTATATGAGAACCTTGATTACTATCGTAAAAAATGTCATGAAAATGATGATCGTAATGGTGATATTTTGTCATTCCTGATTAAAAAGAATGTATATTATGACGATAATTTAAAAACGCCTAAAGTAGAGAGTGTGCATGTATTCGACAATAAAACACAAGGTTTTCCACATCATATTTATCTGTTGGCAATTGCTTGTTTAATTGAAAGTCGTTTCCCGCAGTATGCCGTTGTAACTGGTGATATAACCATCGGCCAGATGCAAAAAGCAATTGAATGGGCCAATACAATCCTGCAAAAGCCGATCCAGCTTACGGAACGAACTGATAATGAAAAACTGTTACATCGATTAAAAGGAATAGTAACAGACGAATATACCGTACTTAAGTCTCTGCAACGTTTAGCCATGACGGAAAAGGATTTTGATTTTGGGGAGCTAGTAAGAAGGAATTTTAGTTCGGAAACTATTACCTTATTTTTCATAAATCAATTTAAGCAATATGAAGTGGAAATGCTAGGTTTCGAAAGCGCTCTGGGGGATTACTTAAATGAAGGTCACAGCTTGGAAAAAGCCTGTGACATCTGTGTTCTTGATCCAAATGGCTGTCAGTTTGATCCGAAAGTGTTTATGGAGGTAGTTTTATCTTTTGACTGGAATTTAAGAGATGATGCTTCAGACGATGAACTAACAGCGAAAATTAATGATCCGAATAGTGAAGAAGCAGAAACAGTTCCATCATTAATAGGGAAATCATTATTGCGAATGACTGGATTTCAAGAACCTATAGAGTCAAAATTGTCATATGATGAGGTTGTGACAATTTTACGGGATAAGTTAGGGCATTTAGTTGATGTAGAAAGTTTACTGCCTAACAATCAAGAAGAAAAAGAAGAATCTGCTGATGAATCCAGTGATCTATTGAAAGAATTTCGGCAATTCATAGAAAGAGAAGGATTTCGTCATGATCCGTATGCTGCTTCGTATGACATCGAAAATTTGGACGACTTAATCCTTTGGAAACTAGGTTTGACCATTCTTCCACAAATAGAAAAATTGTTAGCGCAAATTAAGGACTTTGTACGTAATGATATGGAAGAGAATAGTGACCGCTATAGCACCTTTCAGGCATTTACAGATTATGAAAAAATGCAATTATTTATCAAAAATAATCGTCATTTCTATCTCCGTAAACAAGCATGGGATAATATTATCAGAAATATTGATCAAGTATCAATGACCAATGCCGTCTATTGTATTCTGTTAATTAAGGCTGAGGAATTGAATATAAATAAACTTTGTAAAGCTTTTCTAAATAATCATGATCTGCTAGAGCATTATATTTTGGAAAACAAAGTGTAAATGTTACCGATATTTGCATCGACATATAAAGTCGATGCGTGAGGCCATAGAAGATGGTGTCGACCCGAAACTTTTCTTTACTTGTTTTAGAAATTAAATTTGTGCGTTTATTGTTTGGCTTTCATGATGATGGACTGCATGGTAATGTATTGGTGATATTATCCTCTCCTTATCAATTTTATACATACAACTATCTAGCACCAAAATTCCACGCGATGCTAAAATCTTCACTCCATACCACATTAATATATTCCGAATTGGATATCCTATTAATGGGTGATAATGGATGAAGGCGACAGAATTAGAAAACAAAAGATTCGATAAAGCTCTGGATGAAATTCTAGATTTATTCAATAACCTTGAGCAAGATAAACCGGTTATCCAATTCGGTGATGATGTCTTGGATAACATTGAACGCGCTAAGGAAAAATATGGTGATGAGACGATTGACGAAAGAATAAATAAACTTGTACAGGAAATGCTTGCATGGCTTGATCTTGATGATGTGGATTCAGACGAGCAAGAAGAGGAAACAGTTGATGACGATTAGAAAAGCAGCCAGTCTCCTAATGAACGGTGATTGGCTGTTTTCATTTATTCGATATCCTGCAAATTTTCATCCAGCAACTGCATACGCTTATTAAACAAAGTCGGGTATGATAAAAATCCAAGTAAGACACTTGTGGTGACTGCGGTTGTCAGCAACAGGAATAATACCAGTAATTGAAAAAGTACTGCCTGGACTGGATCCGCACCGGCAATGATTTGCCCACTCATCATGCCTGGAAGCTGGACAAGGCCCATGGTTTTCTGGCTTTCAATTGTTGGAATTGTGCTTGCCTTAATTGATTGAATGAGTCGTTCGTGAATTGCCTGTTTCGGTGTACCTCCAAGTGACAGAACAAGCTCAATTTCATCCAAGTGCGCATCAAGCTCAGCTGTAAAACGATTAAGGAACAAGATTCCAAGTACCATGGAATTTCCAATCATCATGCCACTAATAGGGATGATATATTGGGCGGTTGGTGGTGTGATGTCCAAGCCCAGTAAAATGCCTTGTGTCAATACTTCAACAAAAATAAACGTTACAATTAGTTTCCAAGTAATGCCCTTGATTGATGCCCCTTTCTTTCTGGCATTTTGTGTGGCAGCTGCGATCATTAAAATAATCATGAGTCCAATATAGATCATATTTTCGGAATCAAATACGAATTGAAGGATGTAACCGACAATTAGCAGTTGAATCGTGGAACGAATCGTTGCAATAATGGTGTCCTTTTCAAGCCCTAATTTCAGTGTTTTGGACAGGATGATCGGGATGAGGACAAATAGGAGTGCTAGTGATAATGTTGTGAAATTCATTGTTCTTCCCCCTTAATGAACTGTTGTACAGGTTCTGTTTTAGGGGAATCTAGTAGGGAAGTTTCCCCACTTTCAACAACCTCTCCAGCCATCATTACCCACGTATAATGCCCAATTTCCCTGGCTTGCTGTAAGTTATGTGTGATCCAAATAATAGTTGTACTGTATTTTTCATTGATGTTTATGATCAATTTTTCGATGTCCTGTTGGGAAACCCGATCTAATGATGAGGTAATTTCATCAAGTAACAGAATCTGTGGTCGATTGACAAGGGTACGAGCAATCGATAGTTTTTGTCGCTGTCCGCCAGATAAATCTTTGACGTTACGTTGTAAATACGTTTCATCTAGACCGACCATATTCATAAAATCTTTTGCAGTATCAGCGGAAATTTGTTCTCCTTTTAGTTCCAAGGGTAATGCTAAATTTTTCTGTACTGACCCGCTAACCATTGTGGCCTGCTGAAGAGCCATCCCTACATTTCGACGTAATTCAGTTGGTACATAATCATTAATGTTTTTTTCTTTTATGTAAATTTCACCTGAGTTTGGAGACTGCAATCCATTGCAAAGTTTAAAAAGTGTTGATTTCCCTGCACCTGAAGGCCCGACTAATGTAGTGATGCTGCCTTCAGGAAAAGAACCGGTAATATTGCTGAGAATTTGCATGCCATCACTGGAATAGCTTACTTCATTAAATTGGATTGCTATATTATTCTTTGTTGTCATCCCGTTCACTTCCCCTTTTAGATAACAGTCTCATGCTTTAAACAGAATTGCAATTAGATGGAACAAGCTCCTATTATATTATTATTTGAAGAAAATCGAAACAAATGTATTTTTAACGTTAATTTAAGACTTCTTATATGGCATAGTTTCTAACTACCTAAAATAAGGAAGTTTTATAAAAAGATAGGTGTTTTTTACACAATAGATATAAAGTGTGACGTAATAGCAACGTGATTTCCTCCAAAACTTATAAGATGAGTGCTAATCCAGCGCTGCGGAAAAATACTCGCTTTCCATGGGGAACGCTTCAGCCTCCTCGCTCGCAAAGAACGCTCACTATGGGGTCTTCAGACTGTTCCTTTTCCCATAGGACTTTGAAAAGGCATCCTTGAATCTTCACCGCACGAAGAAAATGTGTATTTCATTTTCGAGGAGTCTCGCATTTTTCCTCAGCTTAGAATAGTTTTCTGTTCAAGTGATAAGAACTCTTCTAAACATTGATTTCATAGACAATCACCACTCTATAATCGGAAATTCCCTATCAGCGGAGTCAGAATACGTAGACTCCTGTGGGAACAGCACGTGTCCGAAGACCCCGGAAGAAGCGTTTTTTGCTTCTAAGGAGGCTGAGGCCGTGCCCACGGAAAGCGAAGTATTCTGACGGAGCGAATCCAAGCACTCATATACCATTGGAACGGGAAGAAAGTGTCACCAAAGAGAACTTCATTAGTGCACAGTTTATCAACTACGAAATTTAAAAAGCAACAAACTTTATGAAAAGAGTCTTCCCTAAACTGCTTCCTGTTTGTTTCGAATATAACCTGATAAGGCCATGATCGCGACTAAATAACCTGCTAAAATAAAGACACTTTGCCAATTCGGATAGTTGCCACGAATGATTTCCCATGCCCCGCTTCCGAAGTGGTAGGATGGTAACCATTGTCCAAGTGCTTGTAGAAAATCAGGAAAACCTGACATAGGGAACCACATTCCTCCCAAAATCGCCAAAGCCAAATAGCCAATGTTACTGACACCACTAGCTTTTTCGACTTTTTTCATCCTTCCAACCAGTGTTCCAATCGCCAAAAACGGAAGCGACGCAATTAATATCCATAAACCTAAAAAATCCACTGGGAAGCTGTTAAAGTGACACCATTAATAAGAAAACCAACCAAAAAGATAATGACCACGGAAAAGGCATGGACAACTGTTTGCCCAAACATTTTTATCGCAAAGTAGACCCATGAAGGTAATGGGGTTATTTTCATAAAAGTGGTCCAACCTTGTGATCGTTCCTGAACCAACCCGATGCCAAAAGTCATAATTGCCGATCCCATCACACTAAAAGTGGTCATGGAGATTAAATAGTGTGCTTACCACAATTCGGGATTCGGAACGTCTGTATTCACGATCTTTGTAAAAATAAAATAAAAAACGATCGGCATAAATAACGTCCAGAATATAAAATATGGATTGCGAAAAATACGAAGCACTTCCATTTTACACTGTATCAAAATTGCGTTCATCTTAGATCACCTCTTCCTGTTCATCAGTCAGATGTTCAAACACATCATCTAAACGACCTTGCTCAACTTGAATATCTGTTACTTCTATTTTCTGCTGAAAAATGGCTGCGAGGACGGTGTCTGTATCATCTGTAACAGCATAAATTCGATCATTCTTCTCAAAACAATCACTTACTTCTGGTAATCCCTGTATGTACTGAATTATGGTATTGTCTACTGTTTGGAATGACACACTGCGCTTTGTTAACCTTCTTTTTATCGTTTTCGGTTTTCATCCGCGATGATCTCTCCGTTGTGAAATAGAATAATCCGATCGGAAACATCGTTCGCTTCCTCGAGATAGTGGGTAGAAAAAATAATCGTTTTTCCATTTGCTTTTAGACTAGCGACTTTTTCCCAAAAAAGTCGCCTTGCAGTAATACCTAGACCCACAGTTGGCTCATCGCAGTAGATCCGGTTTCGATTGTGAACGAAACACTACTAACAGCCGTTGTTTTTCCAATTTTTTTGTGACATTTTCCATGGTGACTATATTAGACATTCAATCGCCTCCATTTTAGACTAAGTTATTTTATTATAATTTAATATAATGATGAGTAATCCCTTTTTAATGAGGAAAGTTTGCCATTATCTTAAATAAGTTTGTTGGATTGGTTACAGAGGGAGAAAAACCTGAATTGTTTAAAATCCAGATTATTAACCACTATTTGATAGCTATTTAAAAGCCTTGTCACTTATTTCCTCTTAATCAAGCTTAAGCATGTTTAAACACAATAAATAAGGTTTAATCCATTTTGACGAAATTTTCCGGCTAGTTTAAGCTATTTAAGTACGCGAAATATTGAAGAAAAAATAATTTGGAGGTGGGAGCATTAATAAAAGCGGAATCGGAGAAATGGTAAAGCCTAAAGAAATGAAAACCGAATTTCACTTTCGCACGCCTGATAAAGATGATGGCGCAGAAGTCTGGGAACTGATTAAACATACTGGAGTTCTTGATCTTAACTCTTCCTATAGTTATATCATGTGGTGTGAGATATTTTCAGGCACATCGATTGTTGCTAAAAGGGACGGAGAAACAGTTGGATTTATTTCTGGGTTTGTTCGCCCAGATAAACCAAATACACTTTTCATCTGGCAGGTAGCTGTTCATGAATCACAACGCGGTCAAGGGTTGGGAACAAAGATGCTTTTTCAGTTACTAAATCGTGAATCGTGTGAGGATGTTCGTTATGTTGAAGCGACCGTCTCGCCGTCAAATATACCATCACAACATTTATTTTTAGGTCTTGCGAAGAAGCTTGAGACGAATTGTATAACATCAAGTTATATTTTATCGATCGATTTTCCACGAACAGGGCATGAAGACGAATTGTTGTATAAGATTGGACCTATTTCAGAAGAAAATAAATAAAGGGAATGATGCAGGTGACAACAGCAGTATTAAGCGATGCGAAAATGAAAACGTTTGAAGAACTTGAGTCTACAGTAAGAAGTTACAGCAGAGGCTGGCCAACTATCTTTACAAAGGCTAAAGGATATAAGTTGTGGGATATAGATGATAAAGAATATATTGATTTCTTTGCAGGTGCCGGGACATTAAATTATGGTCATAACAATGAGGCAATGCAGGAGAAAATAATTGATTATATACGTAATGATGGAATAATCCATAGCCTCGACATGGGAACAACACCGAGACAAAAATTCTTAGAACGATTTAATGACGTTATTCTTACACCCCGTGAACTCGACTATAAAATTATGTTTCCTGGACCAACGGGAACAAACACAGTCGAAAGCGCCCTTAAAATTGCCAGAAAGGTTACTGGTCGTGATACCGTTATTAGCTTCACAAACGCATTCCACGGTATGACAATTGGTTCCCTTTCTGTTACAGGAAATTCATTCAAACGCCATGGTGCTGGAATTCCGCTCAACCATTCTGTTTCAATGCCATTTGACGGATACATGGATGGTCAAGATACAATTGCATATTTGGAACGTTTTCTAGAAGATAGTGGAAGCGGTGTAGCATTACCAGCAGCAATTATTTTAGAAACCGTTCAAGGTGAAGGTGGAATAAATGCTGCAAGAATGGAATGGCTGAAAAAAATAGAAAATATTTGTAAACGTTGGGACATTTTATTAATTATTGATGATGTTCAAGCAGGATGTGGCAGAACAGGTACTTTCTTTAGTTTTGAGCCTGCTGGTATTAATCCAGATGTTGTCTGCCTTTCTAAATCGATCGGCGGTATTGGCCTACCAATGGCTATTACACTGATTAAACCAGAATATGATCAATGGGGGCCTGGTGAGCATAATGGAACATTCCGAGGCAATAACCTTGCATTTATTGCTGCATCAGAAGCATTGACCAATTGGGAAACAGATGAATTCAGTCAGTCAATTAAAGAGAAGGCGCTTATTTTAAAGGAAGGTATTCAATCGATTATCAAAAAATTCCCAGAACTAAATGGAGAGGCTCGTGGTAGAGGTCTAATGCAGGGAATTGCCATCGACAATACAAATGATGTTACTAGTAAAATTTGTTCGGAAGCATTTGAACGTGGATTAATAGTTGAAACTTCAGGACCAAATGATGAAGTTATTAAGTTCCTTCCGCCGCTTATCATTGATAAAGAAGGTTTGAAAATAGGACTTGGAATTTTGGAAGAAAGTATAAATCACGTTCTTGCATAATACATTGTAATAGATATTGCCTGAAAAATAGAGAGGAGAAATGTAGAAATGATCGTAAAATCACTTGAAGATATTAAAGGTACTGAGGACGAAACATCAGGAGAAAACTGGACGAGTCGCCGATTTTTATTAAAAAAAGACAATGTTGGTTTTAGTGTGAATGATACATTAATCAAAGCTGGTACAGAGAATTATTTTTGGTATAAAAACCATATTGAAGCAGTTTATTGTATTGAAGGCGAAGGAGAAATTGAAAAAGTAGAAACTGGTGAAGTGTGGCAACTTAAAGCAGGAACAATGTATACACTAGATGAGAATGATAAGCACCTACTTCGCGCAAGAACACAAATGCGCATGGTGTGTGTATTTAATCCGCCACTTGTTGGAACAGAAACACATAATGAAGAAGGTTACTATCCGTTGTTGACGGAATAAGAATAAGAAAAAAGAAGGAACCAGGTAATTCTGGTTCCTTTTATTTACATGCATATTTGGATTGAACCATATTTTTTAATTCCTACTTGACTTATTGGATTTGTTGGAATATACTTTAAATTAAAATTAAATAATCTTATCAAGAGAAGCTGAGGGATCTGGCCCTGTGAAGCTTCAGCAACCTCTGACACTTGTCGGGAAGGTGCTAATTCCAGCGGGAGTAATTCTTGGGAGATAAGAGCGGAAATTGAATGTTAAACGTAAAATAACCCTCTTTTCTCGAATAAAAGAAAAGGGGGTTTTCTAATGAAAAAATTCACAGTAGCTAAATAACGAACGTTAGAAAAATAGAAGGGATGATTGTATGAGTGAAATTGCTATTTTATCTGGGAGTCCATCAGCATATTCCCGATCGGAACAGGTCCTGAAATATTTGGGAACTTTACTTAAACAGGAAGATTTTTCGGTAACCCATATTTCGGTTAAAGATGTGCCACCTGAAACTTTATTTTCGGGAGACTTTGATACTCCGGCCATCCGGGAAATCGCGACATTAACTCAGGCGGCTAAAGGTGTCATAGTTGGTTCGCCTGTGTATAAAGGCGCTTATTCGGGAGTTTTAAAAGCACTGCTTGATATACTTCCGCAAGATGTGCTCAAACATAAACCTGTCCTCCCGCTCATGACTGGTGGGAGTATGTCTCATCTTCTAGCAATTGAATATGCATTAAAACCTGTGCTAGCAACATTAAAAGGATATAATCTAAAAGGTATCTATGTACTTGATAGTCAGATTGATAAACAAAAGAAAAATCCAATAGTTGATGAGGACATTTTACAACGCACTAAAAAGCAATTACATTACTTTGTGGAATTGGTGTATAAACAAAATGCACTAGCAGCTTCATTGTATTAAAGAAACATTTGAATTAAATGAAGGAGGGCCATCCAAATATGCCGAACAAACGAATCTATTTAAATGCGTTTGATATGAACTGTGCGGGTCATCAATCTCCTGGATTATGGACCCATTCAGAAGATGAATCACATCGATACAAGGATAGTGAGTATTGGATTGAACTTGCTAAACTACTGGAAAAAGGTCGGTTTGATGCTGTATTTATTGCGGATGTATTAGGTGCATATGATGTATATCAAGGCTCACGGGATGCGGCTGTTCGTCAGGGGGCACAGGTACCAGTCAATGATCCGTTATTGGTTGTTCCGTTAATGGCGGGCGTAACGAAGCATCTCGGATTTGGTGTAACGGCTTCTGTTACACATGAACATCCATATCCTTTTGCCCGCAAAATGACAACGTTGGATCATCTAACGAATGGGCGGATTGGATGGAACATTGTAACGTCTTACCTGAAAAGTGCAGCAGTAAATATGGGATTTGATGACCAAGTGAAACATGATGAGCGTTATGATATTGCAGCAGAATACTTGGGTGTTTGCTATAAGCTTTGGGAAGAAAGTTGGGAGGACGATGCTGTTAAGGTTGATAAAGAAAATGGCATCTATACCGATCCAGACAAAGTTCATGATATTAAACATGAAGGAAAATATTTTAAAGTGCCTGGTGCTCACTTAAGTGAACCATCACCGCAGCGGACGCCGGTCATATATCAAGCAGGTGCTTCTACAAAAGGTCGCGCATTTGCTGCTCAAAATGCAGAACTTACATTCATTGGTGCACCAAATATTGCTGCTGCTAAAGAAACAGTTCAGAAACTACGGGCAGATATCAAGAAAACGGGAAGATCTCCAGAAGAGGTGAAAATTCTTTCGATGTTTGTTCCAATTGTTGGCAGAACAGAAGAAGAAGCAGGATAATCTATTTGGTCATGGAGATCAGTTGCCAGCTCATCATCCGGGGAAACAAGCGAAAACTTTGCTTGTAGAGTAATTTTTAAGTTTTTGGGGATCTGTAACTTGTTAGAAATAAGTTGCTAATCCCCTATTTTTATTTTGTATGGATTCTTTCTTACAGTTAGATGTTACTTTGATATAATAATGATAGGCAATTGAAAATGTTCGAGGTGACACAATGAATAAGACAATCGGAATAGTAGCACATGTTGATGCCGGGAAGACAACCTTTTCCGAGCAACTGCTTTACCATACAAAAAGTATCCGGCAAAAAGGCCGTGTTGACCATCGAGATGCTTATCTTGATCGTCATGATATTGAAAAGGCACGTGGAATTACGGTTTTTGCAGATCAAGGACTAATTACATATAAAGATTCCAATTATTTTTTGATTGACACTCCTGGGCATGTCGATTTTTCCCCGGAAATGGAACGAGCCATCCAGGTGATGGATTATGCCATTGTCATGGTTAGTGCGGTTGAAGGTGTAGAAGGGCATACAGAAACGGTTTGGCAATTGCTGCAAAAACATCATATTCCCACATTTTTCTTCATCAATAAAACGGATCGTGAAGGTGCTAATGCAACAGGTGTCTTGGACGAAATTCGTACCAATCTAACAGAAGATGTATGTGATCTTACAACAACTTTTCATAATGGGGAAATGAAGGAAGAGTTAATTGAATTTATTGCAGAGCGTGATGAACAGCTTCTTGAATATTATATGGAGTCAGGTTATGACAAAAATTTATGGTTACAAACATTACAACAACATATAAAGGAAAATAAAATTTTTGCTTGTTCTAGTGGTTCAGCATTACAGGATATTGGTGTTATTGATTTTTTTGATAGCCTGGATCAACTTACCAAAACATTTTATTCGGATGATGGTGATTTTGCTGGTCAAGTTTATAAAATTCGCTATGACGATGGGATTAGGGTAACTTTTCTAAAAGCAGTTAATGGTTCAGTACGTGTTCGAGATGAGATTAGCTATGGTGATGAAGAAAATAGGGTGACGGAGAAAGTAACACAATTAAGAATTTATCATGGCGGAAGTTTTAAGACAGTTGATCGAGTTGCAGCAGGCGAAATTTTTGGTGTTGTCGGGTTATCGAAGGCGTCTGTTGGAGATGGGGTAGGTACGCTTAAAGAAAAGGTTCGTTATGAAATGGTACCAACCTTAAAGTCTAAAGTTGTCTTTGATTCATCTGTCCATGTAAAAGAAGTATTGCAGTGCTTCGATATCCTGGATGCAGAAGACCCATCTTTACACGTTTTATGGGATGAAAATTTTCAAGAAATCTATATCCATGTTATGGGAGTCATCCAGCTGGAGGTATTGGAACAGCTTGTCAAAAATAGATTCGGTTTTAATATTTCTTTTGCCGAACCTAAAATTCTCTATAAAGAAACAGTTGAAAGGCAAGTAATTGGTTATGGGCATTTTGAACCATTAAAGCATTATGCTGAAGTACATCTCAACATAGAGCCGACTGAAAGAAACAGTGGCATTATCTTTGAGTCGGATTGTCATCCAAATGATTTGTCGGTTGGAAATCAAAATTTAATTCGGCGTCATTTGTTCGAGCGATATCATCATGGTCTATTAACGGGTTCAGCGCTCACAGATGTAAAAATCACCTTATTAACTGGAAAGGCGCATAATAAGCACACCTCTGGCGGAGATTTCCGAGAGGCTACATACCGAGCATTACGACAAGGGTTGGAAAAAGCGAAAAATGTATTATTGGAACCATATTATAACTTTAAAGTAAAAGTAGAATTAGACCATATTGGGAGGGTGTTATCAGACATTCAGCAAGCACACGGAACTTTTGACCCGCCGGAAACGATAGGGGACAAGGTGATTGTACAGGGTAGAGTACCTGTGGCAACATTTATGAACTATAACTTCATGTTTGCTTCTTTTACTCACGGGAAAGGAAGGTTAAATCTTCAGTTTGGCGGGTATGACCGTTGCCATAATGAAGAAGCGGTCATAAAAAGATTGGATTATGATAAGGACGCCGATCTGGAATACACCTCCAACTCTATTTTTTGTGCAAAAGGTCAAGGGTATAAAGTACCTTGGGATCAGGCAGAGAATAAGATGCATTGTTTGTAGGCAAAGGATTTTTCACTCATCTTTTTATTGAAATGAGTCAAACTAAAGGTGAGGAGGTTTTGTCATGAGTAAAAAGGCCAAAAACAAAAGTAAGGAAGAACTGAATGCATTAGACAGAGAAAAAAAGAAAGGTGAAAAAAAGTACAATATCCAAAGTCGACCAGGCACGTCAGGGTCGTAAAAAAAGGGGTCTAGTCCCTCAAGTGGGGACAGGACCTTTTTTCTTGTTTATAATGTTCGTAAAACGGGTATTGTATTGCTGTGGGAAAAAGGAGTGGACTGCAATGAAGCAATTTATACATAATATAAGTCATAACGTTACAATGATTCGAAAAATGTTTGATTCTATTAAGGATTTGGTTTTTATCATGGAGGCAGATGGTAATTCATTTCGCTATGTCTATGTAAACCGATCAGCGATACAGGTTCTAGATATGGAGGAGAATATGGAGGGAAAGTTGATTGAGGATGTTGTGCCTGAGGAACTTGCGGAAACGTTAAGGCAAAACTATAACAACTGCCTGTCCACAAAGGAAGAGCTTGATTTTGAGGAAAGACTGTCTACCGTTAACGGTCAGTTTATTGGTGAAGCATCACTTAATCCGATTTTATCTGATGATGGCACCTGTCGATATATTTTGGCAATTGTTCGAGATGTAACGGATAGAAATCAGAAAGAACGTGAGCTGCAGAAAACGAAAAAAACCATGGAAAAACACCAAAAACGATTAAATTCATTGGTTGAAAACAACGGTGACGCAGTATTTGAATTTGACTTGCAAGGGAATTTTATCAACATTAACAATATGGTGACACAAATTACCGGATACGAAGAGAATGATATCATAGGAAAATCATTTGCACCATTAATTGCGGAAGAAAGTTTAGTGGCAGCATCTGCACATTTTGATCGGGCATTAAACGGTGAAAAGGAAGAATATCAAACCTGGTTACATAAACGTGACGGTCAAAAAATTCTTTTGCATGTAAAAAATGTTCCTATTGTTGTTGATGGTCAGGTTGTTGGTGTCTATGGAATTGCCAAAGATGTAACAGAAAAGAACAAATTGGAACGACTTCTGTATGAAAATGAACAAAGGTATAAATCCTTATTCGATAATCATCCTGATGCTATCTACTCTCTGGACCTTGAAGGAAACTATACAAGTGGAAATCCTGCTAGAGAAAAGATCACTGGCTACGTCATGGATGAATTATTAGGAAAATCCTTCTTACCTTTTATTACTCCTGAAGATAGGGAAAAAACGAATTTACATTTCAAACGTGCAATTGAGCATAAACAGCCAGTCAACTATGAAATTGGCTTTAAACATAAATCGGGTCAAAAAATTGATCTAAGTGTCGTGAATATACCGATTGTGATAGACAATCAAGTTGTTGGATTATACGGAGTTGCAAAAAACATAACCGAACAAAAACGCGCACGAGAGGAATTGATTGAAACAAAAGAAGAATTGGAAGTGTTTTGGAATTATTCGGTTGACCCAGTTTATTTTGTAAACTTAAAAGGAGATATCCAAAAAGTTAACCCTGCTTTTGAAAAAACATTTGGATACAGTGAAGCAGAGGTCATGGAGACCCACGATTTAATTGTGCCATCAGATATTATTGATGGTGCAAGTGAAGTCGATGAGAAGATCCGTAATGGTCAGGTCATTACTTCCTATGAAACAAAGCGAAGGACAAGATGTGGGGAAATTTTAGATATTCTTGCTTCATATACACCTGTACGTAATGAGAAAGGCAAGGTTATTGGAGCTACTGCCTTTTGCAAGAACATTACAGATTTTAATAAGGCAGCAAGGGATTTACAAAAGAGTGAAGAAAAATTTCGTTTAATAACGGAAAATGCTTTTGATGTAATTAAGACGTTAAGTCCAACAGGTATTGTTGAATATGTTTCACCGTCTAATGAACAGGTTCTCGGCTATAATTCCGTGGATTATATTGGCAAAGCGTTTATCAATCATATTCATCCTGATGACATTCCATGGGTGGAAAAAGGGTTTGCACGTGCTGCCAAAGGAGAGGAAGTCCCGCCAGTAGAAATGCGTGTTCGACACCAGCAAGGACATTATGTTTGGTTGGAGGCTACAACAACTCCGATTATTGAGAATGGTGAAATAAAGCAATTGGTATCCATTTCCCGCGATATTACGGAACGAAAAAAACGTCGAGAGGAATTGGCAAATATGGCCTTTTACGACTTTTTAACCGGGTTGCCAAACCGCAGAACTTTTGATGACAGATTAGATATGGCTATTCATCAAGCAGATCGTTCGAAAAAGAAAGTTGCGGTAATGATGTTAGATGGACGGCATTTCAAACAGGTTAATGATACGTATGGTCATGATGCTGGGGATGCGGTTATAAAAGAACTTGCAAAAAGAATAAAAGCGTCTATTCGTGAAACAGATACGGTTGCCCGATTTGGTGGGGACGAAATGGCAGTTGTTTTACCTGAACTTGATTCACCGAAAATGGCTGAAGATGTTGCAAAGCGAATTTTATCTTCGTTGGAAGAGCCGTTTACCTATAATCATTCTGAAATTGATTTAGGTGCTGGAATTGGCATTTCATTTTATCCTGATCATGCTAACCGTAAAAAGAAACTGCTGAAATATGCAGATGAAGCGCTATATGAAGCAAAGGAATTGGGTCGAAGTGAATATAAGATTTATTCCATATTAATGGACGATAAAACCAGCTTCGGTTGAAGGATTGCATGATGCATTGTGGTAATTATGAAACTAAACTAATAAAGAAGTTTATATAGAGATGCCTGCATTAGTCGGAAAAGGTCCGGTAGATGCAGGCGTTTTCGTCAGTTAACAGCTTGTTGCAGATTTTTTCTCATCTAAGAGTTCGTCGATTTTCTCGGTTTGCATTGGCTTATAGAATAAATACCCTTGGACGACATCACACTTTTGATCTTGCAGTTTTAAAAGTTGTTCTGTTGTTTCAACTCCTTCTGCAACTACTCTTAAGTTAAGGTCGTGTCCTAGATGAATCATAGAATGCATAATCGCTTTGGTGTTTTGATTTGATTCGATATCATCAATGAAAATTTTATCTATTTTTAAACTATCTACAGCAAAATTCTTTAAATATTGGAATGAGGAATGACCAGTTCCAAAATCGTCAATGGCTATTTTTACCCCCATGGCACGTATTTTGCCAATTTGTAATGCAGACATTTTTGTATCTTGCATCACCATCGTCTCGGTAATTTCAATCTCCAGTAAGGAAGGTTCTAGTTCTGTTTCCGATAAAATGGTAGCTATTTTTTCCGGAAGCCCTTTTTGCATAAATTGCTGCGCCGATAAATTTATGGATACACGAATTTGTTTGTCTTGATTTGTTTCCCAAGTTTTCAACTGTCGGCAAGCGGTATGTAACACCCAGTCATCAATGTCCAGAATTAATCCAGAATCCTCCGCAATTGGAATAAATTCGTTAGGCGGTATTACTCCGTATTCAGGATGGTGCCAGCGAACTAATGCTTCAACAGCTTCCAATTCTTTGGTAACGATATTTATTTGGGGTTGATAATAAAGTACTAGTTGGTCTTCTTTTAATGCTTTTCGTAACATGCTTTCGAGATTTAGTTTTTCAAAATTAGATGCATGTAATTCTGCTCGGGAAAATGCATAGTTATTTCTGCCCGTTTTTTTTGCAACATACATGGCTGAATCTGCTTGGGTGATTAGTGTTTCTAGGTTTTCTCCATCATGAGGATACAAACTGATGCCAATACTTACGGTTACATATATTTCACTTTCTCTTAGTATAAAAGGGGCAGAAAACCTTGAGATGATATCTTTAGCTGTTTGGACAACATTTTTTTCCTCAGAAAAAGGTAGCAAACAAATAAATTCATCGCCACCCCAGCGGGCAATGGTATTTTTTTGAGGAAAACAGGATTTTAAACGATTTGCTGCTTCTTGTAATAATAAATCTCCATGCGAATGGCCGAACGTATCATTGATTAGTTTGAAGCGATCCAAATCAATGAATAGTAAAGCAAACATATTTTCTTTAGAACGAGGCTGCAACAGGAAATTATTTACTTTATTTTCGAATGATAAACGGTTTGGTAATTGGGTTAGCATATCATTAAATGCTAAAAAACCTACTTTATCTCGCTTTTTCATATAGTTGGGAATAGGCTGGAACGTGAAAAGATAGCAAATATGCTTTTCTGTATTGCCAATGATCGATTGTACGTTTAACCATAAAGGCAATACGGTGTCATTTTGTTGTTTTAACCAAACTCGATCTTCCCACGTGCCATCACCTTCGAGCGAATGCTGAAGATCAGTAAAAAGCGTTTCTCCTAAGAAATGGGATGTCAAAAAATACTTTAAATCAATCCTATTATTATCTATGCCTATCATGTTTTCTAGTGCATTGTTCGTTGTTAGGATCTGATAATCATAATTGACAATCATCATGCCTTCTTTGCTTTGCATAAATCCATTATAGATTATCTGATTCATTTTTATTTCATTAGGTGATAGCATTTCGCCCCACTCCTTAAGCCCTGTTTTTTACTTTAATTATAGCTGAAAAGGCACTGTTTAGGAATCGATAGACTTTAAAAAATTAGTAATAAAGGGATATAATAGGTTAGTAGATAGAATACATCAAGGGAGGGAACTGGAATGGGGTTATTTTCATTTGATGATTTACAAAAGATGGATCGGTCAACACTTGGAGAAGATGTACCTCTTGAGCTTTTCCGTGCTATTCGACTAATCGGTATAAATCAGGGGCTACCAATGGAAGGAAAAACGACTACATTGACAATTGGTAGGAAAATTGGTGATAGTCTTCCTGTAGAGACAATTGAAGAATTGTTTGCGACATATGAAGGGTTAAAAATCGGGATACCTACATTGTTAGAAAAAACGGAGGATCACTTGCTAATTAAAGTAGAGGATTGTTTTTGCAAAGGTTTGCCTGTGACGGAAGGAAAAATGGTCTGTGATTTGGAAGGGGCAATTCTTGAAGGAGGATTAGCCAAAATATTACAAAGGAATCTTTCTGTTTATGAAATTAAATGTAATATTAATGGGGATGACCATTGTGAATATATGGTCCGGATTTTTGACTAAGCTTTAACCGTTGCTTTGGGTGCTTTTTGAATCCAGGTATCGTGAGTTCTCGGTAACTTATTTCCTGGGTAATAAGTCAAAAAGCACTCTTTGTTACAGGTTATCTTGGAGTGTGCATACAGCATGTTAAAGTGGGAAAAAAGTAACATAAGGTATATGTCAAATAAAAGGGCTAACTTAATCTAGTAGAAATAGCAAATAAATGGGATTTGAGTAAATAAATGATTTTGGAGGTATACCGATGTTTGTAGATGACAAGGTAGTATTTATTACAGGTGCTGCAAGTGGAATTGGTCATGAAATTGGTGTTGAATTTGCCAAAAACAATGCAAAAGTTGTCTTTTCGGATATTAACGAGGAAAAATTGCAAGAGGTTACGGAAAAGTTAACCAAGGCCGGCTGTGATTGTTTTGGTATCACGTGCGATGTAACAAATGAAGAACAATTAACCAATGCGATTGATCAATCAGTTGAGAAATATGGAAGACTTGACATTTTAATCAACAATGCAGGATTGCAGCACATTGCCCCGATTGAGGAATTCCCAACAGAAAAATTTGAGCTGATAACCAAAATTATGCTTGTTGCACCATTCACAGCAATTAAACATGCTTTTCCAATTATGAAAAAACAAGGGTATGGACGAATTATCAATATGGCATCGATTAATGGAGTTATCGGTTTTGCTGGCAAAGCAGCTTATAACAGTGCAAAACACGGACTAATTGGTCTAACTAAAGTAGCAGCTTTGGAAGGGGCCGAAGACGGAATAACAGTTAATGCGATGTGTCCGGGATATGTGGATACACCACTTGTGAGGAATCAGCTTGAAGACCTAGCGAATAGTCGAAATGTTTCACTTGAAAAGGTGTTAGAAGAAGTTATTTATCCATTAGTCCCACAGAAACGATTGTTGGAAGTACAAGAAATTGCAGATTATACGATGTATTTGACAAGTGATAAAGCGAAAGGTGTGACAGGTCAGGCTGTTTTGTTAGATGGTGGTTATACGGCACAGTAACTGATTGTCCCATGTAAAAGGAGCAGCTGGATACAGCGGACGGAGGTCCTGTGCGTTATGAACTCCCATATAATGAAGTTTCGCTTTATGGATGAAACTAAAAAATGAAGCCGGTTGTCAATTGCCAGCTTCATTTTGAATTCATTTTTGTGATTTTCTTAACAACCCATTATCCTCTTGTAGTAACTCTGTTAATTTTTCAATCTTTTCATCAGGAAAAGCATCATGTATTAACTTTTTTGCGAAGGTGTTCATAGCTTCTTTATAGCCTTCCTTTTTGCCTTTCTTTAAACCTTTTTCAAGCCCTCTTTCAAGCCCTCTTTTTTCAAAATCCTCAATGATTGCCGCGAGTGTTGGAGAGGCTTCCATATTTTCAGCATGCATATGTTTAATTTCCTCCTTTCCTAAAACATGTTTATTGATCCAAAGAGTTTCAACAGACTTATTTCCTCTTGTATTCTAAAATGAAGCGAATAGAGGAAATCATTCCTTATTTGTCGAATCAATGAAAAAGGATTGTATGTGAGAGGAAGATAAAAAATGATAAAAGCGATTTTGTTTGATCTGGATGACACGTTGCTATGGGATAATAAAAGTGTTAATGAGGCATTTAGAGCTACTTGTGAACAGGTTCTAGATAAATATTCTCTCAATCCGATTGTGTTAGAGGAAAAGGTGAGGGAAAATGCTCGGCGGCTGTACGCCTCTTATAATACCTACGACTTTACCCAGAAAATTGGTATTAATCCTTTCGAAGGGTTATGGGGAAATTTTATAGACGAAGGCGAATCCTTTCGCAAGCTGAAAGAACTTGCTCCTGAATATCGAAAAGAAGCTTGGACATTGGGGTTGAAAGACGCTGGTATTGATGATTCCCAATTAAGTTATGAACTAGCGGAAACATTTCCAAGGATGCGCAAGCAAATGCCATTTGTTTTTGATGATACATTTCGTGTACTGGATCAGTTGAAGGCGGACTATCAATTACTGTTATTGACAAACGGTTCTCCTGATTTACAACAAACCAAGCTTGATTTGACACCAAAACTGGCACCATATTTTGACTGTATTGTTGTATCAGGAGCTTTTGGAAAAGGAAAACCGGACCCGGCAATTTTCGAACATGCATTGAAACTACTTTCTGTTCAGAAGAGCGAAGCAGTGATGGTTGGGGATAACCTCATGACGGACATTCTTGGGGCATCTCGAGCAGGGATTACTTCTGTTTGGGTGAATCGCACTAAAAAAAAGCAGCAGGAAGTGACTCCGGATTTTGAAATAGCAGATCTTGAAGGCTTGTTGCCGGTAATTAATAGTTTAAAGATTGATTAGCAAAATGCGTATAGTCGATATAAAAAAGCTGTTCCCTAAAGGCGTACATCCTTTTGGTAACAGCTTCTTTAAATTTATTATAGTAAGTCAACTCGTTGTAGTAAGGAAATATTACTTAGCTTCCGATACACGCTGTTGATAATGAAAATAATTTTGGGCCATCGTTACTGCATTCTGTGCCTGTATATATCCCCAATGGTCATCAAGCATTGGTTGTGCTGTTGTCTGCAGAATACTTTTAACATCATTGGGGCTCAGTCGAGGATTCGCCTCTAACATTAAGGCAATGACGCCTGCACATATCGGTGTTGCCATCGATGTACCAGATAATTGTAAATAATGCTCGTCAATAATCTGTTCCGGTAATTGCTTTTCTAGATTTGAATCTGGTGCTAAGAGTGAAATGATATCTGATCCAGGTGAATAAATATCTGGTTTGATTAGGGAGTCAATCGTCGGTCCGCGACTTGAATAATCAGCAATTTCATCATCCGTTCGGGTCACACTATTTTGATCAGCTGTTGATCCTACAGTAATGATAAATGGATTGATTGCAGGTGTACTGATTGTCTTCGGTTTTGGCCCACTGTTTCCAGCAGCTGCACAAACCACAATACCATGGTGCCATGCCTTTTGGGCAGCTAATGCTAATGGATCATCACGGTAGGATTCGTATGCTTGGGCACCTAAGGAAAGGGAAATGATTCGAATAGCGTGTTCTTCTTTATGTTTGATACACCATTCAATCCCTTTCATGATCGTTGACAACCTACCCCCACCAGCTTGGTCCAAAACTTTTACACCTATAATAGATGCTTCAGGGGCAGGGCCAACATATTTACCCTCTGATTGAAAAGCATTTCCAGCAACATCTCCAGCACAATGTGTTCCATGGCCATTATCATCGTAAGGTTCTTCTTGTTCATTTATAAAATCTTTAAAAGCAATCAATCGATTAGTAGGTTTTGTTAAATCGGTGTGGGGATGAATTCCAGTATCAATTACAGCAACCGTGACATCTTTTCCAGTAAAGCCAAGTTGTTCTTGGACATGCACTGCACCGATTTGCTCAGTTGCAACGTCAAGGAGGGTTGTAACATACCGGTCATAAAAAATGCGATCCACCGCTTCATGATCTTTAATTTGTCTGATCATTTTTGGAGTCATGTAGCCGCATACAGTATTGTCGATTTCAGATTCACTATCTACTTTGTTGTTTGTATCTTGTTGGCAAGCTTTAAGGAGATCATTTTTCTTATTTTTTTCAGTGGTTCTTGTAAAAACAATTACTGGAATGCCTTCATTGCTAGTTTCATAAGGATCTTCTTTTCTTTTTTGATGCAATTGTTCGACTAACCCTGGATCTAATTTACGACCGGCTTCTTCAAACCATACCCTTTTTCTATTGCTCATTTTGCTTCCTCCCTAATGATTTTAATTTTAGAAATCAACTACTGGAAAAATTGCACGTTGAACATATTGGTTTACCTTCAGATGGGAACTACCATTTGTTTGGTATATCTATTAGTTAAAGGATAGCAGTCTAGTAAAAGTTGAACAATACGCCAAAATAACTAATTTTTTGAAAAATGCATATTGCTTTCCAACTAGAGGGAGGGACAAAATCATTCTTTTAATAAGGAAGACTTCTTATACCCAAAATAGATTTGGTTATTCCTGTTCCTCAGAATCGATAACAATAAATGGACGCATCATATCATAATCCTCGTGTTCTAAAATATGACAATGCCAGACATAATATCCAGTATAAGGAGAGAAATTAGCAATTACCCGCGTAATTTCAGCGGAATGGGCAGCAACAGTGTCTTTCCATCCCCGTTCATTCGGTTCTGGTGGAACAGCTGGTCCAGTGTATACGATACTTCCATCTTTATTATATTGATCCAGATCAAATGGTCGACGATCTAAGACTTGAAATTGGATTAAGTGAATATGAATTGGATGCGTAAATCCTGTTACGTTCATTAACGACCATATTTCTGTTGATCCTAATTGCGGTTTTTCTGTAACCGGATCCATCCACATTTTATTGTCAAGTAATAGCAAAGGCCGATCAAGATCGTCTGTTGAACCGACAAGTTTTAAATTCCTGATTGCTGACACATTATTTTGCTTTAGTGAAGGAATAGAAGATAATTTTTTAGGAATTGTATCTTTGCCTTTTTTAGAAAGTGGGATGTTCACGATAAATTGCATTATATCATCTGTTTCGTCAGTTGGATCAGCATTCTGACCGAGATCATTTTTTAAATGTATTTTTTGGCCTGCAAAATCTGCGAAGTCAATAATGAGATCAACTCGTTCCGCTGGCTCGATTGACAATTTTTTTACTTTTAGTGTCTTTTGTAGTAGTCCTCCATCTGATCCGATTTGATAAAAATGCTTACCACTGTCTAGATACAGTTGATATGCGCGTGTATTCGAACCATTTAAGATGCGAAAACGATATTTACGCGGTTCCACTTCGAGAAATGGCCATACTTTACCATTCACAACAATTGTGTCACCGAGAAAGAACGGTGTAATCGAAGGATCAGGTAAATTTTCAGCAGGATCGTCTGGTTGTCGCGGATAAAATAGTGAACCATCCTGATTAAATGATCGATCTTGAATCATCAAAGGAATTTCATATTTCCCCTTTGGCAGCTGTAATGATTCTTCTTGTTTGTCACGAATGATGTACAAACCAGCCAAACCTGCATACATGTTAAGCCTGGTAATACCCATTGCGTGATCATGATACCACAGCAAAGTGGCCCTTTGGTGGTTTGGGTATTCATAAATCTTTCGCTCAAAAAATGGACCGACTTCTTTAAAATCTCTTGTAAACCATGCTTCTGGATACCCATCACTTTCTGGCTTGGTTTCACTTCCATGTAAATGTGTAACGGTGCGAACCTCCGGAAGTTCTTTTACATTGTGTATGGAACGGTCAACAGGGAGTAAATGGTTGCTAGGAAGTTTATTCATCCATTTTACTTGGATTGGTCTGCCACTTGTGACATCAATGATTGGCCCTGGATACTGACGATTGTATCCCCACAAACGTGTCGGCCTTAAATCTCTGTGCAATTTCTGCCTAAACTCACTAATACGAACCTCATAATAATCTTTGTTGTTAGTTGATCGAGTTGGCCTCAACGTTTTCAAGATTGGCAGGCGATCAACAAATTTCGTAAGTTTTGGACTCATATTTATCATCCTTTATAACAGTAGTTTCTATATTAGATGACACAAGTACCATAATGGAAACGGCTATACATTATTTTTTTAATGTGTAAATTCGGTTCTATATACCTACTCGGATATATATTTAGAACTTTCGTACGATTGACTAACAAGGTCTATCTGTTCATTCTTCTATATAGGACGGAAAGAGAGGATGAACGGATGATGAAAAGAATGTATGTGGGGATTTTTTTCATTTCGTTGCTGTTAGTGCTAGGTGCATGCAGTGATAAGGATAAACAAGTTAGTAAAAACACGAGCAAGGATAATACGGAAGAAAAAAGCCAGCAAGCAGTTTCACCTAGTGTCGATCAATTGGACTCCATAATACTAGGGGACTCCCGAAAAGATTTAAAAGCACAACAGGGTGGAAAATTAATGCAGGATATGACGTTAGAAGTAGAATTGAAGCAAGAAGATAGTGCTGAATTGAGCAATAAGTTGGGCAAGGAATTGAAAAGTAGCTTAGAAAAATTGACGGATGAAACGCAAAATCCTGTAAAGCTGCAAAAGGGTCTCGTTCACTTATTGGGAAGTCATTATTATTCAGAAGTTATTGAGCAGGCAGAGGATTTTGAACCCGAATTTGAAGAGCCATTTTTACCTGAGCCTGGAAAGACTGCTGAGGAAGTGAAAAATGAACCTAAGTCAGGAAAGGCAATTATATTATTAGATGCGAGCTCCAGCATGCTTTTACGTGTTGATGACGAAGTGAAAATGGATATTGCTAAGGATGCAGTAAAGCGTTTTGCGGAAACAATTGGTCAAGAAAATGAAGTATCTTTAGTTGTTTACGGTCATAAGGGATCGGAATCTGATGCAGATAAGCAATTATCCTGTACCGGGATTGAAGAAATATATCCAATGGATTCCTATAATCAAGCAACATTTGAGGAGTCTTTAGCAACGTTTGAAAGTAAAGGATGGACACCATTGGCAAGCGCGATAAAAAAGTCTTCGGAAATGAGCAAAGATATGGATGGAACGATAACAGTTTACATCGTTAGTGATGGCATCGAAACGTGTGATGGCGATCCGGTTAAAGAGGCAAAAGCATTTGTAAAAAATAATGATAAACGAACCGTAAATATAATTGGCTTCCACGTTGACAAAGATGCGGAAAGCCAACTAAAAGCAGTATCAGAGGCTGGAGAGGGAGAATATTATGGTGCTGATGATGCAGATGATTTAAAAACAACGATTGAAAAAGAATGGCTACCATCGAATGTCGACTTGGCATGGGCATTTACAAAAGCTCCTGGACCGTGGGAAATACTAGACGAATATGAAAGGTTCGATAAAGAGCTAGAAATCATTCGAACGGTAATAAAAAATGAAAAGGCAAGATATGATGAAGCATTAGCTATATTGAGAGAAGAAGAAATGCTGGATTCCGATATAAGTGATAAATTAAAGACATTAATTTCCGATCGCTATCGTAATATGATGGATACTATGCAAGACTTTCGCTCAGAAAAAATAGCGGAAATTGATGAACGATCTGATGGTATCCATGATCAAGTTGAAGCATGGACTGAAGCAATGCGAGAGCGTAAAAAAGAGAGGGGAGATTTGTGGTAGAGCTGTTGCCTGGTTTGATTGGGGTCTCAATCCGATTTCAGAGGATTGAGACCCGAAAAGCAAAACATCAACCCGAAAAGCAAAACATCAACCCGAAAAGCAAAACATCAACCCGAAAAGCAAAACATCAACCCGAAAAGCAAAACATCAACCCGAAAAGCAAAACATCAACCCGAAGAAAAGCAAAACATCAACCCGAAAAGCAAAACATCAACCCGAAAAGCAAAACATCAACCCGAAAAGCAAAACAACAACCCGAAAAGCAAAACATCAACCCGAAAAGCAAAACATCAACCCGAAAAGCAAAACATCAACCCGAAAAGCAAAACATCAACCCGAAAAGCAAAACATCAACCCGAAAAGCAAAACATCAACCCGAAAAGCAAAACATCAACCCGAAAAGCAAAACATCAACCCGAAAAGCAAAACATCAACCCGAAAAGCAAAACATCAACCCGAAAAGCAAAACATCAACCCGAAAAGCAAAACATCAACCCGAAAAGCAAAACATCAGCCCGAAAAGCAAAACATCAGCCCGAAAAGCAAAACATCAGCCCGAAAAGCAAAACATCAGCCCGAAAGCAAAACATCAGCCCGAAAAGCAAAACATCAGCCCGAAACCCGAGTACTCCAATCCAAAAACATCCCCTGCTATCTTTAACAGGGGATGTTTCGTTTCATTACTCTGTCATTTGCAAAAGTTTTAGTAAATCGTTCGAAGCCGTTTGAAACGAGGATGATTTAATATCTTCTTTAATCTGTTCAATAAGGTCAAGCGCTTCTGGGTTCGTAACCGTTAATATTTTGACATTCCCATTAAACATGTCGTTAACTTCTTCTTTTGCTTGGTCCAAATTATCATGGCTTTCATTTTTACCATCTTCTACTCCTTCAGGTTCTCCTTTTCCTGACATTCCTTCATTTCCACTTAATAAATCATTTTGCATATTATCGTATTTGTGACTAGTTGTTCCCGCTTTGTTCCTTGCTAACACGACAGAATCATCAATAACAAATACTTTAACGCCCGTAATTCCTTGACCTTTCAATATGGACTCGAAATATGAAGAAATTCCTCCTTCATGGACACCGGAACTACCGATCGTGCCGTAAATACTATTTCCCATACCAGAGTATGTAGTTCCGTCTTTATTCGTGGTGCTCTTTTTATTACTGAGTTCACTTGGAATGATATCCGGATTATCTAAACCCTCGTTATCAGCTGAATGATTGGAAACATTTGTTGTGTCTTCACCATTTAACTGATCTGCATCTGCTGCTCCTTGATCTTGATTGGCACAGGCAGAAGCGAATAATGCCATACTGAGAAACAACATAATTGTTATGCCTTTCCTGATTGATATCATTTTTTTTACCTCCTCTGTATTTTATGATCTTGTTTATTTTGCCCAATTTATTTTTTAGCATGAGTGGTTAATTATGTTTTTTATGCATGAATAGTTAATTCTGGTGACATAATAAAATGACTAAAATATTTTTTAGTAGGGAGGTATATGGATTGACGGACGAAAATAAGCGAGGTCAAGAAGAAACCGAAGACGCGTCACGCAGAAAATTTTTAAAAAGTTCTGGGATAGCAGTTGGTGGTCTTGCAGTTGGTGGAGTACTTGGCAGCATGATCCCGTGGGATGTTGGTGATCAAGAAGAACAAAAGACTACCAAAAAAACGAAAAGTTATAATCATGCACTTATGTATCTCAGTCAAGCAGAATTTAAAACGACGGAAGCTGCGACAGAACGTATTTTTCCTAAGGATGATCATGGTCCTGGAGCACAAGATTTAGGTGTAGCATATTACATTGATCATCAGCTTGCTGGGTCTTATGGATTTAATGCAAGGGACTACATGGAGCCTCCTTTCTTCCACGGTGAAAAAGTTCAAGGGTACCAAGGTCGATTAAAACGTCGGGAAATTTTCAGGATTGGCTTACGTGAAATGCAAAATTATAGCCATCAGAAATTTAAAAAAGGGTTCACAGAAATTACGGAAGAGCAACAAGATACCATTTTAAAAGATTTTCAAGAAGATAATGTTAAATTGAGCACAATTTCAGCAAGTGGTTTTTTTGATTTGCTACGAGGCGCAACACTAGAAGGGCTGTATAGTGATCCGCTTTATGGCGGTAATATGGATATGGACGCATGGAAAATGAGAAATTATCCAGGAGATCAAATGGGCTACACGGATATTATAGAAGGCGATTTTAAAGAAATTGAGCCTAGTAGCCTACGGGATCATATGTAAAGTAATGAAAGAGGTGAATGAAAAATGGCAAAAAAGATGCCAAAAGTTGACGTTGTGATAGCTGGAGTTGGCTGGGGTGGAGGTATTATTGCCTCAGAACTAACAAAGCAAGGGCTTAACGTCGTTGGTTTGGAAAAGGGCGAAGAAAGACATACAGAGGATTACTATATGGTACACGACGAATTAAGGTATGCGATTCGCCATGAGTTGATGCAAGATCTATCAAAGGATACACTTACGTTTCGAAGTAATGAAAAAATGCGGGCATTACCAATGCGGCAATATGGGTCTTTTCTTTTAGGAGAAGGTCTAGGTGGTGCTGGAGTTCATTGGAATGGGCAGACATTCCGTTTCTTACCTTATGATTTTGAAATTCGTAGTAAAACGATTGATAAGTATGGTAAAAACAAAATTCCCGCTGACATGACCATTCAGGATTGGGGGATTACGTATGATGAATTGGAGCCATACTATGATCAATTTGAGAAAATGGCTGGCATTTCGGGTGAAGAAAATCCGCTTGGCGGAAAGCGTTCTGATAAATACCCGACAGGTCCAATGAAGCATTCCCCACAAATGACAATGTTTAAAAAGGCAACAGAAAATTTGAAGTATCATCCATATACGATACCGTCCGCCAATTTATCGGAAAACTACACAAATCCTGATGGTATTTCAAGAGCGGCATGTCAGTATTGTGCTTTTTGTGAACGGTTTGGTTGTGAATATGGGGCAAAAGCGGATCCGGTTGTTACTGTTATTCCAGTTGCCAATAAGACTGGGAAGTTTGATTTACGTACACACTCCTGGGTCAGACGGGTTTTACATAAGGATGGTAAAGCTACTGGAGTACTTTACACCGATGTCACTACTGGAGAAGAGATAGAACAACCAGCAGATGTGGTTGTATTGACAACTTATGTTTTTAACAATGTAAAACTATTGCTAAACTCCAAAGTCAGTCGTCCTTATGATCCTTCAACAGGTAAAGGTGTTATTGGAAAAAACTATGCTTATCAGGTTGTCAAAGGTGCAGCAACTGGATATTTCAAAGATAAACAATTCAATAATTTTGCTGGAGCTGGGGCACTCGGAATGGTTATCGATGATTATAATGGCGATAACTTTGACCATTCGGATGTTGATTTTATCCATGGTGGTTATCTTGCTTTAACACAGACTGGGGCAAGACCAATTGCAAATAATCCGATTCCAAAAGGCTCTCCAACATGGGGCAAGGAATTCAAGAAAAACTCGCTCAATTATATTAACCAAACATTATCCGTTGGTGCGATGGGAGCCAGTATGCCGTATCAGCATCATTATCTAGACCTTGATCCGATGTACAAGGATACGTTTGGCGATCCACTTATTCGGATGACATTTGATTTTGAGGAACAGGATCGTAACCTTGCCAATTTTACCGCACAAAAAGCTAGTGGAATCCTTAAAGAAATGGGTGCTGATAAGGTCGATGCCATGGATGAACTAGGTCCGTACAATATTACTACCTATCAATCCACTCACAATACTGGTGGTGTAATTATGGGTGCAGATCCGGATACATCCGCAGTTAATAATTACTTACAAATGTGGGACATGGAAAACTTATTTGTTGTTGGTGCATCAGCTTTTTCTCATAATGGCGGTTATAATCCAACTGGAACTGTTGGTGCCCTAGCATATCGGGCTGCTGAAGGGATAATGAAGTATCATAAAAATGGGGGCATGCTTGCTTAAAGGTAGAGATCACTTAGTCTTTAAGTAATAAAAGGGAAGAAGGTGCTATAAAAATGCTTACAAATATTGGCATACCTGGGTTGATCCTTATTTTGATTATAGCCCTAATCATTTTTGGACCAAAAAAGCTTCCTGAAATAGGATCTGCATTTGGTAAAACATTGTCTGAATTCAAGCGAACAACGAGTTCACTGATAAGCGATGAAGAGGAAGAATCGACTAAATCGGAGAAAAGTCATCCTAAGGGGTGACTTTTTATCCTGTATTTCTAGTTAATTCATGATAATTAATGCTACCAAAACGTTTAACTCACGCTAGGTTAGACGTTTTATTGTGTCTAATAAAAATTTGTCATGAATAAAGGATTCTGACAAGCAGATGTGGAAATACTTTTATGAAGGGAAAGCTGCAAAAAAGAGGTGAAGGAATGAGATATTTAAAAATAGGTACGTTTGGATTAATTCTGGTATTGATTGTCTTTGTTGCAGCATCTGTACCTTCTAACGATGAAGAAATAGTGCCTGAGGTGGAGGAGGCAAGTAATATGAAACAACAAATAGATCTGGAGAAAAAGGGTAAGATGAAGCCCAAATTGGATCAATTTATTCAGAATGAGCCACTTTTACATGGGGCATTAATTGGTGTTAGCGTTCGTTCCGCCTCAGATGGGAAGATACTATACGAACGTATGGGGGACACTCGACTCAGGCCAGCTTCCAATATGAAACTGTTAACTGCTGCATCCGCACTTTCTATATTAGGTGAAGATCATACGTTTTCGACCGAGGTGTTGACGGATGGAACTGTAAAAGGAAGCAAATTAGCTGGGAATCTTTATCTGAAAGGAAAGGGAGATCCAACATTACTACTTAGTGACTTTGATACGTTTGCTGCAAAATTGCGGGAAAAGGGAATTGAAACGATAGAAGGCGACATTATTGGTGACGACACGTGGTATGATGATGTTCGATTATCACCTGATTTAATTTGGAGTGACGAACATTACTATTATGGGGCACAAATTTCTGCATTAACCGCTTCACCAAATCAAGATTATGATGCTGGTACTGTAATTGTGGAAGTAAGTCCAGGCAGTAAAATTGGGGAAAAGCCAGATTTTACAGTTACACCAGCAACTGATTACATAGAGGTAATTAATCAGGCAAAAACAGTTACCGCTGATGTAGAAGAGGATATTACGATCACACGGCAACATGGTACGAATGAAATAATCATTGAAGGAACGATTCCTATTGCATCACCAAATATTCGGGAGTGGATGGCAGTATGGGAACCAACCGGATATGCATTGGATCTGTTTAAACAATCATTGAAAAAGAAGGGGATTGCATGGACTGGCGAGTTGAGAACGGGACAGGCTTCAGATGATGCAGAAGTTTTGGTTGCCCATCAATCAATGAGGTTGGCAGAGTTGCTAACTCCTTTTATGAAGTTAAGTAATAATACCCATGCAGAAGTTTTGCTTAAAGAGATGGGAAAGGTTGTCTATGGGGAAGGAAGTTGGGAAAAAGGATTGGAAGTGATGAAGAAAGAGCTGACGAAACTTGGGGTGAATACGGATACATTGCTAATTCGGGATGGATCAGGTATATCACATATTGATTTGATTCCACCTAACGAAATCTCCAAATTATTATACAATGTTCAAAATCAAAGTTGGTTTTCCACCTATCTAAATGCACTTCCTGTTGCTGGAAGTGATGACCGTATGGTTGGTGGGACATTGCGAAACCGTTTGGGGGATATTAAGGGGAAGGTACAGGCTAAAACAGGAACTATTTATGGAGTTAGCACCTTATCAGGATACATAAAAACAAATAGTGGGGAAAAAGTAATCTTCTCCATTATGTTGAATAATTTACTTGATGAAGAGGTTGGGCCTGAGATAGAGGATAAAATTGTAAATATTATAGCTCAAATTGAGAAATCCAAGTAAAAAAGGGAACCAATGTTGAGGTTCCCTTTTTACGCGTTATTAGGCTTATTGAAAGTTATTATTTTGCTGTGATGCTTGTGTCTGTTGTGTTTGCTGAGCTTGTTGCACTTGCTGACGTGCTTGTTGTAATTGTTGCTGTGCTTGTTGTAGCTGTGAGTTTTGTTGTGCATTAGAACCAGCTTGCGTTTGCGCATTTTGCAACCCCTGTTCTGCTTGCTGCAACTGCTGCTGAGCTTGTTGCAGTTGTTGTGGATTAGCACTAGATTGAGCCTGTTGCACTGCTTGTTGCGCTTGCTGAGCCTGCTGCAATGCTTGTTGTAATTGCTGCTGTGAATTTTGTTGAGCCATTGAAATAACCTCCATCGATTTTTTAGGGACTTGCTAATATTATGGTTCCGTTTTACACGTTAGTTATGTATTATCTTTAATATTTTTTCTAGATGATTTATTAACACTCGAATTGGAAAAGAAAAAAACCTGTACCATTTCAAGCAGCGAAATGAATACAGGTTGGCTTAAATCTTATCGATAAATTTCTTGCTTTGAAAATTTTGGTTTCTGTTTTCCTTGATGAAGGCTGAACAGGCCGACAGCTACTAAAACCACGACAGCACATAGAATATATAACTTTTCAAAACCGAAAGCTGCTACGACAAAACCCCATACAAACGACCCCACTGCGATACCGGAATCATAAAACATAAAAAATGTTGCTGTAGCATGGCTGCTTCGGTGGTTAGGTGCAGCCTGGATTGCCATTGTTTGGAAACTTGGCAAAATTGTTCCATAACCAAGACCAGTAAGCCCTGCTGAAATTAACAGCATCCAAGCATTATCGGTGAAACTTAACATAACAAGACCAATGGCAAAGATGAATAAACAAGGTAAAATAACGAATGATGGTCCTCGTAAATCGAATGCTTTACCGAAATATGGTCGTGATGCGATCATAACAATTGCGAACACTAGAAAGAAATAGCTGGCAGCTGCGGATAGTCCAATTGAATCGGCATAAACCGAAATAAACGATAAAACACTTGCATAGGCTAGCGAAGCCAAGCTACTGATAAGTGCAATTGGTATTGCCTTTAACTCAATTAAATCATGCAGTGTAAATTTGTGTTTTACTGTTTCAGAATTATTAACCGCATCAGTTGCAGGGACATGAACTAAAATAGAGCAAATGACACCACTTATCATAAGGACACTTAGAATAACAAAGAGCATTTGAAAGGTGATAAATTGCAACAATGATAATCCGATAAAAGGCCCAGCCACAACTGCAAGATTCATTGCCATTGCAAAATATCCAAGCCCTTCACCACGCCTTGATGGAGGTATAACATCCGCAGCAATTGCTCCAGTTGCTGTAGAAATCACACCAAATGAAAGTCCGTGAAAGAAACGAAGTAATAATAATGAGATGAATTGATCTGTCCAAATATAGAGGAATGAGGTTGCTGTAAAAATAGCAACACTTATGATGAGTCCTTTTTTCTTACCAAGTTTATCTAATAATTTTGCTGAAAATGGGCGTACAATTATTGCGGCTATTAACATAACCGTAACGACTAATCCACCTTCAGCTTCTGACCCTCCCATGTTGTCAATTACATAAATTGGGAGTGTCGTTAGTAATGCATAAAAAACTAAAAAAACCATGAACTGTGTCACGGAAATACTAATAAAACTTCTCGTCCAGATTGGTTGTTGATTGTTACTCAATGATTTTCCTCTCCTGTTGTACCAATTTTTTGTAGTAATTGTTTCAATTGCTGTTTTTCAGCTGACGACAAATTAGCCAGCATGTCTTGCTCAAATTCATCCATTGTTTGATGAACTTTTGTAAACTCTCGCTTTGCTCCCTCTGTCAATTCAATAACACGTTCACGTTTGTCTGTACCTCTTTTCCGAACAATCCATCCGCTTTTCTCCATCCGAGATAGTGTACGGGTAACGGTTGGCGCTTCTACGTTAAGGTATTTCCAAATCGCAGTTTGTGTCATTGGGCCAAAACGCTCCAGACAAAAAATAATGGACCACTGAGATGTATACAATCCATGGTCATAAAGCCGTCTGTTCATTTCTTTTTCGATAAACCGATAGCGCTGATTAAGTAAGTGAAACAAGTTTCGATTGTCCATATGGTCCATTTTTTCACCTCATTATTTACCCAGGTAAATAAAATCACTTTTTTTATGTTACGCTTTTTACGATTTTTTGTAAACCATAAAATTTATATAAAAACACACGTTAGCAAAACGAATGTTCGTCATTTTGAGAAAAATATGCTATGATAATGGCATGTATTAAGGATTGCAAACCTAAAAAAACCCACTTATTTTTCAAGTGGGCTAGGCATTTTTTGAGGAGAAGCAATTATTCCTCACTTGGATCATATTCATCATAGGTGAGCCTTGTAACAGTTGTCGATTCTTCGTTTTCAATTTCGGATTGGGTTGCATCCTCCCCGTAAGAATCATCAGGATCAATACCTGGTGCTTGCACATTATTATTTTTTCGCATCTTCTTTTTATTCATATAGTCCCTCCTCCAATCGTTATTAGTTTGCCTAAAGCGTGAGAAAATATATAAGGTTATATGTTATAAAATAACAAAGGGGTGAATGCCAATGCGATTAATTTTAGCGGAAAAACCTTCAGTTGCGAAAAACATTGCAGATGCGCTAAAAATTAAAGGTAAAAAAGATGGCTATTTTGAAGGAAACAACTATATCATTACGTGGGCTTTTGGTCATTTGGTTCAGCTATACGACGCAAAAGACTATGATAGCAAAATGGCACGATGGAAACTAGACAACTTTCCGTTTATCCCTGCTAATTTTAAGTATAAAATAAAAACTGATCCACGAAATAGGCAACGATCAGATCAGGGTGCAACAAAGCAATTAAAAACGATTCATTATTTAATGAGACGAACTGACGTTGATACAATCATCTCTGCATGTGATTATGATCGGGAAGGGCAATTAATTGGGGATAGCATTATTTATCGGGCAAATCCAAATAAACCAGTGTATCGCTTGTTACTTAATGAATGGACCACAGAGGAAGTGCTTCAAGGAATCGAAAAGATGAGACCAAATGAGACAATGCAGCCATTGAGAGATGCCGGAGTTAGCAGGCAATGGGCTGATTGGGTGATTGGGATTAATTTAACCTCTGTTGCGACATTAAAATATCAAAAAGGTAAGGGAAAAGCGCTGAACATTGGAAGGGTTCTGTTGCCTACGTTGAAAATAATTTATGATCGCGATAAGGAAATTGAAAATTTTGTACCAGAGGATTATTTTAAATTAACAGCAACCTTTCAGACAGATGATAAGCAAGCGTATGAAGGTACATATGTTGAGGCAAAACAAGAAAAATTTAAACAAAAAGATACGTTGGACAACATTCAAAAGACTATTCAAGGAAAGCAAGCAATAATTACCGACAAACAAGTGGAGAAGAAGAAGGAGTTTGCCCCATTATTGTTCAATTTATCTAACTTGCAAGGATACATAACGAATAAATATAAAGGCTGGACATCTGATAAAGTATTGAAAGTTGCCCAATCACTTTATGAGAAAAAATTTATCACATATCCGCGTACTTCTAGTGTTGCTTTAGACGAGAGCTTAGTTGGGAAGACAGCCAACGTATTGAAAACATTAGCAGAAGATCTGCCGTATAAAGATGAGATTAAATTCAAGAAAACGAAGCGGGTCTTTAACAATGCCAAGGTGGAAAGTCACAGCGCGATCATTCCAACTTATGTGAAACCAAAACGTCTAACGAGTGATGAACAAATCGTGTATATCGCAATTAAAAATCGTTTTATCATGCAATTTATGCCTGTTGCCGAATATGAGGAAACAAAGCTCATCACAAAAATAGATGAAGTGAAAGGACACTTTGCTTCGAAGGGAAAAGTACAGCTTGTTGAAGGATGGAAAAAGGTAGAAAACATTCAATCGAAGGACAATCTATTACCAATAGTTCAGGTAAATGACAATGTAAGTTTGCTGGATTCAAAAGTTACCTCCCATGTAACAAAACCGCCAAAGCATCACACAGAGAAAACGCTATTGCGAGTCATGGAGACGTGTGGAAAAAATTTTAAGGAAGATGAAAATGAAGAACAAATGGGGAGTATTTTGACTGGATTCAGCATTGGAACACCGGCGACTAGGGCCGAAACAATTAAGAAATTGAAAGATGTCGGCTATATCGCGGGACAAGGTAAACATCTATTCTGTTCCGATTTAGGCAAAAGGCTTGTGGAAACATTCCCGGTAAAGGATCTGTTTGATTTAGAATTTACTGGTCGCTTGGAGAAGACATTATCAGATATTCAAAAAGGGGAGATCGACAAAAAGGAATTTTTACGTGTCGTCTTTCATTTTACCAATGAGTCAGTGGCGACAATCAAAGCTGGGCAGGATATTATCATTAATGAAATTTCTCAGTCACCTCGAAAAACAAATGAAAGATTAGGGTCTTGTCCGCAATGTGGAAGCAGTGTAATCGAAGGAAAAAAGGGGTTTGGTTGCAGTAATTGGAAGAGCGGCTGTAAATTTGTGATATGGAAAAATGACAAGTATTTAGCGACAATGAAAAAGAAACCTACAAAAACGATGGTGAAGCAGCTGTTAAAAAACAAAAGAACCTATGTAAAAGGACTGACAAGTAAAAAAGGAAGCAAATTTAATGCCTATTTAAGCTATGAAAAAAATCCAGATAATGATTATTTTAGCTGGAAGATGGATTTTGGGAAATAAATCTCTAAAACTAGTAAAGCCGTATCGATTGAGATACGGCCTTATGTTTAATATTACTCATTTGACAACTTCAACACATCAAGTAATTTAAAGAATAATCCAAGGATGATGGCTACAATTGTTGCTAAGCCCATCCCTGTTAGGGCAACAGAACCAATTTGAACGGTTGCACCACTGATGCCAATAACAAGAACAACACACGTTAAGATTAAATTTTGTGAACGATTGTAATCCACTTTTGACTCGACAAGCATTCTGAGTCCGCTTGCTGCAATGATACCAAATAATAACAAGGATACACCGCCCATAACAGGTGCTGGAATCGACGAAATTAATGCTGCCAGTTTTCCGCAGAAAGACAAGATGATAGCCATCACCGCTGCTAATCCTATTATCCAAGTTGAGTAAACTCTTGTTATAGCTAGAACTCCAATGTTTTCCCCATAGGTTGTGTTTGGAGTAGAACCGAAGAAGCTGGAAATAATCGTAGAGATTCCGTTCCCTGCTAATGAACGATCAAGTCCGGGATCTTTTGTTAAATCACTTTTAACGATGTTTCCTGTCACAAATAAGTGTCCAATATGCTCTGGAATAATAACAAGTGCTGCAGGCAAAATCACGAGAATTGCCGACCAGTCAATTTTCATCTGGTAATAAGTTGGTGCAGAAATCCAGGCGGCCTCTTGAACTTTTGATAGGTCTACTATACCGAATGCGTAGGCAATGATGTATCCAGTAATAATGCCGATTAAGATAGGAATGATTTTCAAAAAGCCGCGAAGTGTGACCCAACAAATAATGGTTATTGCTAGAGTTAGAAGTGAAACAATTGCAACATTAGGATCAATTGTCCAGGTTCCGTCAGCATCTGCCGGGGCAATCCACCCTGCCATTTCTGCTGCAGTTGGAACAAGCTCTAATCCGATAACGGCAACAATCGCCCCCATTGCCGCTGGTGGGAATATGACGTCTATCCATGCTGTACCTACAAATTTGACAATAAGTGCCACAATACATAAGACAATCCCGACCATGAAGAAGCCACCTAGTACATAACTATAGCCTGCTCCACCCGCATACTGACCTAATACAACAAAAGTAGGGGATATAAAGGCAAAACTGGCTCCCAAAAATGCAGGGATTTTCCCTTTTGTAATAAAAATATATAACAATGTTCCAATCCCATTCATTAATAGGATGGTTGCCGGATCGACTCCGAATAGTACAGGTACCAGTACGTTTGAGCCAAACATGGCAAATAAATGTTGGATACCTAATGGTAAACTTTGTAAAAAAGGTAAACGGTCGTGAACTTGTATTTCCTTATGTGCCATTTTTCTCTCTCCTTTTAAAAATTAGGTTTACCGGCTACCATTATAATAATGCGGATAAAAATACAAAAAACACCTTGCCTATATATAGGCAAGGTGTATGTGAGCGAATAGAACAGTAAGATTTACTTCTACCGTTTTAATCAATAACAAACCATCATCTGCTCCACCTTGCCAGCCTCACAGGACTGAATTAAAGGTAACCGTATAAACTTATCTTAAGTATTATTACAGCTTTTTTTAAAAGTGTCAACTGTTTTTTTGGTATTCCGAGAGAAGCTGTTAATTTTCTTGTGAGGACACTCTAGCGATTGAAAGGAATTAAAAATAATGGTATGATTCAATTTGTACAAAATGACCAATATAATCATTTGGTCATAATGGAGGGTGGGTGGAATGAATGGCAATTGACCGTAAACAATCAATTGTTGATGCAGCCACAAAATCTTTTTCTTTATTTGGATATAAGGCAACAACAATGGATCAAGTTGCAAAACTGGCAAATGTCGGAAAGGGGACGATTTATACTTTTTTTAAAAATAAGGAAGAGTTATTTGATGAAATAATTTCTTCACTTATTAAGGAAATGAAGGCAGCTGCAGAAGATACAATGGATGAAAGTCTACCGTTTTATGAGAATGCTACCTGTGCACTGCTTAAATTATTGGAATTTCGAAAAGATCATCAGTTAACGATCAAGCTTTTGCAGGAAGAACGTGAAATTGGAACACCTGAAGTATTAGAGGTTGTTCAGAAGTTAGAGAACACGATTATCAATTATATTAAAGATATCGTAGAAAAGGCGGTTAATAAAGGTGAAATTAAACCATGTAATCCTGAAATAACTGCTTTTGTAATGTTGAAATTGTATAAATCGCTTATCTTTGACTGGGAGCAATTCCATGAACCGTTGGGAAGAGATGAGATATCGCGACTATTCAATTTATACATTTTTGAGGGATTATCAACGAAATGATGATCCTTAGTTTTTGAATAAAAATGACTAAATGAATAAATTGGTCATATTTTTACATTAAATTGACTTGATGAATAAAATAGTCAACAATTATCATGGGAGGATATAAGTAAATGAAACAATCATTATTCTTTTCGGAGTTAAAAAATATTTTTAGCAATAAAAAAATATTAATTCCGATCATTGCGGTTATCTTTGTACCGATTCTTTATGCAGGTATGTTTTTATGGTCATTTTGGGATCCATATGGTCATCTTCAAGATTTACCAGTAGCTGTTGTCAATGAAGATACAGGTGCCAATTACGAAGGGGAAGAATTGGAATTAGGTGATGAGCTCGTTGATAAATTAAAAGGCAACGAAGAATTTCAGTTCCATTTTGTTTCAAAAGAAGATGGGTATCAAGAATTAGAAAATCAAAAATATTATATGTTGGTTGAGATTCCAGAGAATTTTTCGCAACATGCTACAACATTGCTAGATGAAAAACCTAAAAAATTACAAATGAAATATGTCCCGAATGAAAGTTACAATTTTCTTTCTTCGCAAATTGGTGAAACAGCGGTAAAAGAAATTAAAACCGCTATTTCTAGTGAGATTTCGGCAACCTATGCGGAGACGATGTTTGATAAAGTAACAGAAATGGCAGATGGTCTTGGAAATGCAAGTGATGGCGCAGGAGAGCTGCATGATGGGGCACAAGCACTGGAAGATGGATCCGAAAAATTAAAAGATAACTTAATTGTATTAGCTGACAAATCAATCGAATTTCAAAATGGTGTAAATCAGGCGAAAGCAGGTATGGATGATGTAGCTGATGGTTCGAAAAATCTTGCCAATGGAATTAGTCAATTGTCAGATGGCAGTGGTAAATTACTAAATGCTGCCAAAGACGTTCAAGATGGATCACAAAGTCTGGTTAATGGAACCGCCAAAGCTAATAAAGGGCTTCAAGAAATGGATAAAAAGGTACCAGAGCTAATTGCTGGAACGGACCAAGTAAAGGATGGACTAAAAGAATTCCAAACGAAACTTCCAACTGAGATGGCTGAGACAATTGGCAAGCAATTACAAACGAGTGTAGGCGAAATGAATGCTGGATTGGATGAGTTGCAATCGCAATTAAATAGCCAGTTATCAGGGGCTTTGGCTGAACAGATTTCAAAGCAACAAACAGCACAAATGAAGCAGATCATTGTTACGCTCAAAGAAAATAATGTTGATCCGAAAGTATTAGAATCGCTTCAGCAACAAGTTCAGGAAAGTTCGCCTTCAAAAGATGAGTTGCCAAAGCAATTACAACAACGTATTGGCTCTGGTCTTAACCAAGGCTTTACCAAATACAAAAATGAGGTAAACGAACAATTTACAAATGCAATAGGTGGGTTGGAAGGACAAATTCAGGATGCAGTTAACCCAACATTTAATAAACTCTACGATGGAATTGTAACGATTAATCAAAAACAGGAAACGTTACAAAGTGGTGTTCACGCATTAGCAGATGGTTCAAAACAATTGAAAGAAGGATCACTTGCACTAAGTGATGGTCAAAAACAATATGTTGATAGTTTAGCTTTGTTTAACACCAAGCTATCAGGTGCAACAAATGGAGCCGATACATTAGCGACAGGTGTTGGTCAGTTGGATAGCGGGATGAGTGAGTTAGCGGGCGCTACTGCACAAATTAGTGATGGAACAGAAGAATTGGCAGATGGTTCAAAAGAGTTGGCAAATGGAACAGTCGAATTAGTAGATGGAACAGATGAATTGCATAACAAACTCGGAGCTGCTGCTGGTGAAGCAAACTCCGTACATGCAGATGATGATACGTATGATATGATGGGTAACCCAGTAAACGTTGATAAGCAAGAAATTAATAAAGTTCCAAACTATGGTACTGGATTTGCTCCGTATTTCCTATCATTAGGCTTATTTGTTGGAGCATTATTAATTACGATCGTTTATCAGTTGAAAAAACCTGTTATTAAACCTAAAAATGGTCTCACATGGTTTATTGGCAAATTTGGTGTTATCGCGTTGGTTGGTGTTGTACAAGCGCTAATTGCTGACGTTATTCTTTTATTTGGTTTAGGAATTGATGTGAAAAGTATTCCACTTTTTGTCTTAACATCAATTGTAACTAGTCTGGCATTTATGACATTAATCCAATTTCTTGTGACATCAATGGGTGATCCCGGACGCTTCCTTGCAATTGTTATTCTTATTTTTCAATTGACGACAAGCGCTGGTACATTCCCGCTCGAATTGATTCCTGATGCATTGCAGCCGATTAATGCAGCGCTGCCTATGACATATACAGTGCAAGCATTTAAGGCAGTTATCTCAAGCGGAAACTTCACCTTTATGTGGCAAAATATTGGAATCCTATTTGCTTATATTATCGGATTCATGATGTTAACAATGGTGTATTTTATTGTAAAACACAGAAGTCATCGTACTTTGAGTGAAGAAAAAGCTTCCTTGCAAGAATAAGCGTACAACAAGGCCATGATTCTCGGAAATCATGGCTTTTTTGATGCTTTCTAAAAGATTGTTTGTATGAAGGAAATTATTCACATAATGTTCATTGATAAAATCTTAATCAATTGGTACATTTGTGTTAGAAATTGATAATTTTTGTTAAGGGATGGGGATTAAAAATGCGAAAAATAATAGGGATATTTATCGTTGTTTTGCTAGTTACGGTATTGGCAGCATGTGGAGAAGATGAAAAAGAAAGTCAAGATATGGAACCAAAAGCACTTCATGTAGAATTCCCGGTTCCTGATACGACAAGTGTTGAGGAGCCAGTTGAACTGAAGGCGATCGTTACATATGGTGATGAAAAAGTAAAGGATGCGGATGAAGTCAAATTTGAATACTGGGAAAAGGGTAATGAAGATGATAGTACAATGGTTGAAGCAAAAAATAACGATGACGGGACATACACAGCGGAAGTGACATTTGATCATGAGGGTGAATTTGAAATGTATGCACATACAACGGCTAGAGATTTGCATACCATGCCAAAGAAATCGATCACTGTTAAATGAGTAGGTTTTTATCGTGTGGATCGTTGTTTTCTACCCGCTTGTCACCGATAAATAATGGCACTAGCTAAATATGCTAGTGCCATTTCATTTTTCAATGATTATGATCGTGTTCTTGTGGTTCTTGCTCTTGTTGACACATAAGGGAATCTTCGTGTGGGTGCTCTTTGTTTTCAAGTTGAATCGTTACATGCCCAATTCCTTTATGTTCTAATTTACTTTCCACTGATCGAAGTAAATTTTGGCTTTCTTGAATTGTTAGCTTACCGTCAACTACAGCATGACAAGATAGTGCATTTTGACCGCTCGTAATGCTCCATACATGAAGGTCATGGATACTATCAATGCCAGAGACTTTTTCAATGGTACGAATAATATCATCTAATTCAATATTCTTCGGTGTACCCTCCATTAAAACATGAACGGCATCTTTAGCAACGCGGAAACCGCTAATTAAAATGAGGATTGATACAATGACGCTCGCAAGCGGATCTGCCCAGCCCCAGTTAAAGAACATAATTAGTAGTGCTGCTACGATGGCCCCAATTGACCCAAGTAAATCACCTAATACGTGAAGGAATGCTGCTCTTAAATTTAAATTTTCCTTGGTATCACCACGCATTAATATCCAAGCAATAACAATATTGACTACAAGGCCAATACAGGCGATGATCAGCATACCTGTTGACGCAACTTCAGGTGGATCCGTAAATCTATGGTACGCTTCATAAATGATATATAACGAAATGAGGATAAGGGTAACTCCGTTAAATAGTGCAGCAAGAATTTCAAACCGCTTATATCCATATGTTTTGCTGTAATTTGCTACCTTTTCTCCCATAACAAAGGCGAGTACACCAACCCCTAACGATATCGCGTCACTTAACATATGCCCAGCATCTGATAGTAATGCCAGACTGTTGGTAAGGAATCCACCTGTTGCCTCAATAATCATGTAAGCAAACGTGATGATAAAACTAATCGTTAACGCTTTTTTATTTGCACCGTGTGTATGATCGTGTCCCAATAGATTTTCCTCCAATCTAAAGTATTACTGATGACAAGCATGCTCAATCGTTTGTTTTAGTATATCCATAACATGTTCATCATCGTGAGAATAATACAATGATGTTCCTTCTCTTCGGTATTTTACCAATCGCAAATTTTTTAAAAAGCGTAACTGATGGGAAACAGTTGATTGTCTAAGGTGTAGATTTTCGGCAATGTCATTTACGGAATACTCTTTATCAAATAGCAAATATAAGATTCGGATTCTAGTGGGGTCATTTAGCGCTTTAAAGGTTTGTGATACAACAAAAAGTGTTTCCTCGTCAAGATCTTCATGACTTTTTATTTCTTTTTCCAATGTCAATACTCCTTTCATGTTAACGTTTGACTGTTTTCACATTGTTTGTCGCTATCTGCCCAGCAGCCCGAATACATTCGCTTATCGGGGGAGGATGGTGTAAAAATTTTGCGTAATTATTTCCTCTAAAACAACAAACTTTTAGAAAACAGCCTAGTTTTTCAATATATGCGTATATCTTCATATACCAATATTGTATGAATGGAACGCCTTATTGTCAATATAATTCATCTGAAAAACATCATAACATTCACACTTATTTGTTTTATACTACTTTTCTTTAACGAAATAAAAACGGAAGAATTAGCATTCCGTTTTTATTTCGTTGATTGACCCATAATACTTATCAAATTCCAAATGTACCACTTCCCATAAGTAGAATGAAGCAATGGTGAAATGCGGATCCCATAGATTAGCTTTTTTCTGTAGAATTTTTCGTCGTTCGGATTTATCCACTTGGTAAAGCCACTTTGCACCGCGCTGAATACCAATATCGTCTAATGCTAGGACATTCATCCTTGTCAAAGAAAAAATTAAAAACATTTCGGCAGTCCATTTACCAATACCCTTAATACTAGTCAACTGTTTAATAACTTGTGTGTTATCCAATTCAGGTAACAAATTCAGATTAACTTCTAAACTAGACGTTTTTTCAGCAAGGTCCCGTAAATAAACAACTTTTCTTGCCGATAAACCAACAGAGCGTAATGAATCATCATCCAATTCCTTAATAGCTTTAGCAGTAATCTTGTTTCCCATTAATGTTTGCAATCGATTATAAATGGCACTCGCAGCCGCTACCGAAATTTGTTGACCAATCATGGATCTTACTAAGGACTGAAAATAATCCGGTCTTAACATTACTTCGATGTCCCCAACAATCGTTACTAATTGATGCATAAAGGGATCTTTTTGACAGAGTTCAACAACAGTTTGATCAGTTTGACGAATGGTTAGCTGTTCCATAATCCACCTCTTCCATCATGTAAAATGATTTACGTATTTTTTTCGCTTTTCTTGAAAGCCTATTTTTAAATGATTGTTGTTTTTGAAAAAATATCTAAGTATATATTTCCTCATAAGCGTCCCCCGGAAAGCGAAGTGTAAACGAGCTACGGGGCAAATAGCTACAAACAAAGCGAATACAGCCTGTATGACAATTATCACAGAAATTCTGACTTTTCTATGACAATATTTAATTGTTAGCCTATTTATAAAAACTTTGATATTATGGATATGTTGTTACATAAGGAATTTTATTTAATGTAATTTATTTTATCTGTAAGCTTTACTGACTTGCAAATGAAATGAAAGGGAAGGTGGACAAGACAATGAACAAACCAAAAATTGTTGTCCTTGGTGCTGGTTATGCAGGAATGATGACAACAAAAAAATTGACACAAAAGTTAGGTGCTGAAGAGGCGGAGATTGTACTCGTCAACAAACACAACTATCATTATGAAACAACTTGGTTACATGAGGTAGCAGCAGGAACAATCAATCATAACCAGGCGCGTTTTATGATTAGCGATGTCATTAATCCAAATCGCGTTCGCTTAATTTATGATTCTGTTGTAGAAGTAAAACGAGATGAAAATCTTGTTGTGTTGGAAAACAGTGAAATTTCGTATGATTATTTAGTCATTTCACTTGGATTTGTAACAAACACATTTGGTATAAAAGGAATGGAAGAAAATGCATTCTTTATTCAAGATATCGATTCAAGTCAATTAATCCGTGAACATATTGAATATCAATTTATTCAATATAAAAATAGCGAAGAAAAAGATGAAGATAGTCTAAATATCTTAGTCGGCGGTGGTGGTTTCACGGGAATTGAATTTGTTGGTGAATTAGCTGAAAAAGTTCCACAACTATGTAAGAAATACGATATTGACCGCAGTAAAGTCCGTATCATTAATGTGGAGGCTGCTCCATCCATTATGCCTGGGTTTGATAAAGAACTGGTTGCTTACGCTAAACAATCATTACAAGAACGCGGTGTAGAATTCCGTGAAGGTGCTGCAATCAAGGAATGTAAAGCGGATAGCTTCGTTGTTGGTGATGACAATGAGGAAATAAAAGCCGGTACAATTGTTTGGACTGGCGGTGTTACAGGTAGCCCAGTTTTAACTAAATCTGGTTTTGAATTGACAAAAGGAAAAGTTACGGTAAATGGTGACATGCGTGCACCAGGCGAAGAAAATATTTTCATTCTTGGTGACTGTGCATGGGTAATGAACGAAAAAGAAGGACGCCCATTCCCACCAACAGCACAGGCAGCAATGCAACACGCAACAACATGTGCAAATAACATTTACGCACTTCTTCATCATCAAGCTTTAACAAATTTTGTGTTTGATGATAAAGGAACTGTTGCTTCCCTTGGTGTAACAGACGCGATGGGAACTGTATTTTCAGGCACAAAATTATATGGTAAGTCAGCTGCAACGATGAAAAAAGTAATTGACAACCGTTCATTGTTCTTGCAAGGCGGACCCAAATTACTTCTTAAAAAAGGAAAAGTACGTCCATTTTAATCGTAAGCGGAGTGACTGTCCCGCTAAACGTTGACCTACTCGAAAGCGTGTAGGGAAGAATGAGGAGGATATATGGAATGAAAAAAGGAATACTATATTTTATTTTAGCTACACTTGCATCGATCGTAGGTTATGCATGTGCTAGTCGAAGCATGGAAAATACAAGAGATTTCCGTTAATGAATGCAAAAACTCCCTAAACTTTAGGGAGTTTTTTTATTACACATTATTACATGAATCCGCTCCAATTTCGAATACTAGGTAAAGGAGGTTGAGATGAATGAAATCTGTCATTTTTTCTTTATTGTTAACGTTTACGCCATTAACAATAATCCCTAATGAATTAGCGGTGACTGATCAAGGTAACATATTAACAACGGTTACACGTGATCATTATTCCCTTCCTTTTTTAGATGGTCCCTTTATTGAAGATGAAAAAATGGATCTGTTGCTTGATAACCTAGAACAGAAAATACGTAAAGAGCCAGTAAATGCTTCCCTTAATGATAATGATGAAATTGTCAAAGAGAAACCAGGAATAACGCTTGATCGACAAAAGTTTAATGTGTTATTCCGTAAATTCTTTTATGATGGAAAACCTGTTAAGGTAGAAGTGCCGAAAAAAAAGGTATTTCCCAAGGTGGATAGTGAATTGTTGGCAGAAATAAAAGAGAATGAAATTGGGAGTTATGAGACTTATTTTAAATCAAGTAATAAAGAGCGAACCCGTAATATTGAATTGTCAGCCGCGGCGATAAATAACCATGTGCTTTTTCCTGGAGAGACATTTTCATTTAATAAAGTAGTTGGAAAGCGAACGAAGGAAAAAGGGTACAAGCGAGCCCCAGTTATTGTGAAAGGAGAGCTAGCAGAGGATATTGGTGGGGGGATCTGTCAGGTTTCTTCTACGTTGTATAATGCAGTCAATCTTATTGGCATTGAAATTGTTGAGCGTTATTCACACAGCAGGAGTGTACCATATGTTCCGCCAGGCCGTGATGCAACGGTAAGCTGGTATGGACCAGATTTTGCTTTTAAAAATGAATACAATCATCCTATATTAATTAGAGCAGATGCCAAAAATGGAAAAATGAGCATTACTATTTACTCCTCCGATTCAGTGGAACATAAATCAAAGTAATGTCAATCTCTATTAGCAGGAAGTTGGCATCCTTCATCATTACATTGATTTACCGGAATTAATTTTCTGTTAGCTGCAACTTTTTTATAGATATAATCCCCTAAACCAATCATTTTAAAAAGATATAGAAACGGAATAACTACCCATAGTAATGGAAGGTGTTTCGCAATTTGGATTAAGGCAGTGAATCCAACGTACCATTGTCCATTTTCTTTTACATGAAGGTTTTCTTCCATTGCTTTTGGATAACTATCTAAGTCACGGAACGACTCAAAGGTTAAATGATTATTCCAGTCGAATTTCTTCCAAATGATTGAGCTGTTTCGGCACATGGAACAAAAGCTATCATAAAAAACGATCATGAAAATCACGCTCCCTTGATAGTTCGATTATAACATGAAATATGATCATTTCATGAAAGTTAAGGAAAAAAGCAGCAAAGAATCGACTTTTTCGCTACAATATAGTAGAAAAGTTTTTTAATTCATGTTTTTGGTTAGACTGAACAATAAGCTACTTGATAGGGGATTGAAGCAATGGCGAATAAAGATATTTTAAACTTGGAAGAACAATTCGAACAAACAATGAATGAAGCAAACAAAGACGACTTACAGGAATTATTAGAAGAATTTAAGCGTAACCACTTTCCGAATGTACTTTCAAAGTCCGCACAACTTCGGGATAAATATCAGGATAATAAGCAACTGGTTGAACTTTTAATGTTGCTAGAAGCTGTGAGCCATGCACAAATCGAGGAATTTAGGCGGTCTTCTGAAATTATTCAACAACTGTACAATGATGCGGATAGCATGAGTGGCAATGAGCTTATTACGCTAGGCGAACTTGCCTTTATGAGTGACTACAAACTTGCCCGCAGAATTTTATCAGATGCAGTGAAACGAATGGAGACGGAAGCAGAACCTGATCGCATCAAGCTTGCACGTGGTTATTTGGTTTTAGGTGAGGCAGAGGAGCAATTGGAAAAATTCACACGTGCGATTAAATACTTTAAACAAGGCCTGACCTATTTTCAGGCAGATGATATCCGGGATAAATATATGATTCTTTATTTGCATTTTAAAATTGGTATGCTTTATTCAACGAAAAATGAGCAAAAGGAAGCTATTGAATATTTGCAGAAGGCTGTCGAACTTGCGGATGAGAATAAAGAAATGAAAATTAATAGCCTAGTAAGTTTGGCAAAAATTTATGGCAGTCGTAATGATAATGAAATGGCTTATTCTTACTTGAAAGAAACGCTTGGACTTATTGATGATTCAGCTTTATCTGAAACCCTTGTTCATGCTGAAGCATTAATTGAAATGGCTTTTTATTATTTTGACCAATCAAAATTAGATGAAGCAGTACCATACTATCAACGTGCGATTGATATGTATAAAAAACAACCTGGAAAATCGGACCGTAAACTTGGTATGGTTTACATGCAATATGCGTATTGTTTGGAACATAAGGATAAAGAAGACAAGCACCTTGCGGGGGTTAACTATGAACGTGCGATTGAACAATTGGAGAAAATAAAGGATCGTGAACTGTTAGAAAATGCATTTGCCGATGTAATTGCCTTTTTTGATGCGACAAATAACACGAAAAAGAAACGTATTTATGAAAATAAATTTGTAAAGATGGTAAATGCTTAATGGGCATTCCATCTTTTTATAGAAGATGAGGTAATTTAAAAAGCTGAACCCAAAAGGAATTGGGTTCAGCTTTTTAAGATTGGATGAAGGTTGTCCCCGTCATCAACTTGATTTGTGAGAGTATCACACGGAAACGGGAAAACATCAGCCCGAGAGCGGAAACATCGTCCCGAGAGCGGAAACATCGGCGCGAGAGTCAAAACATCATCCCGAAAGCAGAAACATCGGCGCGAGAGCCAAAACATCGGCGCGAGAGCCAAAACATCGTCCCGAAAGCAGAAACATCGGCGCGAGAGCCAAAACATCAGCCCGAGAGCAGAAACATCGGCGCGAGAGCCAAAACATCAGCCCGAAAGCAGAAACATCATCCCGAGAGTCAAAACATCATCCCGAGAGCCAAAACATCGCCCCGAAAGCAGAAACATCGGCGCGAGAGTCAAAACATCGTCCCGAGAGCGGAAACATCATCCCGAGAGCCAAAACATCGCCCCGAGAGCAGAAACATCGTCCCGAAAGCAGAAACATCAGCCCGAGAGCGGAAACATCGTCCCGAGAGCCAAAACATCGTCCCGAGAGTCAAAACATCATCCCGAAAGCAGAAACATCGGCGCGAGAGCCAAAACATCATCCCGAAAGCAGAAACATCGGCGCGAGAGTCAAAACATCATCCCGAAAGCAGAAACATCGGCGCGAGAGCCAAAACATCAGCCCGAGAGCCAAAACATCGTCCCGAAAGCAGAAACATCGGCGCGAGAGCCAAAACATCGGCGCGAGAGCCAAAACATCGTCCCGAAAGCAGAAACATCAGCCCGAGAGCAGAAACATCGGCGCGAGAGTCAAAACATCATCCCGAAAGCAGAAACATCGGCGCGAGAGTCAAAACATCGTCCCGAAAGCAGAAACATCGGCGCGAGAGCCAAAACATCGGCGCGAGAGCAGAAACATCATCCCGAGAGCGGAAACATCATCCCGAGAGCGGAAACATCGGCGCGAGAGCCAAAACATCGGCGCGAGAGCCAAAACATCGGCGCGAGAGTCAAAACATCATCCCGAGAGTAGAAACATCATCCCGAGAGCCAAAACATCGCCCAAAAAGGCATTACTAATCTCCCGAAAAATCCATCATACCTGTTTAGCTCGAATCCAATTAATCAATCCACCTGCTAATACAATATGAACCTGTCGCTCTGATAAAGTATGTTTCACATTTACTTTATCATCTCTATCTTTTATTGATACTGAAAATTCCTGTTGCTTAGTAATGACTTCCCGTAAGTTGGAGAATTCGAGAACGTCACCTTGCGTTAATTTGTTGAAATCTTTTTCATTAGAAAATGTTAATGGTAAAACACCAAAGTTTACTAGGTTTTGCCAGTGGATACGTGCATAATCTTTTGCGATTACTACACGTAGTCCTAGATAGCTTGGTGCAAGTGCAGCATGTTCGCGACTTGATCCTTGTCCATAATTGTATCCACTGATAATGGCATGACCGCCAGTTTCCTTGCTATTCATTCCCCGTTCATAATAAGATGGATCGATTGCTTCAAACGTAAATTTACTAATTTCGGGTAAATTACTGCGATACGGTAAGACACGAGCGCCACCAGCAAGTATTTCATCCGTTGATATATTATCGCCAACATGCAATAAAATAGGTATTTCTATTTCATTTGGTAATGTATCCATTTCCGGAATTGATACAATGTTCGGTCCCTTAACAAGATCGACATGTTGAGCCTCTTGATAAGAAAGTGGTTCATCTAATAAGTGATCATCTACCATTGATTTAGTAGGTTCATTTACTTTTGGGTAAGCAAAATTTAATGTTCTTGGATCTGTGATTTTTCCTGTTAACGCAGATGCTGCAACAGTTTCTGGACTAGCTAAATAAACACTGTCCTCTCGAGTGCCAGAACGGCCAGGAAAATTTCGCGGTGTTGTTCGTAAGCTATTTCTTCCCGATGCTGGAGCTTGTCCCATTCCAATACATCCATTACAACCGGCTTGGTGTAGACGTGCACCGGATTGTAAAAGACTGGCAATATGAAGTTCCCCAACAAGATTTGTAAGCATTTGCCTTGATGTTGGATTGATATCGAATGATAGACCTGTCGCGATTTGTTTATTTTTTACAATTTCTGCAGCAATAGCAAAATCTCGGAAGCCAGGGTTTGCTGATGAACCAATATAAGATTGATAAATTGGTGTTTCTTCTAACTCGTTGACTTTTACAACATTTCCAGGGCTTGATGGTTTTGCCACCAATGGCTCCAATTCAGTGAGATTTATCGTATCGTGTAAATCATAATTGGCATCATCATCAGCTATTAATTCATGCCAATCTACCTCTCGATTTTGCTTTTTTAAGAATCGTTTTACTTCCTTGTCTGATGGAAAGACAGTGGCGGTTGCACCAAGTTCTGCACCCATATTAGCAATTACATGGCGATCCATTGCGGTTAGGTGTTCTAATCCTGGACCATAATATTCAATGATTTTTCCGATGCCGCCTTTGACATCATGACGTCTTAACATTTCCAAAATCACATCTTTGGCACTTACCCAGTCGGGAAGATTTCCTACTAGTTTCACTCCTAACACTTCCGGCATTTTAATGTAAATTGGTTCACCAGCAATTGCCATGGCGACGTCAATACCGCCAGCACCTATAGCGAGCATCCCCATACAGCCATTCGCACATGTATGACTATCAGACCCAAGCAATGTTTTTCCAGGTTTTGCCAATCGCTGCATGTGAACAGGGTGGCTTACACCGTTACCAGGACGGCTATAATGCAGACCGAATCGTTGTGTGGCACTTTCAAGAAATAAATGATCATCCGGGTTCTTGTTGTCCACTTGGATTAGATTATGATCAACATATTGGGCTGATGCCTCTGTCTTTGCATAGTCTAATCCCATTGCTTCTAGCTCAAGCATGACCATTGTTCCTGTAGCATCTTGTGTCAATGTTTGGTCAATTTTTAGTCCAATTTCTTCTCCTTTTTGAAGGGACCCTGATATTAGGTGATCTTTTATCAATTTTTGCGCAACATTTAATCCCATTACCAAATTCCTCCTTCTAATTACCTTTATTATGCTTTTCCTCAAAGGTGATGCAGTTAAACAAGATTCATACTCTTATAGAAATTCATGGGATGCGGAACAAGAAGCTCCCACTAAAGCAAAGGTAATCGAAAAGGAAAGTTTAGCAATAAGAAAGGGGCTTTCCAAATAGGAAAGCCCCTTTACCATCTCGTTTATGCTTCTTTATGTGCTTCAATTTCCACGTTTAGTTTAACTTTTTCACCTACTAGCACACCACCAGTTTCTAATGCGGCATTCCATGTTAGGCCAAAATCTTTTCGATTAATTTCTGCGCTACCACTAAAGCCCGCAACTGTGTTACCACTCATTGGGTCTTTATGCTGGCCTTCAAAATCTACATTAAATGTTACAGGTTTTGTTGTCCCGCGGATAGTTAAATCACCTGTTACATCGTAATTATTTTCAGTTTTCTTTTTAATATCCGTTACGTTGAAAGTAAGCTTAGGATGATTTTCAACATCAAAGAAGTCTGCTGAACGTAAATGGTTATCACGGTCTTCTTTACGTGTGTCAATACTGTTTACGTCAACATTAAATTCGATCGATGAATCGGTTAAATCTTCTGGATCTGCCTCTATGGTAGCATCAAATTCAGTAAATTCACCTTTTGCTTTTGAAATCATCATATGTTTTACAACAAATTCTAGTGAACTATGCACCGGATCAACTGTCCATTTTGTTTTTGCCATTCGAAATCCCTCCGATAAATATGTTTAATTAGTAGGTTACTTTTCGTTATTTAGTATATAACTATAAATAAATATTGTCAAGTAATTTAAGTGGCTTGTACAATGTAAACTTCCCACATAGATTATTGGATAAACACCAAATAAGTTATCGCAAAATGAGGTGTAGTAATGCTATAATAAAATTAAGTATGGAATGGGGAGGACTTCTATGTATTGTGCGAATTGTGGGACAGAACTGGATGCAGATGCGAGCTTTTGTACCGAATGTGGTCATAAAGTAAAACAGCCTGCTTCAACAGCAGTAACGAACTCTGATCCATCTTTTCATGAATCCTATGAAACGACTTCCATTAATGATGATGTACGTGATTTTGTTGGGGAGAAATATCCCTTTTATCGGTCTAAGTGGGATCGAATGGAGGAGAAGGGAAGTCCATCATCATGGAATTTCCCGGCATTCTTTTTTAGTACATTATGGTTAGGTTATCGGAAAATGTACCGCGAAGTTTTTTTTATTGCGATCCTATTTCTAGCAATTGATTTCGCACTTTATCTATTTAACTATCAATATAGTGCAGATGCAGTTATCGACCCAATCGATCGTTTTATTTCGATTGGAATTTCCATGTTATTAGGGCTGTTTGGAAATTATTTGTATAAAAAACATACTATGAAAAAAGTGCATGCGATTCGTCTTGCACAGCCTGCTGAAGATGTAAAACATGTGTCACTAAAACATAAAGGAGAAGCAAGTTTTCTCGGCGTTTTGTTATCAATTGTTATTATGGTGGTTGTGTATGTTATCCCTATGTGGTTTATCCCGATGAATTTTGATGTAGTAGATCAGATAAAACATGGATCATTTGAACAGTATCCGGATAGAACAGTAGGAGAAATGTTCGATGAGTTTTTTGAACATGGAGAATGGCAGGAAGCAACAAATGATTCGAATTTTATTATCGTAGCATATAATGGGGAAAAGCAAATTAATGATTATCAATATGATATTCAGATTGAATTTTATACGGAAGAGGATTCGAATTCATTTGATATCCAAAGTATTACAGTCGATGGTGAGCAATTAACTTCAAGTGAAACATTGGATTTTCTCGATTATATTTTTAACGGAGGACATCTTCAGAAGAATAACTCTTTTAATGGAGGAAATAACCCCGATGGCTATGTATGGTAACATAAAAAGTAGAGGGGTGTAAAAATGAAACAGCTAAGTATTATTCCATGCGGTATTAAGAAGGTTTGGGATAAACATCCCGAATTAGGTGCCGTTACAGCAAGTGAGGCTTACATTGGAACTTTTCATAATCTTTGTCGTCAATATGCGGAGGTTTTTACGGATAATTGGGTGATTCTGTCAGCAAAGCATGGTTTTTTATTTGCAGATGATATTGTTGATGGCCCGTATGATGTGACATTTAACCAGAAAAGTGATGAGATCATTTCTATGGAGCACTTACGTGAACAAGTAAAGGAGCAACAGTTAGACCAATATGATAAATTAATCGTTCTAACAGGTAAAAAATATAAAAAAGTAGTTTATGAAAGTTTTGGTAATTCTGTTCCTGCGTCATTTCCACTTTTGCAATGCAAAGGAATTGGCTACATGCAGCAATTGTTAAAAAAAGCTGTTGAAGAAGGAAAACCGATTCATTCGTAATGAAGGAGCTATAACATGAACCGTGCAATAATGATGATCATTATTCTAATCATCTACGTAATCTATGCAGCATTTAAACATAGGGAAGTATGGAAGAAGCTATCAGCAAAACAAATAATGGGTGTACTACTAACATTTATTATCATTATGGGGATTGGCAGTATGGTCTTGTATTACTTCTCGCGTTTTCTAATGGACATCATTCAAAATGATATTGTTAGTATCGCCATGCAGTTTCTTAGCGCTTTATTTATTGTTATTTTTGGCGTCATTATTTTCAATATCTATGTGTCGCGAATAACCAATGGAATACTGCCGATTAAACGACCATCAAAATAATCGACAACTCTGCATTAAGTTGCAGGGTTGTTTTTTTGTAAATTGATACTGCGTTTTGAATATTAATCGATAACTACCAAAAAATTGACCACATCTATTCTTCTAATTTATTCCTCGAGCCGTTCCAAAATTCAAGTCAACTGAAAATAATAGTATAGGAGGTTAGATTGAAGGAGGTGAAGGAATTGGACAAAGGTACGATTGTCCGTACAGTTGCTTTAGTTTTGGCACTTGTGAATCAGGTTCTAGTATTGTTCAAAAAATCCCCTTTACCATTAGATTCCGAGATAGTTGAGCAAGCAGTTGCATTACTATTTACCATTATTACATCAATAGTCGCCTGGTTTAAAAATAATTATGTCACAAGTAAGGGTAAACAGCAGAAAAAGGTGTTATGTGAGAATGGTTTGGCAAAAGCAGAAAAAAGTGACGGAAAATAAATCCCTGTTATTTAATCACAGCTCAACTTTCGCAGCGGAAATAGACAAATAAGCCTTGATAGAATGAGGAAGGATGGAGATTAACTGCTCAAGTTGACTTGGATTAACCACATTTAATCAAGCTGTGACTACTAGACTCTTTTCTATAAGTACACGCATTTCCCACCGTCCGGGATCGTTCCGGGTGGATGCTTTCCGCGGGCACGGCCTCAGCCTCCTTGCCCCGGCGAGGGGTATGTCGACGTTGTCCGCAAAGGACGGTTTTAGTCGACCCTCCTTTTCAAACCACTCTGCGAGGTCTTTGGACACGTGCTGGGGCTGCGCTAACTCGCCCCACCGAAAACCATTGTTCCCGCAGGACAAGGAAGGCTACGTCAGCGATACATCTTCGTGAGAAAAAGTGCTTTTCTTTTTCGAGGAGTCACCACCCTCCACTCACCCGGACTAGTGAAGTGGTAGAATGTGGCTTGGTAGAACCCTCAGCTAACTGTTTGATCTTATTTTATCAGTGCGAAAGTTGAGATCACAGGAAATGAATAGTTAGGGAACCTTGAGCCTTCCTGTCAATTGCGGCAGGAAGGAATTTTAAAATATTTCTTTTTTCAGTCTAATATGCTGACCATTTACTTACTTTTCGTTATAATGAAATAAGTAAGAATTATTATAAAGGGAGAGATTTGATGCAAACTACATATAAACCTACTTGGGACCTTGATGTGATTTTTCCAGGTGGGAGTGAGTCAGAAGCTTTTCATACATATGTTACAACGTTAGAGCGTGAGATGGAGTACTTAGCTGGTAAAGTTAACGATTTCATACCTGCTAAGAAAAATGTCAATATGGCTTTGTTAGAAAGCATTGTTGATGGACTTGAACACACAATGAAAAAACTACGGGAAGCCTTTGCTTTTGTTAGTTGTTTAAGTGCACAAGATGTAAAAGATGAAAAGGCTAGTGTTTTAGTTGGAAAACGCAGTGAGTTAAAAGCGAAAATGGATGCGATTAAAACAAATTTTGAACAAAAATTAGTCTCAATTGATGATCAAACATGGAGTGAGTTGCTTAAACAACCAAATATAGAGGAAGTTGCTTTTGTCCTGGATGAAAACAGGGAGAAGGCGAAAGACCTGTTATCAGCAGATCAAGAAGTGCTAATTAATGATCTCGCGGTAGATGGGTATCATGGCTGGGGACAAATGTATGAAACAGTTGTTGGAAATATGAATGTAGCGATTGAAGAGGATGGAGAAGTTACAGCATATTCTGTAGGACAAGCAGCAAATAAATTGGGTAATCCAGATCGAACTGTACGTCAGCATGTATTCGATAAACTGGGGGACGCATGGTCGGAAAATGCCAACTTATTTGGTCAAACATTAAATCATTTGGCAGGATTTCGTTTGCAAACCTATAAACATCGTGATTGGCAGGACGTTTTAAAAGAACCATTAGCGATTAATCGGATGAAAAAGGAAACATTAGATGCCATGTGGGGTGCAATTACGAACCATAAACAGACATTTGTTGCTTATTTGCAAAGGAAAGCAGAATTGTTAGGATTAGAAAAACTAAGTATGTATGACATCGGGGCACCCCTAACCGAAAAAGTGGAAACTTCTAGCTATACGGAAGGGGCCAATTTTATCGTCGAGAATTTCCAAAACTTTAGTCCAAAAATGGCTGATTTTGCCCGTATGGCTTTTGATAATCGTTGGATCGAAGCGGAAGATCGTGCCGGAAAACGTCCAGGAGGATTCTGCACAAGTTTTCCGGATAGTGAACAGACACGTATTTTTATGACTTATTCCGGGACATCATCTAATATTGCTACCCTTGCCCATGAATTAGGCCATGCTTACCATCAACATGTCATGAATGATGTGAATGGGTTGAATCAGGGGTATGCAATGAATGTAGCAGAAACGGCATCAACGTTTGCGGAAATGATTATTGCTGATGCATCGGTGAAGAACGCGAAAAGCAAAGTAGAAAAGCAATCCGTGCTGGAAGATAAAATTCAACGAAGTGTTGCCTTTTTCATGAATATTCATGCCCGATTCCTTTTTGAACAGCGATTTTATGAAGAAAGAAAACAAGGAATGGTTCCAGTACCAAGACTGAATGAATTAATGGTGGAGGCACAAAAAGAGGCGTATTGCGATGCGTTAGATACGTACGATCCGAATTTCTGGGCGTCTAAACTGCATTTTCACATCACGGGAACACCATTTTATAATTTTCCATATACGTTCGGCTATTTGTTTAGTCTCGGAATCTATGCACATGCACTTGAAAAAGGTAGTAGTTTTGAAGAGGATTATATTGCACTGCTTCGCGACACCGGAAAAATGACCGTTGAAGACTTAGCGGAAAAACATTTGGGAGTTGATTTAACAAAACCAGATTTCTGGGAAAACGCCATCAATTTATGTGTGAAGGATGTTGAGGAGTTTCTGGCACTTTAGATTTCAGCGTTGCTACTAGTTGGTGAATACGTTATAATACAGGTAACGAAAAAAGCATAAAAATAAAAGTCTACAGGGGGAGCCCATTTGGCTGAGAGTGAACACTGTGCTGTTCTTACCCTTTGAACCTGTTAGTTAATACTAGCGTAGGGATGGTAGCTTTTTTGATGGTATAAAAGCAATGTGAGCGGATTCCCCATCAGGAAGCTTCCCCTTTGACATTGCTTTTTTTGTGTTCAAAATTTTCGCTGGTAGATTCCTAAGTCTACTAGAAGGGGAGGTCATTTGATTGAAGGAAAAACGTACATTGTTTTTAATTGAGGTTGCGATTTTTACAGCGTTAGCATTAGCGTTAGATCTTGCTCCATTTTTATCTTTTAAAATCTGGGCTCAAGGCGGATCGATTTCATTGGCGATGATACCGGTATTCATTGTCGCCTTTCGTTGGGGGCTAAAAGGTGGATTATTATCTGGATTTCTATGGGGTGTTTTACAGGTAGCATTAGGAACAGGGTATATATTGTACTTTTGGCAAGGTCTGCTTGATTATGCGGTTGCTTTTACCGTAATCGGTTTTGCTGGTATTTTTGCGAAGCCAATTCAGCGTGCAGTTAAGGAAGGTAATACAGCGACATCTATAACATATATTTTAACTGGTGTCCTTCTTGGTTCCATGTTGCGTTTTATTGCCCATTTTGCTGCGGGAGTCGTATTTTTTGAATCAGCAGTTGACGGCATGAATGTCTGGATTTATTCATTGCTATATAATATCTCATACATTGTTCCGTCGTTCATTATCTGTACAATCGCTGTGTTTTTCTTGTTTCATAAACAGCCAAGAACACTATTAAGTGCAACTGCATAAACATTAGCTTTCCGCTCACGATATGTTAGGTCGTACCACTGTCTTTAGTTGGTACGGCTTTTGTTTTCGGAAAAAATGAATAATTTATGCATACCTCTATTTTTGCGAAGTGCATATTTTTTGAGTATACTGAAAATAGGGGTGATAATCTTGCGGGAATTAATTGGTGAATGTCAATCATGCGGAAAAGCTGTTTATTGTGAAAATGGCTTTTTTGATGGTGAACAAATAGATGGTAATTTATTATGTAATCGCTGTGCTGAAAAGGTGGATTCTGAAACGGACAAACAGGCGTAAGCTCGTTTGTTCGTTTTTAATTTAATTCACTATTTTATACCAGTGTCAAAAGCAAATTGTTTTTTATGAACCTTCCTTTTTTCTCACTCCCTATTACCGATTTGCATAGGCTATAGCACACGTAAGGAGAAAGGAAGGTTCATGTGGAACTTACGATATCGCATTGGTTATATGGATTATTTACACTGATTATTATTTTGACAATGATTTTTAAACGTGGCGTTGTACTTCCTACATTACTTGGAACGTTTGTCATTGCTTGGGTGTACAATGGTAGTCTTATTGACGGTTTCACTTCCATTTTTAATGCGAACTTGGTTGCTGCAAAAGAGCTCTTTAGTATTTTTCTAATCATCACATTTATGTTGGCGCTATTGCATTCGTTACGTGATCTTGGAGCAGATCGGAGGATGATACAACCGATTCAGAAGATGATGGTTAATGGACATGTTTCATTTTTTGTCCTTATCGCTGTAACGTATGTTATTTCCTTATTTTTCTGGCCAACACCAGCTGTTCCATTAATTTGTGCGCTTCTTGTTCCTGCGGCAGTGCGTGCAGGATTACCAGCTATTACAGCGGCGGTAGCGGTAGCAATTGCTGGGCAAGGGATGGCACTTTCTTCTGACTACATTGTGCAGGTCGCTCCCAGCTTATCAGCCAAGTCTGCGGGGATTGAAGTTGGGGTTGTTGCTGACCAGGCATTATTGCTTTCACTTATTACTGGTGGAATCGCAATTGCTGCCGCTTATTTGTTGTATCGAAAATCAATTCGTTCTAAAGATAGTGAATTAATACAACAAGATTTAGAAGCATTGGAAACTGTATCAGAATCAAAAAACGAAGCAAAATCCGCTCATCTCACAATTTGGAGTAAACTATTTTCGATCATTGTTCCAATTGCTTTGCTGGCTGTAGTCGTATATATGATGTCCGCAAAATTGATGTCAGGAAGAATGACGGGTTTTGAGGGTGGAGATGGGGCAGCATTTGTCGGAGGAGTTGCTGTAATTCTCCTGCTTTTATCAACCGTAGCATTTGGCAAACAACATGCACTTGATTATATTAGCAACCATATCACGGATGGATTTGTTTTCGCCTTTAAAGCAATGGGGCCAGTTATCCCAATTGCAGGTTTCTTCTTTTTAGGAAGTTCTGACTTTTCCGGTAGTATTTTAGGGATAGACGAAAATCCGCCAGCATTTTTGTTTGATCTTGTTCAATCAACACAGGAATTTCTACCACAAAGTGCCCTGCTTGCTGCGCTTAGTGTATTAATTATTGGTATTATTACCGGATTAGATGGCTCCGGTTTTTCCGGATTACCTTTGACAGGTGCACTTGCAGCATCATTGGATAGTAGTGCGATTGATTCTAGCACGCTTGCAGCAATCGGGCAAATGGGTTCCATCTGGACTGGTGGAGGAACAATTGTAGCTTGGTCCTCTTTAATTGCAATTGCTGGTTTTTGCGGTGTTTCCGTTATGGATTTGGTTCGAAAAAACTTTGTTCCAGTCATGCTCGGACTCGTTATCTCCACATTGCTTGCTGTGTTTATCTTGTAAATAATCCTGACGCGAAAAGTGCCTACGATTTGTCCGTAGGCACTTTTTGTAGTGCGGACGCTGGGGGAATATTGGCGCAAAAGCAGAAACATCAACCCGAAAGCAGAAACATCAGCCCGAAAGCAGAAACATCGACCCGTGAACAGAAACATCAGCCCGAAAGCAGGAATATCAGCCCGAGAACAGAAACATCAGCCCGAGAGCGAGAACATCAGCCCGAGAACAGAAACATCAACCCGAGAGCAGAAACATCAACCCGAGAACAGAAACATCGGCCCGAGAGCGAGAACATCAGCCCGAAAGCAGAAACATCAACCCGAGAGCAGAAACATCAGCCCGAGAGCGAGAACATCAGCCCGAGAGCGAGAACATCGGCCCGAGAGCAGAAAAATCGTGCGATAACAAACTATCATTCCGATCCAGTGAACCTCTTCCAATAATAATTAAACAATCCTCACTGAAATATTTACATATTCAAAATTATCAGTTATATTTGTACTAATATAAAGAGTTTTCACATATTTTTTAGTAGGACACAGGACTTATCTAAATAAAATGAGGGAGGTTGAATTAATGAGCGGTATTTTGGTTGCGATTATTGGTATTATTGTGTTTGCATTAGGCTATCGGTATTATTCCAAATTTGTTGCTGAGAAAATTTTTCGTTTGGACCCGAATTATGAAACACCGGCACACACCTATGAAGATGGTGTTGATTTTGTTCCTACCAATAAATTTGTGCTTTGGGGGCACCATTTTACATCTGTTGCAGGTGCAGCACCAATTGTTGGACCAGCTATAGCAGTTTATTGGGGTTGGGTCCCAGCGTTTTTATGGGTTATTTTGGGAACGGTGTTTGCTGCAGGTGTTCATGATTTTGGGACGCTTGTGTTATCAGTCCGTAACAAAGGTCAATCAATCGGTACACTTGCAAACAAATTGATTGGACAGCGAGCGAAAATCTTGTTTTTATTTATAATTCTTATCCTCGTTTTAATGGTAAACGCTGTGTTTGCCTGGGTTATTGCGAATTTGTTTGTTTCATTTCCGGCTAGTGTTTTACCGGTATTTATTCAAATTCCGCTAGCAATCTGGATTGGCTATAATGTATACAAACGAAAACAAAAAATGCTTGTACCATCTTTAATCGCTTTAGCTATTATGTACCTCACTGCGGTAATAGCTAGTAAGGTAGATTTTCTGCAGATTGATTTAGTTCAATACATGGGTGGAGAAAATGGCGCAGGGCTATTTGGTTTGGGTGCCGTTTCATCAGCATTTTTTATTTGGATTATTATTTTAATGGTATATGTATATATTGCTTCGACAATGCCAGTTTGGAAATTGCTACAGCCACGTGACTTTATTAATTCACATCAGCTAATTGTTGGTCTAGCCATTCTTTATTTAGGATTAATTTTCATGAATCCAGATATAACGGCACCAGCAACCAACGTGGATACCGATGTTTCTTGGTTCCCATTATTGTTTATTACGATTGCATGTGGAGCTATTTCTGGATTCCATGGACTTGTATCATCCGGTACATCGTCAAAGCAATTAAACAAAGAAACGGATGCACGGATGGTTGGTTATTTAGGTGCAGTTGGTGAAGGAGCATTAGCGTTAATCGCCATTATTGCCGTTGTTACATTCTTTGCCAATACGGATGAATTTTTAGCAACCTATAGTAGTTTTACAGCAGCTAATGGAGCAGGATTAAATGTATTTGTTGAAGGTGCGAGTAAATTAGCAACGGGCTTAATGATCCCAGCTGATGTGGCAGCAACAATTGTTTCTGTAATTGTTGTTAGCTTTGCCGCTACATCGTTGGATACTTCTGTACGGCTTATGCGTTATATTATTGCAGAGTTAGGTATTGAATATAAAATGCCAGTATTATCAAAAACGCATGTAGCTACAACTGTTGCTGTCGTCTCCAGTGCTGCATTGGTATTAATACCTGAAGGACCAAAAGGCTTTGGTTCAGGTGGTTATCTCCTATGGCCATTGTTTGGAACGTCCAATCAGCTGCTTGCCGGAATTAGTCTATTACTGATTGCCATTTGGCTCAAACGATTAGGCCGAAATTACGCGATTGTGTTAATTCCAATGATTTTCGTAATGTTTATGACGTTATGGGCCATGTTTAAACAAGTAATCTTTGAATGGTCATGGATTGGTACTAGTTCAAATATGTTGTTATTTGTGTTTGGTGCGATTATCTTTGTCTTCGCAGTATGGATTGTGCTTACTGCAGGATCCGTCTTGTTAGGGAAATCAGATAATGATATACCGAATGATAATATAAATGCAAAGTAAAGATTTGTTTCAATAATCGAGGATTTGGGGGATCATTTTAAATGTGGTCCCTTTTCTGCTTATTTGAACTGAAGGAAAACCTTCCATTCCCTAAAGAGAAGAATATTTGCTTGCCAGTCGGCCCGGAAAACGAAATATGTACGGGCTGCGGGACAGAAATCAACAAACAATGTGAAAACAACCTTTCCAAAAAAATGAGGTGAAACCATGTTCGATAAATTAAAAAAACTAGTAGATTTTTACGAAGAAGTACTAAGCATGCCACATCGCCAGGAAATTGCCAGGGAGTTAAGGAATGAGGATGACTTATTTTTATTATTACTATATTCCGAGATGATTGGAATTCCAAATCCGGTTTATTATTATACACTTGAATTGTATCCGTATATGATCGAAAAATTTCACGACTGGCATTTGCGAATGGGCATGGACAAATCACCAATGTCTGGAATCCGTTGTTGCTAGAAAGGCAGAAAGCAGCTATCAATCATTCAAACAAAGGGGCTTTTACCATGCAGGAATTAACGAAAAAAATAGTTTTCATTGGGGGGAAAGGTGGTGTCGGGAAATCTACCACAGCCGCAGCAGTAGCTTGGAAATCAGCAAATGAAGCACAAAAAACGCTACTTGTCTCGACAGATCCAGCACATAACCTTGGTGATATATTTAATCAAAAAATTGGCGGGAAAATAAGCCGAATTTCACAGCAACTTTCCGCACTGGAAATTGACCCGGAAGTAGAAACAAACAACTATATCAAAGGGGTAAAGGAAAATATTAAAGGTGTTGTTCATTCCGGTATGATGGAAGAGGTTCATCGTCAATTAGATACTGCAAAGGCGTCTCCAGGTGCTGATGAAGCTGCTTTATTTGATAAACTAATCTCGATTATTCTGGAAGAGAGCGAGAATTATGATACGATTATTTTTGATACGGCGCCGACAGGGCACACGATCCGATTATTATCATTACCCGAACTAATGGGAGTATGGATTGAAGGAATGTTGGAAAAACGTAAGAAAACGAATGAAAATTACTCACAGCTTCTAAATGATGGGGAACCAATTGAGGATCCAATCTATGATGTTCTCAAAAAACGTCAGAAGCGATTTTCCAAGGCGAGAGAAATGCTATTAAATCCAGCGGTTACAAGTTTTATATTTGTCTTAAATCCGGAGCGACTTCCTATTTTAGAGACGGAGAAGGCGATCAAATTACTTGATAACTATCATCTGCATGTGAAAACATTAATTGTGAATAAAGTTTTACCAGAAAACGCGGATGGGGAATTTTTACAAAAACGAAAAGAATACGAAAAGCAACATCTCCAAATGATTGAAGAAACATTTGCGAAACAGCAATTAATCCGTGTGCCACTATTCTCAACAGATATAACCAGCAAACAGGATTTAGAAAAATTTAGTACTCATTTTTGAAAGGATGATTGTAATGAAAGCATTTGTTCATGATCACGGAAATCTCTTAATAAAAGATATGAACGATCCAGTAGCAGGGGATGGAGAAGTAGTTGTTGCAATTCATGCGGCCGGTCTTAATCATCGGGATCTGTTTATTCCAAATCGCAGGGGGAATGATGCACAAGCACTTGTCATTGGGTCTGATGGAGCGGGAGTAATTGAATCTGTTGGTGCTGGTGTTGAACAATTTTCTGTAGGTGATGAGGTGATCATTAATCCTGGACTACGGTGGTACGAAAACAGTGTTGCGCCACCAAAGGAATTCGACATTTTGGGTATGCCAGACGATGGAACGTTTGCTGAAAGAATTGTTTTATCGGCTGAACAGGTAGAGCATAAGCCATCCCATTTATCATGGGATGAAGCCGGAGTACTAGCCCTCTCAGCATTAACTGGTTACAGGGCTCTGTTTACGAAAGGCGAATTAAAAGTTGGGGAAACTGTATTCATACCAGGAGCAGGAAGTGGTGTAGCAACCTATCTGATTGCGTTTGCAAAACAGAAGGGTGCGCGTGTAATTGTTACTTCCCGCAGTGAACAAAAACGAGACCATGCCAAAAAAATAGGCGCTGATATTGCGCTTGATACGGCAAGCGATTGGCCGGAAGAATTAAAAGACGAAACAATAGATCTTGTAATTGATAGTGTAGGCCGTGCAACATTTAATCGATCTTTGGAAGTGCTGAAAAAGGGTGGCAGAATCGTTATTTTTGGGTCTTCAACGGAAGATACAGTTGAACTGAATCTGCGTGACTTCTTCTATGGGCAGTATCAATTAATTGGTTCAACGATGGGATGTAGAGAAGAACTTCGTGATATGCTGAAGTTCATCGAGGATCATAACATTCATCCAGTAGTGGACAAGTCCTTTACGCTTGATCAGGCAAACGAAGCGATGGATTACTTAGAGCAAGGAAAGCAGTTTGGAAAAATTGCGATTCGCGTTAGAGATTAAACTTTATAAGGGCTCTCTATATTTTAAGGGAAAAGAGAGCCCTATTTAGTCACCCCTTCCTGTTTGTTGATAAAGGTGGCTGCTCCATCCATCCTTTTTCAATCATAATGTTTAGCCCTTCATTACCGAATTTCAAGATTTCTCCTATAAAATGAGAATAGTGCAACCCTAAATCTTTTCTCATGGAGACGGATAATGAAGTACTTAGTGTCGTAAAGCCGACCTGATTTGTTGAGGTAATAAAAAACATCATTAATCGCTCCGAAAATGGCGATATCGTAGAATCTGTAACCTCCAATGTTACGGGGAAAATGGGAACTTGTTTGCTGTCTTTTAAAACTTTGTTAAACGTATCGATCTGTTTTTCGCTTAATTTTTTCCCTTTTTTGAAGTATTCTTTGACTTTGTTATCGGTTGCTACTTGGATAAATCCGATTAGTAATATCAATCCAATACAATTTCGTTCAATTGTGCAAAAGATTTCACCAATCTCCAATGTATTAAGTGGCCTTCCTTCGCCAATCCATGTATTTAGAAAGGAAGGTCGATCCTGAACAAACTCCACATTCTCTGGATAAGCAATTTTCGGTGGTCGATCATAAATTCCTTTGGATACCATGAGATGAAGGGCTTTTTTATACAATGCAACAGAAGTGTATAAACATTCCTCGATAAAGGCAAAAATATCTGTTCGAACCACTTTCCCTAACATCGATGCATAAAGTACATGCACGACACGTTCCTCACGATAGACAAAACTTAATGCGTACAAATCGGTAAAGAGTGCAGGTGCAGAATAGTTAACATCTTCATCAGAAAATCCTTTTGGAATGGGAAATCTTTCTTCAGTTAATATTCTTTCTATGTCATTAATTATCGAATCATTCAACGATATAGCATTTTCGATGATTGGTATAATTTCTTTGTCTTTCAGATGCCTTAGAAAATGCTTATAAAAACAATTTGTAGCTGTACTCTCGTTATAAATCGTCCACAAAGCGGAAATCTCCGTTGACGTTAATCGTATGTTTTCATGTTCCAATTTGACTACTCCTTGATTGTTTTTTAATAGCATTTAACTTACGAAACATTTTTATACAATTTCGTTATCGAAGGACAACAAAGAAATGAGCTCACCATGTAAAAACATAATGGGTTCTCTTTAGAGGTGCAAACAAGAGAAAAACATCTCAAATCACAGAAAAATTTACAACAAAAACATCAGGGCAATTCACAGTAGTATTAACTTCTAATATTTGTTGGTGATAGAAAATTTATTGGATTTCTGGTTCTGCTACAAATGGCCGCTCCAGAAAAACACTGCGCTTTCCGTGGGCGGCTGATGAGCCTCCTCGTGCTGGGTGCTCGTCGCGTTGCAAGTAACTCGGTGAAGTATCGCTCCTCGCAACTCGAAGCTTATTCGTTGGGAGTAATGCTTGTCGCACTGCGGGGTCTCACCTAGGCCTCTTCTCCCACAGGAGTCTCCGTGTTTTTCTTCCGCTGGATAGCAATCAGGGACAACAATTTTAAGTTAGATAATCTTAACTAGCGTAGGCAGAATACGTAGACTCCTGCGGGAACAGCACGTGTCCGAAGACCCCGCAGAGTGGTTTTCTCGAGGAGGCTGAGGCCGTGCCCGCGGAAAGCGAAGTATTCTGCCGGAGCGGTTTTCCAGCACTAAATTAAGCGAGGATGTGAGAGTCAACAATATAAAATTTATGTCATCCACAATCGGAACCGACCCTTTTTTGATTTCCACTTGTAAAATAACTGGTAGTTTATCAAATAAAATAGCAGAGTGAGAATATCTATTCCCACTCTGCTAAAGTTATTGCTATTTATCATGCTATTTTAACCAACAAATAGCCAAATGCATTGATATAACTACAAAAATAAGGGTGCGATACTGTATGTGATTTTACACCCCATTTATATTATCATTAGTTTACTTCTGCTTTTTCCATCCAATCCTTACCCTCTAATTGCCTTGTCACAAGCATGCTTGATACTGAATCACCTGTAACATTGATCATCGTTGCCGGAGGGTCAACAACAACACCAATAGCGGATATGATTGGCAAAGCTTCAATTGGTAACCCATATAATGTTACAATCATTAGCTCACCCATAAAACCACCGCCAGGGATCCCACTCATAACAATTCCTGATAGCAAGCAAATGCCGATAGCGGTTAGAAAGGTATCTATTCCAGTGAAATCCATATTAAATACGCCGAATACAAAAGCGATTTTTAACATGGCCGACAAACAGGAACCATCCATATGAATGGTTGCGCCTAGTGGTAGTACAGTTTCACGAATATCTTTTGGCACACCGATTCTTTTTGTTGCTTCCAGGTTAACCGGTAAAGAAGCGATACTGCTACCTGTTCCTAGTGATGTAACAGCTGGATTGAGAATGTTCTTCCAAAAGCGAACGACACCTTTTTTACCACCGGATATGAAGGCATATAACGTAAATCCAATTACAAAATAAAGGATGGCAACAGGATAATAAATCAACACTGCTTTTGCATAATCACCGATTAAATCAGTTCCAAACTGACCAATTAATGAAGCAAAGTAAGCCCCTAATCCAATAGGTGCATAATACATAATCAGCTGAACGAGTTTCATGAATATTTCCGATCCACTTGATAGAAATTTTGCAAATGGTCTGCCTTTTTCACCTGTTAGTCCTGTTGCAACTCCAACTAAGACGGAGAAAATAATTAAGACGAGCATATTATCTCGGGAAAATAAATCAACAAAATCAGGAACAGTAAATGTGTTGACCAATTGCTCTGATAATGGAACTTGTTCGACATCATTTGGTGTTTCCATTGGAATGTCGGCCCCTGATCCAGGTGGAAATAGAACAGTTGCAACCAACATAACAATTGCTGCAATAATTCCGGTTACAACAAAGATCGTGATCATCGACCCCATAATCTTGCCAAGCCGCTTCATGCTGTTCATGTTCGCAATCGCTGAAGCAATCGAAAAAAAGACCAATGGCATTACAACCATAAATAAAAGGTTAAGAAAAATATCTCCTAACGGCTTTATGATTTCAGCCTTATCCCCATATATAAGTCCAATTATTGATCCAATGATAATCGACACAAGCAAAATTAATGGGAAACGATAGGCTTTTAATTTTTCTTTCATTGTACGTACTCCTTTGAGGGTGTTTAAAAATGTAAGATAGTTATTATCTTACATGAAAAATAGGAGTATGAACAAGATAAAAAACGTTACTCTCTTAAGTGGGGTGTAATCAAGGCTATTGCGTGCTGTAGTTTTTTACTGTTTTCTTGATATAATTGTTTTGCTTGCTTGTTTTCAGTGGCCAATGCAAAAAGTTCTAAATCTGCTTGGCATTTTTTTAGTGTAGCAAGCAACAACGGTTTTTCGGTTGGATTTGGTACTGCGATCTTATCATCGTATAAATCGACTGTTAATTGCCCGTCATTATCCGCTTGACCAAGGAAAACATTCTCAATGCTGACATTCATTTTGTCTAATTCCGTTTCAAGCCAATTTGTGTTTAAGGAAAGGTTTGCTAAAGGTTCCAGCAAAACTTTCCCATCCATTATAACCGTTTGCGGCTCTTTTGTTGGTACAAGCTTGACACCTAAATCTTTTGCGGTCAATGGTTGGTTTTCTCTTTTAGGCAAAACATTTAAAGTACCAGATGGTTCTAAAAGGGCAAATTCAACGTCAGCCACCTGAAAGTAATTATTGTCACGTAACTTTTCAAGTAATTCATCCGTAGAATAACCTTCTTTTTTCAAATTATCTTCCATTACTTTTCCATCCTGAATTAAAATCGTACTTTTTCCCTGAACGAGGTCGCGGAATGTTTTACTTTTTAATGAGATATAATTAACAGCATATGGAATGAGGAACCATACAGCTATTGCTAATAAACCATGTACCAAGTTAGACTGTAAATCAATAGAATAGATTGCGATGATTCCACCTAAGACAAAACCAGTTATATATTCAAAAACATTCAGTTGTGCTATTTGTTTTTTACCGTGTAATTTTGTTAAAACAAACATAACAACTAATAGGCTAAATGATCTTATTACTATTTCAACCCATCCTGGCATAATTACCTATCCTTTCCAAGCCGATACGTTAAGATTTATATTGGGGCTCTTCCTGCCCTAAACGGATCACCTGTTTTTGTAAATCGTCTTTTACTTCTGAAATAATGGTTTGTACTTCTTCATATGTTTGCTTTGCTTGTTGATCCTGTGCTTTGTTTGCTAACAAACCGAGTGTAGCTTCTGCACTTTTTATGGATGAAAAGCAACTTTTAACTTGAGATCCTACCGTCATCTATGTTAACCACCTTCCATGGAAAATCCCTAGTTTTTTATCCTTTTGGTTTGAAAATGAGTGCACCGATCATACCGAAGATAATCGCAGCTGAAATACCGGAGCTGGTTACTTCAAACATTCCAGTAACGACACCGATAAGTCCATGCTTTTCGGCTTCAGCCATTGCTCCATGAACGAGTGAGTTACCGAAACTTGTAATTGGTACTGTTGCCCCGGCACCTGCAAAATCAATTAATGGTTCATATAGGCCAAGTCCATCTAAAAGAGCCCCGGCTACTACAAGAATACTTAATGTGTGACCTGGTGATAATTTGAAGACATCGAACATTATTTGTCCAATAACGCAAATTATCCCCCCAATGACAAATGCCCAGAAAAATATCATGATCTATCACTCCTTGATTCAATTGAAACTGCGTGGGCTATACATGGGATTGGATCTTTTTGCTGTACACTTAATGGAGAATGCAAGGCACCAGTTGCGACAACAAGTATACGATTTAATTCTCCTTTTTTCATTCGGTTTAGAAAATGTCCATACGTAACAACGGATGAACAGGCTGCACCACTAGCTCCAGAAAGAACTGGTTGGTCTTCGCGATATATCGTCAGTCCGCAATCCACATATTTGTCTTCTTCAATTGGCAGACCTTCTTTTGTTATCAGATCAAATGATACCTCCCGACCAACATGTCCTAAATCACCAGTTATGATTAAGTCGTAATAGGAAGGATCTACATTACGTTCTTTAAAATGTGCAGCAATTGTATCGGCTGCTGCTGGGGCCATTGCTCCACCCATGTTGAATGGATCAGTCATTCCCATATCAACCACTTTCCCAATGGTTGCACTTGTGATTTGGGGTCCGTTTCCATTTTTAGCAAGCAGCGCGACTCCTGCTCCTGTTACTGTCCATTGTGCGGTTGGAGGTTTTTGTCCTCCATATTCTGTCGGATAACGGAATTGCTTTTCAGTTGCAGCATTATGACTGGCACTGCCACTTAAAATATAATTTGCACCATTACCATTGATAAGAAATGAGGCCAAAGCCAAACTTTCCATGGACGTAGCACAAGCATTAAATAAGCCAAAATAGGGGATCCCCATCGTCTTGGCTGCAAAACTTGTTGGGGTGATTTGGTTAATTAAATCCCCACTTAAAAAAAACTCGACTTGTTCTTTTTCAATCGGACTATTCTTAACCGCAAATTGACATGCTTCTTCCAACATCATTTGTTGTGCTTTTTCAAATGATGCCTGTTTTAGCCACATATCATCATGAAGTAAGTCGAAATCATTTGGAATTTTTCCATTTGCTTCAAATGGACCACCAACAGTACCGGTCGACAAAATGACAGGTTTATTTTCAAATATCCATGTTCGATGACCAGCTAACATTACAATCCACCCCATTGAATTAAAATCGTTTTTATTAGTGCAATAATAAAAGCGGAAAATACACCGAATAAGATGACAGATCCAGCCAGCTTGAACATATTACCTCCAACCCCTAAAACAAAACCTTCTGTTCGGTGTTCGATTGCTGCCGAAATAACGGAATTACCAAATCCAGTAACTGGGACGGCAGATCCTGCACCAGCAAATTGACCAATCCGATCATAAATACCAAATCCCGTTAATAGCATTGTGATAAATATCAGTGTTGCTGTAGTAGGATTTCCAGCAGTTTGTTCGGTAAAATCAAAGAAATAAATATAAAAGGTTGTAATAAGTTGGCCGATAAAACAAATAAATCCACCTACCAGGAAGGCTTTGATACAATTTTTTAGTAAGGGTCTTTTTACTTCTCGTTGCTGCTGAAATGCCTGGTATTTTTGGGCTTGCGGAGGTAAATTTTTTTTCTTCTTATCTGCCATTTTAAGATCACTCTTTCTGTCAAGTTTGTTCCTTTGATAATTTGATAAGATGACGTACTCCTCTTTCCAGTTTTTTATTTGACATATTGTCGGATTCAATCTTTTCTTCCAAACGATTGAGTTCAATGAAGATTTTTTGGTCAGTTGACAACTCAGTCTTAAATTTAGGGAACGCCTTTTTTAATTTCTTTGTAAATTTCTTCTGTAATTCTGCAAGTTGGAAACGCTTGTTATGGTGGATTTTAATTGCTACAACTAATGTTTTAGAAGTATTAACTGCTTTTATTGCTTTAATCTCTTCAAATTTGGTTAGAAATCTTTTTGCCTTGTTAGCTTCTTCCTGGTCCATAAAGCTTGTTGAGGAAATTTTTGTATATTTAACATCCTGGCTGTTTTCTGCTGTGTCGGAATCTGAATTTGTCGCACAACCGACTAAAAAGAGTATAAGTCCAACAAATAGCATAATTTTTTTGTTGCTCATTATAATCACCTCTTATGTAGGAAGGAGGCTGGTATAAGAACCAACCTCGTATGCAGTTTTGTAACCTTATTGTTTATATTGTGGTTCTTCTTGTTCGATTTGCCCTACACGTGGCTCAACACTTTGTAAAATTGTCTGTGTTTGTTGAGCTGCATCTTGATAAAGTTGTTTTGCCTGCTTATTTTCAGTTTGCAACGCAAATTGTTCAAAGCTTGCTTGAGCACTTTTTAATCCGGCTATTGTTTGTCTTACCTGTGTCGAAACGGTCACAGTTAATTCCTCCTTTTGATGAATACCATCACTAGTTATGATTGTTTTTTTTGCACTAAATATACGTTCTATTTTTTGCCGGGATATGGTAATCTTACTTTAAGACATACAACCTAGATAGAAAAAATGAAACCTTTTACTGGCTTTTTTCGTCATATAAAATGAGGGGGATGTCGAATTGAGAAGGAAAGCATTGTTTTCTGTGATTATTGTGATTTTTTTAGCTGGTGTCAGTTATTGGGTGTTTGCAAGAGACCATGCAAAATTGGCCGCGGATAAAAATGGTTCCAAACAGGCTGGGGATTTTATCTTACATATTCGCGTGGAACGGGTTGAGGATGGGGTACAAGTTTATCGTTCGATTCAGTATATGGGTAAAGAACCGGTTGAAGTGAAGCATAATACACCATTGATTTCTGTGTCATTAGCCAATAAAAATCATGATTACACTGGGAGTCCTGTAAAAAAGGTACTAGGAGAGGGAGACAGTTATCACCCACAAGATACATTCACTTTTAAACCTCCTAAAAAAGGAAAATACAATTTGCATTGTCAGGCAAAGTTTACAGCCAATGGGAAAGATGTGGTCATTGATCATACAGAAAAACTTGAGTTCAAGTAGAAACAGCACCACATGTAAAACTGGTGCTGTTTTTTCGTTTACCTTCTATTTCGTTTTTCCTCTTTAAAAATTGACTAACGTGTATCTAATTAGAGGAAATATCCAGCTCAATTGTTGTTGTCTTTTTACCTGACTGTTGCCACTCCTGGATGATGTCACTGACTGGTTCTGCAATGTCTGGAAGGGATGCGCGGATTTTTTGATTATCCATCCATTCAGCTGTAATAATTGGCCAATTATAATCTAAAACTTGCCTATCATCTGTTTTATTTGTTAATTGTAGCGGCTTCCATTGTTCTAAATCAATCACAACGATGTCGGTTAAAGGAAGTGGCAATTTTGTTGCGCGATTAAATTGTAAAAACAGTTTTGACTTATCAGGTGAAAGCTTGCTTTGTATAGATTTTGCTAAGTCCGCAACGAGAATCGCCTGATTATCTTTACTTTGATCAAGTAATAAATACGAGCAAAAATCATTGTGACAAGAAAATTCAAGTAAATACATTTCACTATTTTCTGCCTGGATTTGAAGCATATTCATATTTTTAATTGCTTTTTCACGGTCCGCCGTCGCTTCTAGGTAAGAATTTAAAATAGGGACCATTTCTAAATTAATCATAACTTCTTCATTTGGTAATGCAAATTCAATAAACTCACTTACTTCATCCTCATTTTCCTCCTCAATAAGTTCTGGATTTTCGTTTGGATCAGTGGGAGGTGAATCTTTTTTAATGATAGCTGATCCATTTTTTGAACATGCAGAAAGAAGGGTAAAACAAATAAACACTAAGATCCATTTTTTTGTCATATTTTACGCTCCCGAATAATTGATTTACTAGAATTAATTATACAATAATTCCGTGTTATGTAAAAAAAGTTGATGCGCGATTTTTGAACTGGTGAATAAACTAATTGGTTATTTCTCTTAAATGTCATAAATGGTTGGTCAGAATAGCTTAAATGTGTGATGTTTATCATACTTCGATATAAGAAATATCGCTATAATAAAGTAGTATGATAAATATCAATTTGAGGTTATTTTTGATACACTAAACATATAGATAATTTTGGCAGAAGGGTATGGTATGTGATGGTCGAAATGCGAAAGCCAATTCCAGTTATCGATGCAGTTGCGAACGTGATGAAATATAGTCAACGCGGAGAAGTGGAAAGCGTTTCAATAAAGGATTGTGATAATAGAAGATTGGCGGAGTCAGTTATTGCGAAACACCCGGTACCTCCATTTGATAAATCGCCATATGATGGGTTTGCACTTCGCTCCGTTGATACGGAAAAAGGTTCATTAGATAACCCAGTAGAATTTGAAGTAATTGAACATATTGGAGCTGGACAAGTACCAACGAAGACATTACATCAAGGACAAGCAACTAGAATTATGACAGGAGCAAAAATACCTGATGGTGCTGATTGTGTTGCCATGTTTGAAGTTTGTAAAACATTTGAAAAAGATGGAAAGAACCGCATGTCCATAAAACGTAAGATGAAGCAGGGACAAAACATCATTGAGGAAGGTTCAGAAGTTGCGGATAATGACATATTGATTGAAAAGGGAACTGTTATTAATCCTGGTGTTAAAGCGATACTTGCAACATTTGGATATAATCAGGTACAGGTTGCAAAAAAACCCACTGTAGGAGTGATTGCAACGGGCACGGAATTATTAGACGTTGATGAGGAATTGCGTCCGGGAAAAATACGTAATTCCAATGCGCATATGATAACATCGCAAATAAAGCGAGCAGGTGGTGAAGTGGTTTACTTTGGAAAACTTGCCGATGAATTTGACGAAAGCTACAATACCATCTCACATGCATTAGAGAAAGTAGATATGCTGATTACGACTGGTGGCGTTTCGGTTGGTGATTTTGATTTAATGCCAGCAATTTATGAGAAATTAGGTGCTCAGGTACTGTTTAATAAAGTAGCAATGCGCCCCGGAAGCGTAACGACGGTTGCGGTAAGGGGGAACCAGTTGTTGTTTGGTTTATCCGGGAATCCATCAGCATGTTATGTTGGATTTGAACTATTTACACGCCCGATTATCCAACGTTATTTGTTTAGCGAACAGCCATTTTTAAAACGAATCCAGGCAACATTGTGCGAAGATTTTCCGAAACCAAATCCATTTACTAGGTTTGTTCGGAGTTATATAACCTTTGAAAATGGCCAGGTTGGAGTTCGGCTGGCGGGTATGGATAAATCAAATGTTGTTACCTCACTAGCAAATACGAATGCATTAATGGTTTTACCAGGTGGAACAAGGGGATATAAAGCAGGAACAAATGTTGAAGTTTTATTATTGAATGACACAGATGGTCAATCCGAATTTTAATAAGGAGTGAATGAAATGACGGAAAATAGTGCTCCAATTACAGACCACTTTGGCAGATTACTTAAAGATTTGCGAATTTCTGTTATAGATAAATGTAATTTCCGGTGTACGTATTGTATGCCTAAAGAGATTTTTGGCGATGATTACGCTTTTTTGCCTGAAAGTGAATTATTAAGTTTTGATGAAATCATTCGTTTGGCAGAAGCTTTTGCTAAACTAGGAGTGGAAAAAATCCGGATTACCGGGGGAGAACCTTTACTCCGTAAAAATCTTGATCAATTAATTGCGAGATTGGCAACGATACCAGGTATTAAGGATATTGCGCTAACAACAAATGGGATTCTTTTGCCGAAACGAGCGGTTAAATTAAAAGAAGCCGGATTAAAACGAGTAAATATCAGCTTGGATGCAATTGATGATGATGTATTTACGAAAATTAATGGGAAGGGTGTAAAGACGCTTCCTGTTATAAGAGGTATTGAAGCGGCTCAAAAAGCTGGATTACAAGTTAAAATTAATATGGTCGTAAAAAAAGGTATGAATGATAATCAAATTTTACCGATGGCCCGTTATTTTAAAGGAAAGGATATTATACTGCGCTATATTGAATTTATGGATGTCGGAAATCATAATGGCTGGGATTTAAATAATGTGATCTCAAAGAAGCAGATCATTGAACAAATTAATGAGGAAATGCCAATTGAACCTGCAGAAGAAAATTACTATGGTGAAGTTGCCTCTAGATTTCGTTATAAAGATGGCGGTGGAGAAATAGGTGTAATTGCATCTGTAACCGATTCATTCTGCAGTAGCTGTACAAGAATTCGCCTTTCCGCTGATGGTAAACTATATACATGCCTATTTGCATCGGGTGGTTATGATATCCGTGGAAAGCTGCGGGAAGGGCTAACAGAAGAACAACTCGAACAAAATTTAACCTCATTATGGCAGCGGAGAAAAGATCGTTATTCAGATGAACGCGCCGAAAATAAGCATGCAAACCGGAAAAAAATTGAAATGTCATATATTGGTGGTTAATGAGGCTGGATCATTAAGGTGGTGAGCGAATGAAAACCTTCAAATTAAAAAAGTTGGAAATTCTTGAATCTGTTGATGACGATATTATCCAGCATGATATTCCTTTAAGAGATGGATTAATTATTAATCGGGAAGATGATGAGAATCAATGGGTGTTAGAAGCATATTTAAATCATGATTACCTATCATTTTTCAAAGAATTAAAGGATAAGAAAGACCAGATAATGGTACAGGTTAAAATAACAAAAGAGAGCAATAGCCCGGCAACATTTATTACATCGATCTTTAGTATTAATGAGATTGGTACCCACGCAAATGTACTATTTAAAGGGATTATTGTTGATCGACAAAAAGGAATTATCAAAGATATGCTACAAAAATTGGTCGAAGAAGGTTATCAAGGAGAGTCATTAATTAAAAAGTTTAAAGAATTAATTTGAAAAAGGGTACGGTATTATATATGCTGCCCTTTTTTTGTATTGGACGATTGTTTTCTACCTCATATAATGATATTTTTAACAAAAGTAAGAGAAAAATTGTCGAAAACACAAGCATTTAACAATTTCGCCTGCTATAATAAGGTTAAGTTTTTGGAAAAAATACCGATATAATAATAGATATGTATTAGGGAGTAACTGCATAATGTTTTCACAGCATCCATTGATCCGCATCATAAATAAATTATCACCAGTTCAACTCATTTTAATATTTTATTTTATTGCAGTAATCGTTTCAACTGCTTTATTAGCGCTACCAGTGACCCATAGGCATGGTGTCGATGTCCCGTTAATAGATTTATTCTTTACAGCAGTTAGTGCAATGAGTGTTACAGGTCTTAGTACGATTAGTATTGCAGATACATTCAATACGACTGGAATTATTGTACTAGCCTTAATTCTGCAATTGGGCGGAGTCGGTGTGATGGCGATTGGTACATTTATCTGGATTTTACTAGGCAAGAAAATTGGCCTAAAAGAACGTCGGCTTATTATGACTGACCAAAATCAAACGACATTTGAAGGAATGGTCCGCCTAATAAAGCAAATTCTTCTTGTTATTCTAACCATCGAATTTATTGGGTTTATCATTTTAGGAACTTATTTTCTACAATACTTCCCAACAGCTGGCGAAGCATATTTAAACGGGTTCTTCGGCTCGATTAGTGCAACGACAAATGGTGGGTTTGATATAACTGGAGATTCGTTAATTACATTTAAAGATGATTATTTTGTTCAATTCATTAATATTCTGCTAATTATTTTTGGAGCAATTGGCTATCCAGTATTAGTAGAAGTGAAAGAATATTTGTTTTCCAAGTCGGATCACCAAATCCAGTTCCGATTTTCATTATTTACGAAAGTTACGACATTGACTTTTTTTGCATTAATTATTGTTGGGACGACTTTCATTTTCCTATTAGATGCTAATCATTTTTTCAGTGGTAAGTCATGGCATGAAATATTGTTTTATTCCTTGTTTCAATCTGTAACAACCAGAAGTGGTGGCTTAGCTACGATGGATGTAAGTCAGTTAACCGAACAAAATCATCTTTTTATGTCGTTGCTAATGTTTATTGGGGCGTCACCTAGTAGTGCTGGTGGAGGAATACGAACAACCACCTTTGCATTAGTAATTATTTTTATTATTACATTTGCTAGGGGTGGAAATAGTATCCGTTTGTTTAAACGCGAGATTCATGATGAAGATTTGTTAAAGGCCGTCACTGTAATGTTAATGGCAATTTTCTTTGTTTATAGCTCGGTTGTCGTTATGTCTATTGTAGAGCCGTATTCTTTATCGCAGCTTTTGTTTGAAGTAACTTCAGCATTTGGAACGGTTGGTCTTTCACTTGGTATAACGGGTGATTTAACCGCATTTAGTAAAGTGATTTTAATGATCCTTATGTTTATCGGAAGGGTCGGGATCATAACGTTTTTATTAATGTTCAAGAAAAGTAAGAACACCGGAAAATACCATTACCCGAAAGAAAAGATTATTATTGGGTAAGGGAACATTGAAGGAGGAAACCATGGCTAAATTTGCAAAACCTATACATCACCAAGTGTTATCACATTTGAAAGAGGCAATTTTACTGGTACACGAGAATGGTGAAATTTTGGATGGAAATGAGGCTGCCAATTCATTATTAAACATTGAAAAACGTCCTCACCCACATATTCTGGAATACTTAGATTTTGCACTGTTAGAGGGAAAAGATGAATCGCATTTATTAATGGAGCAGAAAAACAACAGCGGCAAGTTAATAGAAGTTAAATCGATCCGGGTCGAAAAGACGATATATTGCCTAATACTAAGTCATCTCTCCTTACAAGACAAAACGGAAGAAGTAAAAAAATATATTAATAACCTCATTTATGCGAGTGCAGAAGGAATGTTAATGTATGATGATGAAAAAATTATCGACTGTGACGAAACATTCGCCAACATGTTTGGCTATACGCCAGAAGAAATAAAGAAATTACATATTTCACAGTTGCTTGACAGCAAGAGTACATATAAATTAACCCAAATAATTCATCATAATCCTGAAAAGCCATATGAATTAACAGCTACTAGGAAAGATGGGTCTCCCTTTTATATTGAAATGATGGGACATCCATACAATAATCAGGGAAATATTATTCGTGTCGCAATTGTAAAGGATATTTCAGATCGAATTGAAAATGAAAAACGGATCGAATATATGGCTTATTACGATGAATTGACTGATTTACCAAATCGTAATTTTTTTAACAAGGTGTTAAACGAAGCAATTGAGCAAGCAAAACGAGAAAACGAATTGATTGCTGTTTATTTTATTGATTTAAATTATTTTAAGGAAATCAATGATACACTAGGATATGCCTTTGGAGATAAGCTATTAAAGGCATGTGGTGAACGCTTTAAAGCCTTTTTACAAACAGATACATTTATTGCAAGAATGAGTGGGGATGAATTTTTAATCTTACAGCGACATGTGAAGGATAAACATGCTGCTACCAAACTTGCCGAAAGTTTAATTATGGAATTTGAAAACCCTGTAAAAATAGATGATTATGAAATATTTGCCTCGATAAGTATCGGTATTAGTATTTTTCCTGAAAACGGTACAACACCGAATGACTTAATTAAACACGCAGACTCAGCTATGTATGTCATCAAAGAGAGACATCGAAACAATTATAAGTTATTCGATGCATCTATTTCAGAAGATTTTAAAACAATGCTTACAATGGAAAATGAATTACGGAAAGCATTAAAAGAGGAACAATTTGAATTGCATTATCAGCCGCAGAAAAACCTTTCCAATGACAAGATAGTTGGTTTCGAGGCGTTATTACGCTGGAAACACCCGGAGAGAGGGTATATTCCACCAGATGAATTTATTACGCTTGCAGAAAGTACGGGTTTAATTATCGAAATTGGTGATTGGGTATTAGAAGAGGCATGCAGGCAGAATAGGGCATGGCAAGATGAGGGGTATGAACCTGTAATCGTCAGTGTGAATTTATCTGCCAAACAATTTAATCAAAAAATGCTTTTCGATAAAATAGAAGAAACGCTAGAAAGAACAGGGTTAAATCCGAATTATTTAGAACTAGAGATAACCGAGAGCATGGCAATGTCATATAATGTATCCGTGGGTTTAGACACTAAAAATGAAAAAATAAGATAATACTAGTGCTATGAGTAAAAAACGAAGAAGATATAGTTCAGCGGAAAAAGCAAAGGTTGTTTTAGAAATATTGAGAGAAGAAAGTACTCTTAATGAAATCGCTCAAAAATATGAAGTAAGCCCACAACTTATTAGCAGGTGGAAGACGGAGTTTCTGAATAACATGCCTGCTGTCTTTGACAAAAAATCCACGGAATTAGAAAAACTTAAGCAGGAGCACGAGGCGGAAAAGGAGGAGTTAATTAATCAAATTGGACAGTTGACCGTGGACATGAATTGGCTGAAAAAAAAACAACAACAGGTCTCAGATTGGAGGAGAAAAGAGCACTAATAGACTTTGATAGTAAGGAGTTAACAGTTAAGCACCAGTGTAAACTATTAAACTTGTCTAGGGCAAGTGCTTACTATGAAATCAAGGTGCACCAGCCAAGTCAAGAGGAAATCAACATCAAAAATGCCATTGATCGAATACACCTTAATGAACCTGCATATGGCTGCCGAAGAATCCGAAATGAGTTAAGAAAACTAGGCTTTACCAATATAGGAATCAAGCGGACACGTCGTTATATGCGAGAAATGGGTATAACCGCGTTCTATCCCGGACCGAATCTGAGCAAGCGGGATTTGCAGGCACGAACGTACCCTTACCTGCTTCGGGGTACAAGCATTACCCACCGAAATCAGGTTTGGGGTATTGATATTACGTATTGTGGCACTCCAGCAGGCTTTATGTACCTTGTGATTATTATAGACTGGTATTCAAGATTTATCGTGGGGTGGTCTTTAAGCAACACAATGCAGACCGATTTTATTGTTCGTACAGTAGAGAAGGCTATTCAGGCACATGGAATGCCCGAGATCATCAACAGTGATCAAGGAAGTCAATTCACATCCAAAGATTATATCAATTGCATCAAAAGCTATGAATCCATAAAAATCAGCATGGATGGTAGAGGACGCGCAAAAGACAATGCCAGAACGGAGCGTTTTTTCCGAAGTTACAAATGGGAAAGGCTTTACTTACTATACCCGGAGACGGTGTTGGAATTAAAACAAATGACGAAGCTCTACATGCATCATTACAACTGGAGTAGGCCACATCAAGCTTTAGGAGAAAAAACACCGGCCAATATACATTATGGAAGGAGCGATTAACCACAGCGAAGCTGCTTGCCCTTGACCGCCGTGCCACCCCTTAGTGATCGCTGGAAGGGGTCGGGGCCCCGCCAGCGGAACTTAGGAAGTGATTGGCCATGGTACGCTGGCTGTGCGGGTAGGAGCCGTAAAGGCTGAATTTTTCCCATCCGCCACAAGAGAACTACCATGGCATAAACAAGGTCAAGGGTGGTGGGCTTCAGCAAACCTTAAGACTTGGAAAAAAAGTGGCCGTTAAAGCGTCGGGGAGATTAGACTTTTAGGAAGGAGACTTTATCTTAAAAAATCGATTTTTGTGTCTTGACAAGTGGGCACATTACATCAAACGAAGAATATATTTTAGAGATGATGAGCCGATTACGAAAATTAGGAGTCCTGGTTTCGATTGATGATTTTGGAACAGGGTATTCATCACTTAAGTATTTAAGTATTTTCCCGATTACAAAGCTGAAAATTGATAAAATGTTTATGGATGAAGACCAGAAGCAAAATCAAGCTATTGTCAAATCGATTATCCGCATGTCCCACTCTTTAAATATGAAAGTAATAGCTGAAGGGGTCGAAACTGTTGATCAGCTTACATTTTTAGAGAATGAAAAATGTGATGAAATGCAAGGATTTTATTTTAGTAAGCCATTACCACCGGGAGAGTTGACGGGATTGTTGGAGATGGTTTAGATATTATTGACAGTTTAAAATCACCGCCTTGTTTGGGCGGTGATTTTAGTATTTAAAGGAAGTCCAAAAACCATGCTTTCTGACTACAGCTATAATTATTGTATTCTGCTTACTTATTAAAAGTTTTCCGATAATGAGATAAATAGCTAATTGAACATCTTATTTTAATATTTGCAAGTCTTTTGGAAAGGAAGTCAGCACTTCTCTTTCTCCATTTTCATTTATATAAATTTCATCCTCTATTCGAACTCCGCCAAAGTCGGGTATGTAAATCCCGGGTTCAATTGTAAACAGTAATCCTTTTTCAGCAGTTTGATTGTTGTTTTCGTGAACAGATGGCTCCTCGTGTACTTCGATACCGAGACCATGTCCTACACGGTTATTAAAATAATCACCATAACCGCTTTCCTTGATGACATTTCTTGCTTCAATGTCAAACGTTTTAAGTGGTACTCCTTCCTTGACAGCATTGATGCCTGCTTGGTTGGACTTAAGTACTATTTCATATATTTCTTTTTGCTTATCCGTTGCTTCACCGATAATAAAGGTCCTTGTTATATCTGAACAGTAACCATCACTTATTTGTACACCCATATCAATTAGTAAAAAATCACCTTTTTGGAAAGAGCGGTTTCCAGGAGTTCCATGTGGCAAGGCGGCCTTTTCTCCAGATAATACGATGGTTGAAAATGATGGACCTTCTGCACCAAATTTTTTCATTAGATATTCCAATTCAGCTGTTAAATCCAATTCGGTCATACCTATTTTTACTTTTTTAATCCCTTCAGCCAGAACATTTTCAATGATATCAACTGCTTTTTGTACATATACCAGCTCGTCTTTGGATTTTTTTAGACGTTGTGCATTGATAAATGGTTGGATGTCTTTATAAGTAGCTTCGGGAAAGGCAGTTATCAAATGTTGATGCTGAATCATGCTTACAAATTTCATTTCCAGCCCGAAATGGTTTATTTTATCTCCAAGTTCATCCTTAAGTTTATCGTAAGGATTTTCTTCGTCAGAAATTGGAATGATGTTCTTAACAATAGATTCACTATCGGCAATTTCCTTATCTAATGCAGGAACAAACAAGGTGAATTCTTGATTACGACAATCCAAAATTAGAGCCATGAATCTTTCATGTGGGTCGGAATTGAACCCAGTATAATAGAATACATTTGCTGGTGATGTAATCATTGCTACATCAATGTTGCTCTTAATTAAATTATTTTGCAATGTTTTTAGCCTACTTTTAAAGTCAATATTCATAACATAAAACCTCCATTGTTCTTTTATATTAACATGTAAGATTTGTATCATGGGAGAGTGTGTAAGATTTAAATTTGGTATAAAAGGTTACTATAGGTTTTGTAATAAATTTTTAGTGGTGGTAGATCGTGAATTTTAAAGGCCAGTATTAAATTTTGTATTAATACTAGCTCTCGAAATATTGATAGAATGAAAAATCTATTAAATATAGATAATATGATTTACTGTTGGATTCTTCACGTAGGTTTTAAAAGTAAATTATTTTATTACGCATTCTCTTTTAAATCACGTCTCCTCCTATAAACATACCTATCACCCAAACCAGAACCTAGGATCACACTAACTACAATAAGCACAAAAGCAAGAATTTGTACGATAGAGATTACCTCTCCCAAAAATAAAACGGACCCCAACAAAGCAAAAAATGGTGACATGTTTAGGAAAATAGAAGTTCTTCCAGCTCCTATATGCTGAATCGCACCATTATATAAGAAATGTCCTATCCCTGTTGCTAAAATTCCCGAGGCAAGAAAGACAGTCCAACCGACAATGGTGCCGTTTTTTAGGCTGGATAGACCGGCTGGCTCCATAACGATACTGACGACAAAAAGTAAAAAGGAGCCAATTAACAACATCGAACCTGTTATGAGACTTGATTTCATTGTAGCTGATGCCCTTTTGATATAAATAAAGCTTAGGGCTTGTGATAGAACGGCAAGGAAGATGTATAGATCGCCAATGTTAATGCCTAATATGCCAGCACTGCCGTAAAGAACGACTATTGATACACCAGTAAGACCGAATAGAAGTCCTGTTACCCTCAATGTGGATAATTTTTCTTTTAACATCATTGCTGCAAGGATTGAAGTTGTAAGTGGAACTGTTCCTAATATTAACCCTGTACTGGAAGCAGTTGTTTTCGTCAATCCGACCGATAAAAAGAAATGATGTCCGAGAACTCCTGTTAGGGACGCAAGCAATACATATAAAATTTCCTTTTGTTTTGGTAGTCGAATATTCCCTTGCTTCCATAAAATAATCTATACAACAATCGAAGCCAAAAAGATGCGTAGGGCAGTAATGGTAACAGGTGAAAACTGTTCCACGATAACCTTAATCGCAATGACATTAAATCCCCATAACACCATTACGAATACGATCGATAAGTAGACAACTGGCATTCTCATTCATATTCTATCTCCAATCTATAAATCTCTTAAAATGATATAGCCAGTATCGAACGTTCGATACTGGTTAGTACGTTTCATGCTTTTCACGAGATGCCTTGTACGTTTCCCATTGTTCCTGAACTATTCGTTTTCCTTTCTTTACTTCCGGATGAAACTGAATATAAGCACTATCTCTCGTTTGCTTAGTCGCTCGAATGGATTTCCGGATTTCTTCATCTAACCCGCTTACTCCAGAGTTGCGAGCAATTGACAATCCTGCTGTTACCCCTTGGGCTATGGCGACTTTGGCACCTTCAATGCCGGTAATGTTTCCGGCGACATATAATCCGTCAAGTGTTGTTTCCATTCGTTCATTATGTATCGGGACATAGCCACCTAATTCGTCAACTAGATAAAAGGGACAGCCAGCAACGGAAGCTAATTCAGCTAATGGATATAGTCCTCCTGCGATACAGACAAAATCACATGTTATTTTTTCCTCGCTTCCAGCTACTACTTCACCATTTTTATTTATTGTAGCTAAAGTGACGCCTTCAACTTGTTCATCACCATAAATTTCAATGACAGCCTTTCTGAGCTGAATCGGAATATCCCACATTTTTACACCTTTTTTAGGATAGAAAGTAATCCCTAATTGTTTCATGAAATCATTTTGCATTATTTTGCTGCCATATCGGATAAATGGGGAGGGGGCCATATGGGATACATGGAGAAGCGAATCCAATACATCCCTGGGTAGTGCAGCATTTTCTGTCATCTGATTTAACGATGGTAATGCGAGACAAGCTACATCTATCTCAGCCATTTTTAATTCCATGGCAATCGCAGCTGAAAGGACATTCACTCCGATGATTACTCCTCGTTCGCCAGGCTTTACGCGATGAACATTTGTCATCACTTGCGCAGCACCAACAGACATAACGCCTGGTATTGTCCATCCTGGCACAGGCACAGGGGATTCAGCAGCTCCTGTTGCTAGTAATAAATGGTTCGTGTAAAGGGTTTCTTTTTCTGTGTAGACAACCCATTCATCATTTATTTTTTCCAGATTATTTACAGGTGTGCTCAATTGAATTTGAACCCCTAAATCTTGTGCTTGTTGGTATAAACGGTTTGACTCGTTTATGCCATTCCACCATGATCCATTTGGTTCTTCATATAGTTGGCCTAAAAGTCTTCCGCCTGCTTTAAGGTATTCATCAATTAACACTACATCTAATCCTTTTTTAGTACATGTGATAGCAGCTGATAATCCAGCAGGCCCTGAACCGATAATAATCACGTCATTCATTTTCAGCCCTCCAATCCCTTACAGGAGTGGGGAGCTTTCCACCACTTTCGATTATCATACCTTCTTGTAATGGTGTTAAGCATGCACGAACTCCTTGTTGTCCATTCACGGTTACCCTGCACTCGAAGCAATGGCCGATATTGCAATAGATGCCCCGAGGTGTGCCGCTTTCTTCATGATGGCGAAGTGTACGAATCCCATTGGCTAATAGTGCTGCAGCAATCGATTCATTTGCCAACCCTTTATAGTCTTTATTATTAAATGTAAACGAAACATAATTATTTGCCTCCAATTTTCCCAGTACTGGGTGTTCTAAGATTCGTTGGCTCATTGTTCCTGCCCCCCTAAATCTCCAAAACGGACCGGGCGTATGGGAGGTTGATATTTCAATGTTATTTGGGTGCGATTGTTAGTATCTAATGTTTCTGAAACCTTATCGACCATGTTCCGGCATGTTCTGCCACCGCAATAACCCATGCCAGCCCTGGTACGAAGTTTTAATTCTCTCGCTGAACAATTGTATGTTTCAGCAGTTTCAATGAGCTCTTTATATGTTACTTCCTCACATCTACAAACTATCATCTCTTTTTCTGTCATTTGGATCACTCCTACATTAGTGTCTGTATCATTTTACATGCAAGAATAATGCCAAATTTCCGGGTTAAATCTTTACTCCTAATTTATTTAATCGATTGTAAAGGGTTGCTCTGGTCACTTGAAGATTTTTAGCGCATAGTAATTTATTACCGTCCGCCTTTTTTAATTCTTTAAGAATAATATCTTTTTCAAATTCCTGTAGCCGTTCTTGTAATGATCGATTATCATATGCTGACAATGCAACAAGATTACCATTGGTTGCTTGTGATGTGTCTGTATCGAAAGGTAGATCATCTAGTTTTATTTCACCGTCTTCCGAAAAGACTACAAGCCGTTCGACAACATTTTTTAGTTCTCTAATATTTCCTGGCCATTGGTGTTGGAGAAGGGCTTGCATGACAGACTGTGATATTCCATGAATAGGTCGGTTGTATTTAATGGATATTTCATGAAGGAAATAATGTGTTAATTCAATAATATCTTCCAATCGCTCTCTCAGCGGTGGGACTTCAATGCTTACGACATTTAACCGATAATAAAGATCCTGCCTGAATTTACCTCCCTTTACAAGTTCCCCAAGGTCACGGTTTGTTGCTGCTACTACACGGAAATCTACTTTTATTTCCTTTGTTCCACCGACTGGATAAAACTTTTTTTCCTGAAGTAACCGTAGCATTTTTACTTGCATATCCAGTGGCATTTCACCAATTTCATCGAGAAACAATGTTCCACCTTTGGCAAGTTCAACTTTCCCCTTTTTTCCTTTTTGATCAGCGCCAGAAAATGCACCTTTTTCATAGCCGAAAATTTCGCTTTCGAACAATGCGGACGGGATTGCACCACAATTAATAACAACGAATGGTGCTTGGTTGCCTTCGCGGATGGTGTGCACTGCTTTGGCAAAAAGTTCTTTTCCTACACCGCTTTCTCCACATATTAAAATATTTGTTTCAGTTGCGGCTACTTTTTTAATTTTATTAATGGTCTTTTTTAAAACAGAGCTATTCCCTCTAATTTTGATAAATGGATCCTCTGTAGATGTTAATTTGTTTACTTCCTTTTCTAAATGGAATAGTTTTTCGGAGGCATAATATAATTCTCTGTTTAGCTTGATTTGACTGGTAATGTCAGTTTCTGATACAACAGCCCCGATAATTTTTTCCTTAAAATATACTGGATTTGAGTTAATCATTACAACCTGGTTTTCTCTGGCCTTATGCTGGCTGTGATGAACAGATGTTCCGCTTTTTAGTGTGTTTAATATTTCTAATCGTTTGGGGCTGAAGAAATCTGTAATTTGTTTGCCTATGATCTCCTCTTGTTTGACTGAGAAAATTTGTTCTGCACCTTCTGTCCACGCTATTACATTTTTATTATCATCGATTACGGTACATGATTCATCGATTGTTTCGAGAATGGTGGAAATGTAAGCCTGTAAATGTTGATAGGCTTTAAACAATTTTTCACTTAATCCTACAGAGTTCACATAACCTAGAACATTTCCTTTCTGATCCTTCACAATTAAGTGCTCGTATACTGCTACTTTTTCTACAATGTAATCAATATTTTCGTTTGCTGAAATTATTCCGCATGGGAAATATAGGTGTTGACTTGTCTTGTATGAACACTTGATCAGGTAAAACGTATTGTCCTTAACCAAAAATACTGGTTTAGGGTAGTTTGATTTAGCAATTGAATCTATCTCATTCTCAGTCATTTCACTACTGTTTAACACGATAAATTGTGTATCTAAAAATTCTTCGATACCAGGAAAAATTGAAATCATTACCTCAAGCCTCCTTAATTGTATAAAAATATATACATTTTAAAAATATTTTGACACATCAAATTAACGAAATCAATGTTATTTCTAATAATGGATGAATTATTTCGGGAAACATACAAAATTTGAGGGTGGGAACTAAGCATAGACTTCATTAAGAAAAGACGAATTCACGGATTCTCCTAAATTGGAATAAAAGTTGCAATATGGATTATGAAAAGGTTGGCCTTTTTAAAAAGGGGGATTTTTTATGAATAATACCAATCATCGGGACGTTGTCGTAATCGGTGGAGGGATTATGGGAGCAGCGATTTCCTACTATTGTTCCAAGGCGGGGTTAGATATAACTGTCCTGGAAAAAAAAGAATTGGCTAGTGGAACATCGTCTAGATGCGATGGGAATATATTGGCGATCGACAAGGATCCTGGGTTTGACAGTCAAATGTCATTAAAAAGTCAACAATTGGTACATGAATTGGATAAAGAACTAGCGATTTCTTTTGAATACCGTAATCCTGGGAGCATTCTTGTGTGTGAAAATGATGCTGAATTGGAAGCAGCCCAAAAGTGGGTACACCAACAGCAGGAGGCAGGGCTTGATTTCAAGATGCTTGACAGGGAAGACTTGCGCAATGAATCCGACTATTTTGCGGATGATCTTTATGGTGGGTTAGAGTGTAAAACAGATTCGACCGTCAATCCATATATGCTTACGTACTCCATGTTTTACAGTGCACAGAAAAATGGTGCAAAAATACATACACATACAGAAGTGAAAAACATAAATAAAGATACGTCTGGCCGGTTTGTAATTGAAACAAATAATGAAACCTTCATAGCAAATAAAGTTGTCAATGCATGTGGGGTGTGGGCTCCGTACATTGGTGAAATGCTTGATATCGATATTCCAATTAAACCAAGAAAAGGACAATTAATTGTTGCTTCTAGACAACAGCCGGTGGGTCTTCGAAAGGTAATGGAATTTGGCTATCTCATTTCTAAGTTTGGCGGAGAACGGATAGTGGATCCCATAACAGATAAATATGGTGTTGCATTGGTGTTCGAACCTACTGAAAGTCAAAATTTTTTAATTGGAAGCAGTCGGGAGTTTAACGGATTTGACATAAATGTAAACCATGAAGTAACCAAGTATATCGCGAAACGGGCGGTACGATTCTATCCGAAAATGGCTGACATGACGGTTATTCGGACATATGCCGGTTTAAGACCATGGACAGAGGATCATCTTCCTATCATTTCCCATGTGGATGAAGTGCCAGGATTTTATATTGCGGCTGGACATGAAGGGGATGGTATTAGTTTGGCGGCAGTAACTGGAAAAGTGATTGAGGAACTGATCTCTGGAAGTGAAACATCGATACCAATAGAAGCACTGCGTCATGACAGATTTAAAGAGAGGGTGAGGAGTTAAATGAAGTTTCAACGACTGTTTACCACGATCGACACACATACTGGCGGAAATCCGACAAGGACGGTTTTGAGCGGTTTACCAGAGTTGAAGGGTGACACGATGTCGGAAAAGATGCTGTATATGAAAGAGCACTATGATTGGATTCGTAAATTTTTGATGAATGAACCACGCGGCCATGATGTAATGTCAGGTGCCTTGATGGTCAATCCATGTCATCCAGAAGCAGATGTTGGTGTTATTTATATTGAGACCGGTGGTTATTTACCGATGTGTGGCCACGATACGATTGGTTTCTGTACGGCGCTTGTTGAAGCAGGGCTAATTGAGGTGAAAGAACCATATACGATGATCAATTTGGATACACCGGCTGGTTTGGTAAAAGTAAAAGTCAAAGTAGAAGATGGAATAGCGAAAGAAGTAACGTTTCTAAATGTGCCTTCCTTTTTGTTAAAACGGGTTGAAATTGATGTAGAAGGTATTGGCCATGTCGAATGTGATGTTGCATATGGCGGTAATTTTTATGGAATTATCGATGCACGTAAATTAGGGTTGGGTTTAACGACAGACAATGCTTCAACGATTATTGATCAAGCAATTACAATCCGGAATGCCATCAATGCAAAAGAAGAGATCGTCCATCCGGAACATCCCTTTATTAACGGTTTAACACATATTGAGTTTTATACGGATCCGGTCCATCCAGAGGCAGATCTCAAAAATACTGTTGTTGTTCCGCCTGGTGGAATTGATCGTTCTCCATGTGGTACGGGAACTTCTGCAAAATTGGCAACCATGTACAGCAAAAATGAAATCGGTAAAGATGAGCTATTCGTCTATGAAAGCATCGTTGGTACGCTTTTTAAAGCAAAAATTCTAGTATTAACAGCTATCAAGGATCATGAAGCAGTTATCCCGGAAGTGACAGGTTCCGCCTGGGTGATGGGGATGCATCGCTTCTTCTATAACGAAAAAGATCCATTAAAAGAAGGCTATTTACTTATTCCGCCGATGGAAGGCCATTAGGGAGGAGGTGCACAAATGAATGTTGAAAAAATGTTTACCACAATTGATACGCATGTTGCAGGTGAGGCATTTCGAATTATCGTGCATTCAGCGATCACACTACACGAGAAAAATTTGGAATTAAACCAAGCTCTTGTTGAAGAAAAATATAGACATGAAAAAGAATTGTTGTTGAATGAACCTCGGGGACACCGTGGTATGAATGGTTGTATTGTCATTCCTTCTAACACGGCTGATTTTGCATGTGTTTTTGTGAATCATGATCATGATGTGCAATTCAAGTACGCCGGATTGGTTGCATCGGTGACAGCCTTATTGGAAACAGGTAACTTGGCGAAAAAAGAAAATAACGTTTATGACATTGATACAGTCAATGGCATTCATTCAGTCTACGCGAGTTTTGAGAATCAAGAGGTTTGTACTACCCGAATTAAAAGTGGTGCATGTCAGCTAGCTGAGACTACCGATGATTACCGATTAGTAGAAATCGATCAATCACGTAGTTACCTGATTTACGATCTACCTGAAACGATAGCAGGAATTAGGGTGGAGGATTTAGCTTCTATTAAAAAGTGGGGGATGGAAACTGCGGAACAAATGAGAAGTAAGTGCATTCTATTTGACGGTATTGTCATAACGGAACCTCATAATGAAAAAAGAAATGAGGTACGATCTGTCACGTTTGAAAAGGATGGAAGTATTTTACGGTCACCAGGCATAGACAGTACGTTTGCTATTTTAACCGTATTGTCGAACGGGACTAAACCGTTAACAGAGCTTACCAATTACAGTATTTTTGACAGTAAGTTGACAGCAACATTCATAACTGAAACGAATAACCGATTTTCTGTTGAAACACAAGGTTTTGTAACTGGCATACATCAATTTATTTATGACCAAGAAGACCCACTACAAAATGGGTTTTTATTGCAATAACAAAAGGGGGGTTATTATTGTGTTAATTTTGAAAACGGTTGCTTGATGGAAAGGAAGACAACGATTAAAAAAGGAGAGTGAAATATGAGCGCAGAAAAAAGGTTACCGACGTTGCCAGAGGTACTATTTGTACTGGTTAGTTTTATTGTCATTATGTTCCTGTTTGTCGTTCAATTTGAATTTCCAATTCAACTCGCATTACTAACAACCTGGTTTATGATCATGCTAGTCGGACTTCGGATTGGCTTTACCTATGCGGAAATGCAGAAGGGTATTTTGAAGGGGATATATGATGGGCTAGAGGCTGTACTTATCCTCATTTCCGTTGGTGCATTGATCGGTACATGGATAGCAGGTGGTGTCGTTCCAAGTATTATTTATTACGGGCTTTCGATTATTGATCCAAGTATTTTCTTGATGGCGGCATTTATTATTTGTGCCATCACGTCACTAGCAACTGGTACATCGTTTGGGTCTGCTGGTACTGCAGGTATTGCTATGATGGGGATTGGGGTCAGCTTTGGATTTCCAGTCGCATTAGTTGCTGGTGCCGTTATTTCTGGATGTTATGTCGGGGATAAACTTTCACCATTATCTGATACGACGGTTATGACTGCATCACTATCAAAAGTTAATTTAATTGAGCACATTAAATCGATGTTATTTGTAAGTGCGCCTGCCTTTGTCATTGCAGGATTGTTGTTTCTCGGTACAGGGTTCTTTTTTCATCAAGGGGATGGGGATCTAAGCCAAGCAGAATCAACGATGGCATCATTGAGTGAGTATTTTAACATTTCGTGGTATATGTTGATTCCAGCTGTCATTGTCATACTGTTGCTTGCACTGAAAATGCCATCTATACCAGTAATTTTATTTGGTGCATTGTTAGGATCTATATGGGCTTTTCTTTTCCAAGGTGTTTCCGCGTTTGACGCTGTCAATAGTCTATATTCAGGTAACAATATCGAATCTGGTGTAGCGTTCATTGACAATCTATTAAATCGCGGTGGTATTGAATTCATGCTTGGTGTCATCGTATTAATTCTATTTGCCCTTGGGGTAGGTGGATTGATGGAGAGAATAGGTATTTTACAGGTCATTTGTAATACGATGCTAGCATGGGCAAACAATGCCGGTAAGACTACATTAACGACAATGCTTTCAGGCTTTTTCGGTAATTTCTTTGGTGGTGCCGCGTATGTATCCATCATTACAGCTAGTAAAATTACCGAAGAAAATTACGATCGCTTAAACATTGATCGACGCGTACTATCACGAAATACCGAAGCTGGTGGGACAGTTACAACACCAATGGTTCCATGGTCTGATGGAGGGGTATTTATGGCTGCAACACTTGGGGTATCAACCCTAACCTATCTACCTTTCCTTTGGTTTAACTTTTTAGTTATTGTTATATCACTGATCTATGGCTACACGAATAAATTTATTTGGTACACAAAGACTGAGCAAAACGGTCAAGATGCCAAGGAAGTAGTAAATTCATAATCTATAAAACTTACAATCTAGGGAGGAATATAACATGAAAAAATTAGAGGGAGCATTTCCAGTTCTTATTACACCAATGAATCAAGATGGTGAGGTTAATTATAATGGGTTAAAGCAGAATATCGAACATTTTATTAGCGAGAATGTAGCAGGGATCGTTGTAAACGGAAGTACAGGAGAGTTTGTAAGTTTAACGAAGGAAGAAAAATTTAATGTTGCACAAGCAGCAGTAGAACAAGTGAAAGGACGTATTCCACTAATCGTTGGTACTGCTGCTGAAACAACAGCAGATGCGGTGAAGTATACGAAACATGCCGAGGATGTTGGTGCTGATGCAGCGCTGCTAATCAATTCGTATTATGCACATCCAAAAGATCATGAAATCTATGAACATTTTAAAACTGTTGCACAATCCGTAACCATTCCAGTAATGATTTACAATAATCCGTTCACATCGGGGGTTGATATTGGGACAGAAACAATCCTAAACGTTGCTCGCGATGTTGATAATATTACACATATTAAAGAATCAAGTGGAGAAATCCAGAAAGTTCGCGATATAACTAGACAGGGGAAAGGCTTTATAAAAACATTCTGCGGATCAGACGATTTGGCATTAGAATCATTTTTGGTGGGTGCAACTGGATGGATTTCCGTAGCAGGTAACATAGCGCCAAAATTGGCTACTGATTTATTTAATAGTGTCCAAGAAGGCAAACTTGATGCTGCATGGGATTTATATGATAGACTTCTTCCACTTTGCAATTTTATCGAGGGAACTGGAAAATATGTACAAATTGTAAAACGGGCAATGGATTTACAAGGGTTAGTAGGTGGACCATCACGTAAACCACGTCTCCCATTGACTGATGAAGAAGATCAGAAGCTTCAAGAAATTTTAAATAGCTTGCTTGTTACGGAATAAGACTTGTTTGAAAGTCAGGACATTCAATGGGGATAAAGCAATACCCCACTGAATGAAGCTAAATTACTCAAGGGAGGAATAAGAATGATTACGTTAGAAACTACGTTAAAGCCAAAGGTAAAACAATTTTTAGAAGGAAAAAAGGAATTATATATTAACGGTGAATTTGTTCCGGCGATCAGTGGTAAAAAATTTGATGTGTATAATCCGGCTACAGAAGAAGTGCTTGCACAGGTGAGTGAAGCACAAGCGGAGGATGTTGATAAGGCGGTAAAAGCTGCACGAAAGGCATTTGAAGATGGGGAATGGCTTAAACTAAGTACAGCAGAGCGTTCTCACTTGATTTACAAACTTGCTGATTTAATTGAACAGAACAGAGAAGAGCTTGCACAATTAGAAGCTTTGGATAATGGAAAGCTGTATTCTGTAGCTTTGGAAGATGATATCGATGGAACTGCAGAACATTTCCGTTATTATGCGGGTTGGGCAACGAAAGTCCTTGGTCAGACCGTTCCTATTTTTCATGATTATTTAAATTATACAAGACATGAGCCAGTTGGTGTTGTCGGTCAGATTATTCCATGGAACTTTCCACTATCTATGGCTTCCTGGAAATTAGGTGCGGCGTTAGCTACTGGATGTACAATCGTTTTAAAGCCTGCAGAGCAAACCCCGCTTTCGTTACTGTACGCAGCAACGTTATTCAAGGAGGCTGGATTCCCAGATGGGGTGGTTAATTTCGTACCTGGTTATGGTGAATCTGCTGGTGCAGCCATTGTCGACCATCATGATATTGACAAAATTGCTTTCACAGGATCGACAACTGTTGGAAAAGAAATTATGCGCAAGGCAGCAGACACGGTCAAACATGTCACACTTGAGCTTGGTGGAAAATCTCCTAATATCATTTTAGAGAATGCTGATGTGGAAAAGGCAATTGAAGGCGCTTTTGAAGGGATTATGTACAATCACGGGCAAAACTGTAGTGCAGGGTCGCGTGTATTCGTTCACCGCAAGCATTATGATCGTGTGGTTGAAGAACTAGCAAAACGTGCAGAAGCAGTGAAGCTAGGTAATGGATTAGATCCAGAAACAGATATGGGACCACTCGTTTCCAAAGAACAGTATGACCGTGTATTGCATTATATTGAAAAAGGAAAAGAAGAAGGAGCTCGACTTGTTGCCGGTGGGCAAAAGCAATTTGACAAAGGTTATTTTGTCAAGCCGACCGTGTTTGCGGATGTTGAAGACGATATGACAATTGCAAAAGAAGAAATTTTTGGGCCAGTTGTGACCGTCTTTCCATTTGATACAACGGAAGAAGTCGTTAGACGAGCAAATGATAGTTTATATGGCTTAGCCGCAGGTGTATGGACGGAAAATATTAAGACTGGTCACCAAGTGGCACATCGCTTAAAAGCTGGAACTGTATGGATTAACGACTACAATCAAGAAAACCCTGCTGCGGCATTTGGCGGATACAAACAGTCAGGGATTGGACGGGAAATGGGAACATACGCATTGGAAAATTATACGGAAGTGAAAAGTGTTTGGGTTAATTTACAATAGAAGAAAAAATACAATAACCGTTCTCTTTAAAACAGAACGGTTATTGTATTTTTTAAAGCAGCAAACAATAAAATAAATTTTAAAAGTTCAATTATCCCATCGATTTTTAACTCGATTCGTATTATACTATTATGTAAGCGGATACAAAAATGTTATTGTGTAAGGAGGGACTAAATTGGAACTTGTACTTCAACAAAGGCAAACGTTGAATCTTGTAATGACGACCGAACTAAGGCAGGCAATCCAGCTATTACAGTATTCAACATATGAATTATATCAGTTTATTCAGGAGCAGCAATTGGAAAATCCGTTAATCGAGTTGAAAGAAAATGTTCCCGATATTCCCTACAAAACGAACCGTACAAATAAAACTATATATACATCACATGACCCATTTGATTTTATCGAAAGTAATGAAATGGGTATGCGGGAAAACCTGCTTGAGCAAAAACAATTTCTTCATATTACAGAAAAAGAGAAGAAGCTGTTACATTTTTTAATATTGAGTTTAGATGATAATGGGTATTTGCCATTAAGTGTTGAGGTCATTGCAAACGAGACTCCTTTCAATGAAGTAGAAATTAACAAAGGCATTACCCAACTTCAACAATTGGAACCAGTGGGCGTTGGTGCAAGAAATCTACAGGAATGCTTATTCATACAGGCAACAGCATATTTCCCTGAAGATTGTTTGCTTGCATGTGTGATTAAAGATCATTTGCAACTTTTAGCGGATAAAAAATGGAAGGAGATTGCTAAACAGTTTGATATACCGCTGGCAAAGGTAAAGGAAATTTATGATAAAATTCAGTGTCTTGATCCGAGTCCTTGTACAGATATATCAAATAGTAAGGCAGATTATTTAAATCCGGATATTATTGTAGAAAGTAAAGGGGATAACTTTGTTACATATTTGAATGATGGTTATTTACCTGAAATTGGTTTAAATAGCCACTACATCGATTTTTTAACGGAGAAGAATGAGGTGTCGAAATATGTGCATGATCATTACAGAAAATACCAGTGGCTATTGAATAGTATTGAACAGCGCCGGTCAACAATTTTAAAAATCGTCCGTGTTCTCTTGAATAAACAACGTCATTTTTTCATTAACGGCTTTGCCGACCTTCAACCTTTAACATTAAAGGAAGTTGCCGATGAAATTAATATGCATGAATCCACAGTTAGCAGGGCCACTACAAATAAAGTGATTCAAACACCTAAAGGATCCTTTGACATTCGCTTGCTGTTTGCTACAAAACTGACGACAGATAATGGTGATGCTACGTCACAGGCAAAAGTAAAATTGCTACTGAAGGATTTTGTTGACAAGGAAAGTAAACAGAAGCCACTTTCCGATCAAAAAATAGCTGATTATTTTAAAACAAAAAAGGGGATTACGATTTCAAGAAGAACCGTCGCAAAATATCGAGAAGAACTAAAAATACCATCCTCAAGTAAGCGAAAGAGCGTGGATGTATAAGGTTTGAGAAATATGTAAACCAACAAAACGCTTGTGCTAATAGAATAGCACAAGCAGAAATTGTTAGTTAGCAATAAAATGCTGTCCCTACAATGATTAGAAGAATGAAAAGCACTACAATTAGCGCAAAATTGCTTCCGCCGCCGTAGCCACCATAGCCGGCGCCACCATAACCGTAGCCACCGCCGCAGCCGCAGCCGCCGCCAAATCCGTATGACATATCATTTCACCTCCCAGGGCGTTTACAGTTATACTATGTATGGATTCGTAAAATGTATAGACGTTTTCATTAGATGGGATAATAAATATGTTTATTTCATTTTGGAAAATTGATGTGATATAATAATAAAGGGTGTTGTAAACAAACGTAAATTGATTAAAAACGTTTTGCTACTTGAAAATACATAGAGGGGGTACATGCTCATGTGGGAAACAGTATTTGGAATTATTTGCCTCGTACTCGTACTACTTAATATTGGATACTGCATTTTTGATAATGAGTAACAACATTTTTAAAGGGCCAGACAAGCTTATCTGTCTGCCCCTTTAAGAGGTTGTTCAAAAAGTCCGGTAAGAAAAACGCCCTGAACTTCGCGGTTTTTTAACCTTCTTCTGAAACGCATACTTTACTATTAATTCATCTAGTCATTGACCATTTATCAAATGGATAGATGATAATTTCTGACCTGCCAATGATATTATCTTCATTAATAAATCCCAATCCATTTCGACTATCTTTGCTTATTGCGCGATTATCACCCATCACAAAATAATTATTTTCCGGTACTTGAATTGGCCCAAAGTTGCCAGTATGATTAATTGCATCCTCACTCACAAAGGTTTTATTATATTTTTGACCATCAATATATAGTTGGTGACCCTGCATTTCTACGGTTTCACCTGGTAATGCAATGACCCGCTTCACATAATTTTTAATGGGACGTTGAATAATGACGATATCTCCACGATCAGGCTCGTCAAATAAGTAAACAAATTTATTAAAAATGACTCGCTCGCCGTCTTCCAGGGTAGGGACCATGCTTTCTCCTTCAACAATGGAAGTAGCAAACACAAATGTTTTTAAAAAGAAAGCTAATAAAATTGCAATAAAAATGGCTTTACCCCATTCGATCCATTCATTTTTCTTTTTGGTTTCAGCCAATGGAAACATCCTTTCTACGTTGCACATCCATAATTATGTTAACATAACGCTTCAAAAGAGACGAGAAATAACTATCAAAAAAATAGTTAGGCTTGTCAATATTTGTTTAACTATGCTAAAGTTAAGAAGTTGGTCTATTCTAAAGGAGGTACGGACAAGCTAAAATGGGGAATACAGAAAAACTATTAGAACAAATTGAATTTTTACGGAATCAAATGACTGAGATTGCCTTCCAAAAAGGATTTACTAGCCTAGAATCGATAACCATCAGTCAAGAATTAGATAAACTGTTAAATTTATATGAACAGCAAAAGCAAACTGATAAAGTTAAACTTTAAAATTTTTACCTAATAGATAATACGTTACAAAATGAGTGCAATTATATTTGTGCCGATTGTAAAAAGGCATGAAGCTTATTTAATGGTTGTCAAATCATGAGCGTAGAAAGCCGCATGTATCCTTCACCTAAGTATGAAAATGAATCCCCTGATATAAAGCAACTTTTCCTTGCCAAACTATATGAATTCTTAACTCAAAGAGCTTATCGTTATTACAGGGAATTTTGGGAAAAGTAGAACGCCCCATCTGGATTAATTTCTCATAAACATGATTACATCTTTTTCGATATGCTCACGCATGACCTGTGAGTCGTTTATACCATTGGTTAACGCTTAAGATGTGGCATATTGACTAATGGTTGAGGATAGGATTCGTAATATTGTGTACTTTTAGCATTTGTTGACACAGCCATCGAGGTGCAAGAGCGTAGTCAATTTGAAAACCAGTCATAGCGTGTGATTTTGACAAGCTATAATTGTTTTTCTCGTATTTGGGATTCTGATGATTGCATTTCTTCACAAAATGTTCAAATAATTTTCGAATAATTTTGATTAATAATGCGGCGAATAGGGTATACTGTATGTAACAAGGGAAAAGGAGTGTAACATATGCGTCCAAAAATACAAACTTTTGAACAGCTTGTAAAGCAAAATAAACAAGAACTGATGCAAGACGAAAAAATTTTAAACCAAATTGAAAAACGTTTAGAAAAAAAGCAAGCTAAACTAGTTTCAGCTAAACAAGAACGTTTGCTCAATGATAATATAATTTAACCGAATAAAGTTAAAACAGGTTGTTCCTTATGTTTGACACCCGATTTACAAGTGCGGGGTAGCTTTAAGGAACAGCCTGTTTTCTTTCTGTCATAAATGGAAAACCTTAATCGAATCACAAGATTGCTTCTTTTTTATAGATCATCTTGTGGTCAAATCCATAAAAAGCGAAAAAATTTACGTCTTTACCCTGATCTTGTTTGGTTTGGAATATACCTGAATTAACATGACGGAGCCAAGAATACATACCATGCCAACCATTTGAAAAATCGTAAACGCCTCATGAAATATAAACACACCAATTAATGTAGCTACAACGGGCTCAATGGTTGTTAAAATCGATGCCTTAGAAGCTTCTGTTTGATTCAATCCATATGTATAAACAATATAGGCTATTGCGGTCGGCAGGAAACCTAAACCAAATGCATAGAGCAATACTGATGGTTGAAGTAATAAATGAAACTTCTCGCTATATGGAAAAAATGGTAACAATGTAATACTTGCAATGAAAAATGTATAGGTGGTTATACTTAGGCTTGTGTATTTTTTTAAAGCGAACTTACTGAAAATACTATATAGAGCATATCCGATTCCTGATCCAATTCCAAATAGCAAACTATTTAATTTTAGCGAAGCAACACTTATTGGAATTAACCCGACAACAAAGCAAGTACCCAATAGTGTAATGAATAAGGCAATCAGTTTTACTCTTGTAAAAGGCTCTTTAAATAATAGGAAGGACAAAATAGTTACAAAGGCAGGCGCCGTATAGAGTAATGCTGTTGCAACAGGTATAGTCGATAAATCGATGGCTGTAAACATGCAATAATTGAAAAAAATGATACTGAAAATGCCTGTGCCAATAAAGTATTTAAGATCATAAATGGATTGTAATTTTAGCTTCCTTGGTGCTTTAATGATCATGTAGAATAAAAGGATAATTGTCGTTGACCATACGCGTAATGTAACTACTTCCATTGGTGTGAAACCGTATGTGTATAAATTTTTGACATACCAGCCAATCGTCCCCCAAAGTGCCGCTCCCAAGATAATGTAAATAAAAGCTTTATTCAAACTACATCCTCCCTTCAAATAATAAAATTGTCCATTAATTATAGCAAATAATCTGTATTTTTTTAATATAAAAAGGTATAATGCTGTGTTCGTTCGTTAAAACTGGTTCATAAAAGTAGAAAGGAACCATGGGGATGTTTTATACAAATTTGGATTGGATTCATGTAAACCAGCTCATTACACTTGGGTTAACAGAAAAACAGTTTTATTTCATTTTATTTTTTATCGTTATATTTGTTAGTTATTATGTTCTACAGCCAATCATTCATTGGTTTGTTACATTACAATCTACAAAAATATTGAGCTATCTTATTACCAGTTTGCTTGTTTTACTATGTATGTTTGCATTTGGCATCCATCAATTGGTAAAGATGGCACTTCAAAGTTTAGCGGTGTTTGGTGGTATCTTATTTTTACTACGTGTCTTTCATGGATTTTTTAAAAAGGGGAAAAAAAATAGCGCATGAATCATTTGTTCACACGCTGTAGTCTACATTACTAAGTCTTGCTATTACTAAGTTCGCTTTGCATGGACCCTAACCAACGGAATACAAGTTTATCTTGGGTGAGTGGCGATAAATGGGCGTCTGGTGTATGTTGCATCACTAACGTTTTTTCATTGTCTGGCAGCTTTTCGTATTTGTCTTTTAATATATGCGTTTGATCCGCATAGTTTTTTAACTCATACAAAAAATCCTTTAGTTCTGTAGTCATTTAAAAAACCTCCTTTTATTTGTTTATTCCTTATGCTAAAGGTTTTAAAACATTAAAGCTGAATTGTTCTTTCTGCTTGTTGGGAAATATATATGCTTAAATATTTCTTCATAAACAACAATCTTTAGGTGGACAGTAACATTAAAAAGCGCATGTTTTTTATGTACATGCGCTTTGCCCCACCTATAAAGAGTGGTTTTAAAAATGGCGATACGTTTTTTTAGGTGTCCTTTCCATTTTCCCGAGAGATGATGGGGTATAATAGGAAGAGGTGTATTGTTTTCTTCGCGTTGGCCTTGACTTTGATTCATTTTTGGGTTTCCAATCGATATAACGATAGATTACTTTTTTCGCTTGCGATAATGACATTTTCGTTCGTGGGTTTCGAAAATCTTGATCAAGTTTACCTAAATGTTCAAGCTCTTTGAAGTCTTGCTTTTCCGGGGGGATATGAAAATAGTAATTGTCAACTTTCACAAGCAGTGTTGAATGCTGATTGCTGAATTTTGGATGATCAGAAAAGTGGAGTCCGACTTTTATCGCTTGTTTTTCTTTTAACAAACGTTTAATCGTCTCTTTCTTGATAAAATATAAATGTTGTGGTTCTGGAGCAGTTTTCGCATGACGGTTTATCGTATAAATTGCTTTGGCAAGCTCACCTAATGGAATTGATTTATTATCCATTATTTTCCCTCCTTTCATAGCTTGTCTTTATCGTACAGGAAAGCCTGTCCATTTTCAAGAATGAATTGTCTTAAAAATTAAAACGGAGCGGTAAGTTTACTGCTCCGTTAAAAACTATTGCATATCTTTTATATCCTGAACGATTTTCTTCATATCGCCAGGCTTTCTACCGTCATATCGTTTAATTGCATTTCCTTCGGGTGATACAAGGAAAAAACTAGTTGCATGCATGAATTGATCTGAATCAGGAACTTTTTCTAAGGCAGATTTAAATGATTTAATGGAAAACTCTTTGATCGTATCAAAATCGTATCCTGTAAATAGGTGCCAATTGTCAAGGTTTGTCGCACCGCGTGATTTTGCAAACTCCGTCAGAGCCTCGGGGGTATCCCGTTTCGGATCAACACTGAAAGAAGCTAACTGGACATCGTTAAGACCAGCATCGCTTAACTGATTTTGTAATCGCACCATGTTGGAAGTCATAGGTGGGCACACTGTTTCACAATTTGTAAACACAAAATCTGCCACCCAGAATGAACCTGTGAAATCGTCTTTGCTAATCTTTTCGCCAGTTTGGTCCGTAAATGTAAAATCCTTTACCTTATAAGAAAAATCACCCTCATATTCCTCTCCACAAGCACTTAGAATAATCAAAAATAAGGCAAATGGCACTATTAATTTTAATATTCTCAGCATATGTATAGCCTCCATCTTAACGAAATCGTATTTAGTGTAGCATGTTTTTACTTAAAAAACTATGGATAAAGTGTTACGAAGTTCTTACTAAAAAGGTTTGACCCTTTATCTGGATCAAACCTGTCAACCTAATAATAGCCTTTATACGAATATGGATTATAATAACCATATCCATATGGGTATGGTTGGTATGGAGGGTAAGGTGGATACGGATAATAATAGCCACCAGGATGTAGTGCCCCATATAAGAAGGGTCCAAAAGCTAGACCAGTTAGAAAGGGCAATACGGGAAACCCTCGTTTCTCTGTATCTGGTTGGGATGGATACATGTACTGATTTTGATTAACGTGGCTAACCGGATAGTTCAAAGCAATCTCCCTTTCCTAAACGTTTCTCTGGTAGTTTATGCAACGATTTGAAAAGGGAGCATGTATTAAATAGATCCAGCTGAATTTTTCAATTATCTCATTGCGAGTCTTTTTGGTGGGGCGAACGGAGTGCAGTCCCAGAGATCTCCAGTTTGTACGTTGCTAAACGGGCGCTTGCGCTTTTCTTAGAGTAAATATGTGAAATTCTGGTTTACATAAAAAACGATATGGCAGTCTGGTTGTACCAATTCCTCTGCTAACATACAATGTTAGGTTTTTATTGTTGAGCAAATGTTTTCCTTGAACATATTTCTCAGCATATGCTGGTGTGTAGAGGTGACCAATAAAAGGAAATCGAACTTGGCCGCCATGACTGTGACCAGAAAGTTGCACATCAACAGGGAAATTAGCTGCCGTGTCCGCAAAATCAGGTTCATGGGCAAGTAAGATGGTAAATTGGTTAGGATTTGACTGCTTTAATGTTTTCTTTAGATCGGGTTTTCCAAGCATGAGATCATCAAGACCTGCTAGGATAATTTCATGATTTTCTTTTTCAATTGTGATATGTTGATTTTTTAATAGTTGGAAGTTGGCCTGATCCATTACCTTTTTAACAATATTTGTACCATAACCACCGTGATCATGGTTGCCATAAATCCAATACTTACCATGTGTAGCCGTTAATGAACGAAGTATTTCAATAAGTTTATTATTCCACTTATATGTATCCGGTTTATCAACAAGATCACCAGTAAAGACAATTAAATCGGGTTTTTGTTTGTTTATTTTTCCGACTAGTTCTTTTAGCTGTTCAAGTGAATAGTGAAACCCGACATGCGTATCGGAAAACTGGACAATTTTGAAGTTGCTGAAAGTGTTTGGGATCTTTGCAGAAGAAATTAATTCTTCGTTTATTTGCAGCATCCGTGGTTCAACATCACGTGCATAATAATACGTACCACCGCCAATTCCAAGTAATGCTAGCGTACTGCCAACTATTTTTTTCAAAAACGATCTTCTGTTCATAAGAGGTCAAACCTTTCTTCTCATCAAAAAGACACTATAATGTTTTATTATAGCATGGAAAAGACGGCTGTTTATATAATAATTAACTTTGTTTCATTCATTAAAATTATCTGTTAACTTTTGACTTTTTAATCTAAAAGCAATAAGATAGATGGTAAGAGTTAAAGCGCTTACAGAGGGGATGAAAAAATAAAAAAAGCGTGTTATCTAGGCGGAAGTAACACGCTTTTTTTCAAATTACGTAATAAAATATTGAGAAGAAATGAAAAGCGGATCCTGCTATGACGAACAGGTGCCATACTGCATGGTGAAAAGGAAAACTGCGCCACACGTAGAAAATAGCTCCGACTGTATAGAATAGCCCACCTGCAATTAATAAAAGAATTCCGTTTTCATCCATAATAGCCGTAAGTGGCCCCCAAACGAGCACGATCAGCCATCCCATTAAAATGTAAAATAAGGTTGATAAAACAAGGAATTTTTTCACGAAAAATATTTTAAATATAATCCCAAATATAGCGATTCCCCAAACCGTTCCAAATAAAATCCAGCCTAGATCACTTCTAAGATGAACAAGCAAAAGTGGCGTATATGTTCCAGCGATGAATAAATAAATGGATGAATGATCAAATATTTGAAAAATGTCCTTCCATTTTCCATCAGGCAAACTATGTACAATCGTTGAAGTTGCATACATGAAGAGCATTGTAACACCAAAAATAGTTACGGATACGATTTGCCAAGGATTGCCATTTAATGATGCGTTTACGATTAATAATACTAAGCCTGCAATGCTTAATAATACCCCGATACCATGTGTAACAGCATGGGCAACTTCTTCCTGTTTCGTATATGTGTGCGTAGTCATGAATTGTTCTCCAATCTGTTTTTTTATGACCTTTTTCTTATTATACTACGTTATGCAGCTTTTATAAAATGGTTATCTAAGCAAGGTTAAACATGTTTCTACACGTAAATTATGGTAAAATGAGGTTGTCGATGAAAAATTTCCTCCTTAATTTTTATCATGTAAAGGAGCGTTTATGTATGAGTACTACACAAGATAAATTATTGACTGATATTGTTATTGGTGATGTAATGATTCCTTCTGAAAAAGTAGCACATGTGCAATTAAATAATCCTTTGGAACACGCACTGTTGGTGTTAGTGAAATCAGGTTATTCAGCTGTACCTGTTTTAGATGTTGATTATAAACTAGTCGGTACGATAGGGAAAACAGTTATTTTAAATCAAATTTTAGGGTTGGAACGGTTTGAATTTGAAAAACTATCTGATATGCAGGTGCATGAGGTGATGAAAGTTGATATTCCGCGTTTAACGAAGGAAAAGAGCTTTATCGATGGTTTAAATACAGTAATTAATTATCCGTTTGTCTGTGTTTCAGATAATGAAGGTTTTTTTGATGGTATTGTCACGAGACGAGCGATCTTAAAACAATTGAAACGTGATTTATATACAAAAAGATGACTTAGTACAGCCCGTTTTGCTTTGAAGGTGAGACGGGTTTACAATGTATCTTTACTACCATTAGGTAAACCGAGCCCGTTTGGAATAGTTTGATTTTTTTGTGATTAAAAAGCGATGCAAAGACTTGGGCCTAATATATTTTTCTTAAGAATTGTTGTAAAGCTGGGATTAGAATGGGACACCAAAATGGGAAAACTAAAAAGCTTAAACGGCCATTTATTTTAGCATCTGTTATGTTAGGGATGTTTTTAGCAGCGATTGAGGCAACAATTGTTGCAACTGCTATGCCGAGTATTGTAGCAGATCTAGGAGGATTTTCTTTATATAGCTGGGTATTTTCAGCGTATCTGTTAACTAATGCTGCCACCGTATTAATTTTTGGTAAATTATCCGATATATTTGGTCGGAAGCCAATTTTTGTTATTGGTGTTATTATTTTTCTAACCGGGTCAACCCTTTCTGGATTCAGTACATCAATGGTGATGCTAATTATTGCTAGATTTATTCAGGGGTTTGGTGCTGGGGCGTTAATGCCGATTGCGACAACGATTGTTGGGGATATATACAATAAAGAGGAACGAGCTAAAATCCAGGGATATTTATCTAGTGTTTGGGGAATATCTGCTGTTACTGGTCCGCTGTTAGGTGGCTTTTTTGTTGACGTTTTAAGCTGGCGGTTTGTTTTTTGGATGAACATCCCACTTGGTTTACTCGCAATGTTCGGTATTATTTACTTTTTAAAAGAAGATATGGAAAAACAAGAACGATCAATTGATTATGCTGGATCTGTTTGGATTGTTATCGCTGTTAGTTCACTGATGTTTATCTTAGTTGAAGGCGGTATTAACATTGCATGGAATTCGCTAACTATGTATGGTTTAGTTGGCATTTCAGCGATTGGTTTTTTGCTGTTTGTTTTTCAGGAAAGACAAGCAGTTGATCCAATGATGCCGTTTGAAATATGGAAATTTCGCATCATTAGTGTTGCTAATTTGACGTCACTTACTACAGGAATGATCCTAATTGGAGTTTCCAGTTATTTACCAGCCTTTGTCCAGGGGGTCATGGGGGAATCAGCAACTGTTGCCGGCTTTACGCTGACAACGATGTCAATTGGTTGGCCGATTGCCTCTACAATAGCAGGAAGACTTTTATTAGTGATTGGGTACCGGAATACATCCTTAATTGGTGGTGTTTCCTTAGTTGTTGGTGGAATTCTGTTTTTCCTGTTATCCCCAGATAAAGGTCCTATTTGGGCAGGAACAGGTTCATTTTTCATTGGAGTTGGTATGGGGTTAACGAGTACATCGTTCATTGTAGGAATACAAAGTACAGTTGGCTGGGAAACACGTGGCATTGCAACTGCAGCCAACATGTTTATGCGTACACTTGGCAGTGCATTAGGCGCAGCGTTACTAGGCGGCTTACTAAATGGTCAAATAAAGTCATATATTGAAAAGAAAGGATTAGCAGATCATATTTCAGTAGATGCAGCCAACAATTTGTTAGAAAGTGGGAAAAGTACTTCGTTTTCCGAAGAGACAAATACAATTTTACAAGCAGGTTTAACTACTGGCTTACATATTGTTTACATGGGTTTACTCCTTTTAGCGATCATTAGTTTGTTATTACTCTTTTTTATGCCAAAGAAAAAGGATGAATAACTGAATGCTGTGGGGATTTAAGATCGATCATGAGCTCAACGCTAAATGCATCGATTGTGCATACATTTAGCAGATTAGCAATAACAGAAGTATAGCTTTTTCGTTTTGGGAAAAACTACGAAAGAATATTTTTTCCATGTAGAGGAGGCATTAGTTATGGCGCGCATTGGCGTTGAACAATCTTTAACAGACGTAAAAGAGGCACTAATGGAAATGGGACATGAAGTAGTAGATCTAAAAACGAATGACGATGTTGCCTATTGTGACTGTTGTGTTATCACAGGTCAGGATGAGAACGTAATGGGAATGTCTACTACTAGTATTGCAGGACCAGTTATTGATGCACGAGGTTATAATGCAGAAGATATTTGTCAGATGGTTGAACAAAAATTAAACCTTGAATGATCATAAAAAAGCCCAGCTCAAGGAAATTGAGCTGGGTATTTCATTATTTATTTTCCTGAATAAATACTTGTTGTGGAAATGGGATTTGTAAATTTGCCTGGTCAAATTCTTCTTTGATTCGTTTGCGCATGTCCCGTTCACAAGCCCATTGTAATCCGTTTTCGGTTTGTCCAACAACTCTTAGCACGAGGTCGTTCGTTCCAAGACTTTGAACCCCTAGGACGTTAGGGCCTTCTTTATATCGCTCGTCTGACTGGAACTCCTCGCAAACTTTTTCTAAAATGGTGATTGCTTCATTGACATTCTCATCATATTTTACAGTGAGATCAACGAGTGCCCGCATATTTCCACGGGAATGATTTGCAACCCCGATTATTTCGCGGTTCGGTATAAAATTCAATGTTCCATCAAAACTGCGAATTTTTGTTGTTCGCAATCCTACTTCTTCCACGATTCCATCATAACCGGCTGTAGTTACATAATCGTCTATTTCAATCTGCCGTTCCAATAGGATGAAAAATCCAGTAACAATGTCGCTCACAAGACCTTGCGCACCAAAGCCAATTGCTAAACCAATAATTCCTGCCCCAGCAAGTAGCGGACCAATCGGAATTGCAAAAATGGCAAATAACATCACAATAAATACAAAGATCATTACGTAACCGAAAACATTTACTAATAACTTTTCCAATGTTTTTACACGGCTAGGAGAGAGCTTTTCGTTTTTGCCCGCTTTCTGGAGCGATTTAGTAATAATTCTTTTTCCAATCGGAACAAAAAGAATAAACGCAAGAATTAATAGGATAATTTTAATTCCAATGGGTACGATGAGACTTAAAATACCACTGATATCAAGATTCAAACCATTTTCAAAAATCTTCATATGTACGAACTCCTTTCAATATTTAATCACAAAATCAACATTACTATCTTAACGAAGTGCGTGACTCTAATCAATAATTACCCGAATTTCCTTTTATTAAACAACAAATCGATCGGATTCTCAATTAATGGACATTAACTGCTGGTAGTGTTACGGTATTAATTGTTGAATCAATATGATGAAACTTTCATTACATGACACATCTTCTCACTATGTGACTAAAACAAATAATATTTGGGTATGATATTGACGTGATGTGTCAAATATATGACAAATAATCATCCTTTTTTATAGCAATTATTAATTAATATTGACTTAAAATAGGACGTTGTCTATAATTTGTAATGGAAATAAATTTTTATTTTAGCTGGAGGGATTATATATGGCAGAACGTATGGTAGGAAAACAAGCACCACGTTTTGAAATGGAAGCAGTAATGCCTAATAAAGAGTTTGGTAAAGTGAACTTAGAAGAGATTATGAAAGAAGATAAATGGACAGTTCTTTTCTTCTATCCAATGGACTTTACTTTCGTATGTCCAACAGAAATCACTGCAATGTCTGATCGCTATGAAGACTTTGAAGATTTGGATGCAGAAGTAATTGGTGTTTCAACTGATACTATCCATACACATAAAGCATGGATTAACACATCTCGTGAAGACAATGGCCTAGGTGATATCAACTATCCATTGGCAGCAGATCACAACCATGCGGTATCTAAGGATTATAGTGTTTTAATCGAAGAAGAAGGTGTTGCACTTCGTGGATTATTCATTATCGATCCAGAAGGCGAATTGAAATATCAAACAGTATTTGATAATAATATTGGCCGTGATGTTGATGAAACATTACGTGTATTACAAGCACTTCAAACTGGTGGCATGTGCCCAGCAAACTGGAAGCCTGGCCAAGAAACATTGTAAAGCGAATTGACATATAAATACTAAATAGGAGCTGACTCATAATTCCCTAATACGATAGATTTTTGTGGGTTAGCTTCTTTTTATTAGTAATGTTATTAGTACTAGAGGAGGAAAAGAAATGAAGCTAAAAGACCAATTGCCAGAATTAGAAGGCGCAACAGAATGGTTTAATGGTGAACCTATACAAAAAAGCGATCTAATTGGTAACAAACCTACATTAATTCATTTTTGGTCGGTAAGTTGTGGACTTTGTAAAGAAGCAATGCCGAATGTTAATGAATTTAGAGATGAATATAAAGATGAGTTGAATGTTATTGCTGTTCATATGCCTCGTTCAGAGAAAGATTTAGATCTTGATCAAATTAAAGAAGTTGCAGATGAACATGATATAACACAACCGATCTTTGTAGATAATGGACATAAGTTAACCGATGCTTTTGAAAATCAATACGTACCTGCTTATTATGTATTTGATGAAGAAGGACAATTAAGACATTTCCAAGCCGGTGGTGGCGGTATGAAAATGCTACGCAAACGTGTGAACCGCGTACTAGGAAAAACAGAAAAAAAATAAGGATCTGCAAAAGGCACCTGCTATTAACAGTAGGTGTCTTTTTGATTAATCAAAGGCGGGAAGACCCAGTTGGTGCGTTTTTTATATGAACGTTGCTATTTCAACGGGTATTTTTTTATGCATTTTTTATTTTAGAAAAAATATAAAAATTAAGTAAAAAGAGTAGCAATTTATTTCGTAACCCGTTATATTAGTAATTATGAAAAGTACATCAAGAGGAGGGGGAAAATTGGATACATTAAAAAAACTAAAGCAGTTTTATTGGCCTTTTAGAAAATATTTTTTCACATCGTTATTCTTTTTGCTGTTTGTAACGGCGATAACGGTTGTGTATCCAATCATACTGCAAAAGACAATTGATGATGTAGTATTGAAAGATCGCTTATCGTTGATACCGTATTTAGCAGTTGCTTTTTTGATTGTGATGATTGTAAAAGGTTTTGCAACATTTTTTCATCAATATTTAGGGGAATTATTTGGAATTACATCTGTTTATAAACTGCGGGAAGCCCTATATGAGAAGTTGCAAGTATTATCATTTACGTACTATGATAATGCGAAAACAGGGGACTTAATGTCACGATTGACTGCGGATGTGGAAGGGTTCCGCTTTTTCCTGTCAGTAGGATTTGCCGAACTCCTTCGCATCACACTGTTAATTATCTTTAGTTTGGCAGTGATGTTTTATTATTCTGTTCCACTTGCGCTCGTGACAATGGGGGCGATGCCGTTTTTGGCTGTCGTTGTTTTTCAATTTGAGAAACGTGCACATCCTGCTTTTAAAAGAATACGAAAATCATTTGGTCGCTTAAACACAAGAGTACAAGAAAATATCAGCGGTATGAACACAGTGAAATCATTATCAAGGGAAGATTTTGAAATTGGTCGGTTTTCATCCAGCAATGATAATTATCGACAAAACTATTTAAAAACGTCAGAAATTTGGGCAAAATTTTTCCCGTTAATGGAGTTTATTGGCAATGTTTGTGCTGTAGCATTGTTGGCATTCGGTGGTTATCTCGTGATAACGGAACAAGTCATGGTTGGGGAACTTGTAGCATTCTTTAGTCTTGTCTGGTACATCTTGGGACCACTGATGAACTTAGGGTTTGTCATTAATTTATTTTCTCAATCGAAGGCTTCGGGTGAACGGATACTCGAAATTCTCGAGGCAAAAGAGGATATTGTGGAACAAGAAAATGCAATTGATACGACAGTTAAAGGTCATGTTACGTTTCGTGATGTTACATTAACTTATACAGAAAATGATGATACAGCATTAAAGAATATTAATTTTGATGCACCACCAGGAAAAGTAATTGGGTTAATTGGGGCAACCGGTTCAGGAAAAACAAGCATCACACAACTTATAACCCGTTTTTATGAACCAGAAGAGGGAGAAGTTGTAATTGATGAAAAACCAGTTACAGACTATAAATTAAAAGCGCTACGTAAGCATATTGGCTTTGTTTTGCAAGAATCCTTTTTGTTTTCTACAAGTATTCGAGCAAATATTGCGTACGGCAACCCTGACATCAACGAGGAAAAAATTATTGATGCAGCAAAGCGAGCACAAGCACATGAATTTATCATGGAGATGCCTAATGGCTATGATACGATGCTAGGTGAACGTGGTATGGGGTTGTCAGGTGGTCAGAAACAACGAATCGCAATCGCACGGGCAATCTGTATTAATCCAAGTATATTAGTCTTAGATGATGCAACATCTGCCGTTGATATGGAAACAGAGTTCAAAATTCAAAAGGCACTAAAAGAGGTTATGCATGGTAGAACAACCTTTATCATCGCACACCGGATTTCCTCATTGAAACATGCGGATGAGATTTTGGTTCTTGAAGATGGAAAGATTGTTGAACGTGGGGTACATGATATTCTCGTTCATAATCAAGGACCATATCAACGCATCTATGATATTCAGTATCAAGATCGTGAAGCAATTATGAGTACGGTCCATTCATAAGGGGGGAGAAAAATTGGCTCAACAGAAAACATTACTAAAGAGTCGCCATTTGAAACGATTCCATTATACAGTTGATCATGCGGTCGAAAAATCTTTCAACTGGAAGCAGTTATGGCGTCTTCTCGTTTATTTAAAACCATATGCGAAAACGTATTTGCCTGGCGCAATCATCGCAATGTTAGTGTCTACTGCAGTAAGGTTAGCTGTACCAATACTAATCGGTAAAGTTGCAATAGACATCGCGGTTAAAAATAAAGATACAACGATGTTAACGTATCTTGTTATCGGAATTGGCTTCCTTTATTTACTTAATTATCTCGGGAACATATTTCGCATAAAATGGGTCAATATTTTAGGTCAGAACGTTATCTTTGATTTGCGGAAACATTTATTTTCCCATGTTCAGCGTTTATCCCATCGCTTTTTTGATTCCAGGTCTGCTGGTTCGATCCTTGTTCGGATTATGAACGATATTAATTCCCTGCAAGAACTTTTTACGAATGGGATTATTAATTTGCTAATGGACGTTGTTACCTTAGGGGGAATAGTAGTTATTTTGCTTGTGTTAAGTCCGAAGTTAGCACTAGCAATTATGGTTATTATCCCAATCATGTTTTATATCTCAACTAAACTACGCCGGACTATTCGTAAAGCATGGCAAAATACTCGTATTCAGCAATCAAGATTAAACTCACATCTAAATGAAAGCATTCAAGGTATTCGGATTACACAATCATTCTCTCAGGAAAAAGAAAACGCCGAATTTTTTGATGGAATTAATACAGACAACTTTGAGAGCTGGCGAGTGGCAACCAAGAAAAGTGCTTTATTTCGTCCATTTGTTGATTTGAGTAATGCAATTGGAACGATTATCTTAATCACGTATGGTGCCTATTTAATTTTGCAGGGTCCTGCTAATGGAGGAATTGAGATTGGTACATTTGTATCGTTTGCCTTTTTTCTGGGGATGTTTTGGGAACCGATTTCCAGATTGGGACAAATGTATAATCAGCTACTGATGGCAATGGCTTCATCGGAAAGGATTTTTGAGTTTTTAGATGAACAGCCAAATGTAGAGGACAAAGCGAATGCATATGAATTTACTGATATGAAGGGTCATATTCAATTTGACCAAGTTCAGTTCTCCTATGATGAGGAACGGATTGCATTGCATGAAGTGTCACTTGATATCAAAGATGGTGAAACGATTGCGCTTGTTGGCCATACCGGAAGTGGTAAATCAACCATTGCTAACCTAATTAGTAGATTTTATGATCCGACAAAAGGGATCGTACGAATTGATGGACACGATTTACGCGACGTAAGACTAGATAGTTTGCGTCAACAAATCAGTGTCGTATTACAAGATACGTTTATCTTTTCTGGAACGATTAAGGAAAATATCCGCTTTGGTCGCCCCGATGCTTCGGATCATGAGGTGATTGAAGCTGCTAAAGTCGTTGGGGCTGATGAATTTATCCAGCGGTTGGCAGACGGTTATGAAACAGAGGTAGAAGAACGGGGAAATATTTTGTCAGCAGGGGAGCGACAGTTATTATCGTTCGCAAGGGCATTGCTTGCTGATCCAAGGATTTTAATACTTGATGAAGCAACTGCAAGTATTGATACAGAAACAGAGGTTAAGATTCAAGCTGCCTTACGCAGACTCCTAAAGGGGAGAACAGCAATTATTATTGCCCACCGTCTATCAACAATTCGAGATTCTGATGAAATTTTTGTATTACAACAAGGGAAAATTTTAGAACACGGTAATCATCAACAATTAATGGAATATAAAGGCGAATATTTTGATTTAGTAAAGTCACAATTCCAAATGCTTGATGCAATGTAGGTTTAAGACAGTCTCTTCTAATATGGAAGAGACTGATTTTTGTGTAAGACGTTAAGATGTGACAGATGTCACACAACTGTCATGAAAAAGGGCTGTTTTTCAAGTGTTAAGGGTTTATACTATGGGTACAGTGAAAATATAAATCTAGTAGTCATTTGCAGTTTTAGGTTTTTTGGAGTCTTTAACATGTGGATGGCTTCAATCTAGGTTAAGATTGTGCAATATTGAGCATAAACTAGTTAGGAGGGTAACACCAATGGAATTTGATAGTGTTTTAATGAGTAGAATGCTTACCGCAATGACACTTGGGTTTCATATTATTTTTGCAACAATTGGTGTAGGGGTACCTGTCATGATTTCGATAGCGGAATTTATTGGGATAAAGAAAAAAGACCCGCATTATCGGATGCTTGCACGAAGATGGACGAGAGGATTTGTTATAACCGTTGCTGTCGGAGTGGTAACAGGTACCGCGATTGGTTTACAACTTTCATTATTGTGGCCGAACTTTATGCAAGTTGCTGGAAATGTTATTAGTTTACCATTATTTCTAGAGACATTTGCCTTTTTCTTTGAGGCTATTTTTTTAGGTGCATACCTTTACACATGGGATCGCTTTAAAAACCCAATCACACATTGGCTCCTTTCGATTCCTATCGTGATTGGATCTAGTTTTTCCGCGGTGTTTATTACAACGGTCAATGCTTTTATGAATACACCGACAGGCTTTACAATGGAAAATGGGAAAGTAACGTCAATTGACCCGATACAAGCAATGCTGAATCCTGCAACACCAACAAAAGTGTTTCACGTATTAAGTTCATCTTATTTAACGTCAGCGGCTGTTCTTGCGGCAATTACTGCTTTTATTATCTTGCGGAAGAAGTCGTCAGCCTATTATAAAAAGGCGTTAAAATTAACGGTGACAGCGACTTTCTTATTTGCTGTTTTAACCGCTATTGCTGGTGATGCATCAGCGAAGTTTTTAGCGGAACATCAGCCCGAAAAATTGGCGGTTGCTGAATGGCATTTTGAAACAGAAAAAAGTGCTGATTTAATTTTATTTGGGTATTTGAATGATGAAAATGATGTAATAAACGGTATTCACTTGCCAGGTGTATTAAGTTTTCTGGCGAATGGTGATTTTAATAGTGAGGTTACTGGTTTGGACCAATTTCCTGAAGATGAGGTTGCGCCGTATTGGGTTCACTATATGTTTGATCTGATGGTAATGCTTGGTATGTTTGCTTTGGCTGTTTCTCTTATATATTTGATTTTCACCAAGGTAAAAAAATGGAATGAGCATGCAAAATGGTTGCTTATCTTGCTTATAGCAAATGGTCCATTAGCGATGCTTGCCTTAGAATTTGGCTGGATTTATGCCGAAGTGGGGAGGCAGCCATGGATTTTACGTGGTTATATGAAAGTGGAACATGCAGCCACAACGTCACCACATGTTGATATTATGTTCTTTTTATTCCTGGCGCTATACATTTTATTAGGTGTGCTATGTGTCGTTGTACTACGAAAAATGTTTCGCAACAATCCGGTAGAACAAGAACTTGAGGAACGTTATCCAGGTATAGAAGGGGATGATCAATAATGAGTTATGAACTCATTGGTATAACCGTACTATGGATTTTTCTTTATGGATATCTAATAGTCGCTTCCATCGATTTTGGTGCAGGGTTCTTCGCATATTACGCTAAAATAACGAAGAAGGATCATATTATCAACCAATTAATTTCCCGTTATTTATCTCCTGTCTGGGAAGTAACCAATGTGTTTTTTGTGTTTTTCTTTGTTGGACTTGTTGGATTTTTTCCAGATGCAGCCTATTATTATGGTAGTGCACTGCTAGTACCAGGAAGTATTGCTATTGTATTGTTAGCCATTCGAGGGTCATTCTATGCCTTTGAAAATTATGGGTCAAAGAAGAGTAATATCTATATGTTTCTTTATGGTGCGACAGGTTTGTTGATTCCGGCATCATTATCAATTGCTTTAACGTTATCTGAAGGTGGTTTTATTGTTGAAACAAACGGGGAGGTTTCTTTGCTGTTTAATGAGCTGCTAACTAGCCCTTATTCATGGAGCGTCGTATTCTTAGCAATTGTCTCCGTTCTGTTTATTAGTTCAACATTTTTGACGTTTTACGCTGCACGTGCCAATGATAAGCCTGCACTAAAATTGGTGAAAAACTATGCATTGTTTTGGAGTGTTCCTACTATTATTGCAAGCTTGACAACGTTTATTGCACTTAGTCAGCACAATGAAAGACATTATCAAAACATGATTGATTTGTGGTGGATGTTTGGTTTATCAATCGGCTTCTTCATGATTGCAATGTGGCTTATTTTTCAAGGCAAGCGTTACGGACTTGCGTTTATCTCAGTCATGCTACAGTTTTTCTTTGCATTCTTTGGATATGGAATGGGACATTTACCATATCTGCTGGACCCGTTCATTACAATATATGAAAATGCAACCCATCAATCAATGGGAATTGCGCTAATCATTGCATTTATTGGGGGCTTATTCTTACTCATCCCATCATTGTTACTACTCATGAAAATGTTCTTATTTGATGCCGATTACGTAAAAGGAAAAAAATAATCGTATACCAAACTGATATATTGTATGATAGACTATAGATTGAATTCGGATGATGGGGGAAGTAGTATGAAACGTGATTTTGCTGTAATCGGGTTAGGTCGATTTGGTGGCAGTATTTGCCGGGAACTAAGCATGGAAGGAATGGAAGTTCTAGCGATTGATGTTGACGAAGATAAGGTAAATGAATTTAAGAATATAGCTTCACATGCTGTTATCGCTGACTCAACAGACGAAGCAACCTTAAAAGACTTAGGGATAAAAAACATTGACCATGTTATTGTTGCGATTGGTGATAATATACAAGCGAGTATCTTAACGACCGTTGTACTGACGGATTTTAATATCAAGAAAATCACGGTCAAAGCACAAAATGATTACCATGAAAAAATACTCAATAAAATTGGCGCAGACCAGGTTGTTCATCCTGAGCGTGATATGGGAAAACGCATTGCCCATAATATCATTTCGAACAATATTCTGGATTACTTGGAGCTTTCGGATGATCATAGTATTGTGGAGGTCAAAGTAGGCGAGAAAATGCGCGGCAAATCGCTTGTTGATCTTGATATCCGGGCTAATTATGGTTGTAACGTTGTCGCAATTAAGCGGGGTAAAGATATTAATGTTTCCCCAAGTGCTGAAGATTTGCTTCGGAACGAGGATGTTCTAATTGTCATCGGTGCCGATAAAGATATATCAAGATTTGAAAAACACCTAGTAGTAGATGAATAATTCAAGTGCTTTAAATCTGCATCCCTTTGATGCAGGTTTTTTTATAGGATTCTAGGTTATCGAGTATACCTGAAAAAGCTGGTAATTTTTATCCAATAACAGAAGGGCAAACCAACAATTATTGACGCGGCAATTGATGATCAAGCACCACTACCAGGAAAAATAACTTATGATCAAGCGGTAAGTTATGGACAATTTTTGATAAAAGAATTTTTTACAAATGGCAAGGTTGAATTTCCTGATTTAGGGAAATTAACTAGAAGATTATTGTAAGCCATCGCTCTAATATAGAATGAATAAGAAAAGGGATGACATTGTATCTAATGTCATCCCTTTTCCATCTCTGTTTATACTTCCATAATGATCGGTAATATCATTGGCCGACGTTTTGTTTTGTCATAGAGGAATGGTGCAATTGTATCGGTGATTTCATTTTTAATTTCAGACCATTGTGTTGTTCTGCGTTCCATTACTTTTTCTAAATGTGCAGATACAAGTTTTTGAGCTTCGTTAATAAGGTCCTCTGACTCTCTCATGTAGACAAAGCCACGTGAAATAATATCTGGACCAGAAGAAATTTTAAATTCCTTCATGTTAATACTAACGACGACAATAACAAGTCCTTCCTCAGATAGTATACGGCGGTCACGTAATACGATGTTACCAATATCACCAATTCCGCTTCCATCAACATAAATTGACCCGGAAGGAATTTTTCCAGCAACCATGGCATTGTCTTTACCCAACGCTAGAACATCACCATTATCCATAAGGAAACTATTAGCTGGTTCAATTCCACAAGCTTTGGCAAGTTTCGTATGTTCAACCTGCATTCTGAACTCACCGTGGATTGGCATGAAATACTTCGGTTTGATAAGGCGAAGCATCAGTTTTTGTTCTTCCTGACTACCATGTCCAGATGTATGAATATTGCTTAATTTTCCATGGATTACGTCAGCACCTGCGCGGTACAATTTGTTAATCGTACGGCTGACACTAATTGTATTTCCAGGGATTGGAGACGATGAAAATACAACCGTGTCACCAGGAATAATCTGGATCTGTCTATGTGTGCCATTTGCAATACGCGATAATGCTGCCATTGCCTCACCTTGTGAGCCGGTACAAAGAATCGTCACTTCATTTGCTGGTAAACGATTGATTTGATTGGCATCAATAAATGTATCTTTAGGTGCACTAATGTAACCTAATTCTTGTCCGATCGTGATCGATGACTCCATACTACGACCGAAAACAGCAATTTTACGGTTATGTTTTACTGCTGATTCAACTACTTGCTGAAGGCGGTAAATATTAGATGCGAATGTGGCGAAAATCAACCGACCTTCCGCACGACTAAAGATATCATTGATGCTTTCACCAACAACACGTTCGGACATTGTAAAACCTGGAATTTCACTGTTTGTACTATCAGAGAGCAAGCATAGTACACCTTCTTCACCAATTTCAGCCATTTTTGTTAAATTGGCTGGTTCTCCAACAGGGGTGAAGTCAAATTTAAAATCGCCAGTATGCACAACATTTCCCGGTGGTGTTTTTACAACGATACCAAATGAATCAGGAATGCTATGTGTCGTTCGGAAGAAGCTTACAGAAGTTTTGCGGAATTTAATAACATCATCTTCTCCGATAACATTTAATTTAGCATTTCTTAATAGACCATGCTCGTCTAATTTGTTTCTGATTAAACCGATCGCAAGTTTTCCAGCATAAATTGGCACATTAATCTCACGTAAAAGAAATGGAATACCTCCAATATGATCTTCGTGACCGTGAGTTATAAATAATCCTTTAATTTTATCTTGGTTTTGTACTAAGTAGGTATAGTCGGGAATAACATAATCGATACCTAGTAATTCATCTTCAGGAAATTTAATCCCAGCATCAATTAAGATTATTTCATCTTGAAATTGTACACCATATGTGTTCTTACCAATTTCCCCTAAACCACCTAATGCAAAAACCGCTGTCTGATCATTTTTTACAAACTTCATAATCTAGACGGTCTCCACTTTAAAAAGATCAGATTGTTTTTCGTATTCTAAATGTGCGTCATCTAATGCTTGGATAAACTCAATATTTAGTTTGCGATCTATAAGTTTATCACGTACTTCACGTTCTGTTTCTGCCTCGATATATAGGCTCTTTGTGCGTTCCCGTACAGGGATTTCGCTTGGATTTTCTTGATATAATACTTTAAATATCATTTCATCTCTCCTACCTTTTTTCTTTAATCTTTGTTTGAAGAATGAAGTATAAAAAAACGGTGGCCATCAAGATTTAGCGATTAGCCAAGCATTTTTTAAATACTTAAATAAGCCCGACAATAGGGTTAACAATCACTTATTAAATAAACTGGATAACAAGCGAGCATGTCAACCCGATTGTCTGCATTAATTGTTAAATTCCGCAGCATGGTTGATTCATTTGATATTGTTTACTTTAAACTTTTGTAAACCGGGTAACCCGACACATTAACGGGCGATTACGCTTTTGTTCTGTGATTGGTTCCATCAATGGTAGTCTTTTTCACAAGTTGTTGGTACACGTCCTCTGCCTAAAAAATCCTTCCAGCGTTTTTTCAGCTTTTCTTTTAGGCGTTTTAACATGATGGGTCGCATCTCCTTCCTTATCATTAAGAAAAGTAAAGCAAAAATATTCTACCGATCCAATCCCTCTTAACTACAGTATAGTACTGTTTGAAAAATAATGAAATAAAAATACTATATTTATCCTAAAAAAGTTCATTTTTACTATAAATTATGTCTGATGAACATACTTGGTAACCTGAAAATTTCCTTTATCTACATTTTTCACTTAGAATGGTTTCTTATACGAGGTAGTTTATGGGTATCTACAAGTGAAAGTTCATTCACAAAAAAAGCTTTGGTAGCTTAAAATTTGACTATCCTATAGTTAATACCGATTATTATCGAGGTAACATGATTTACCAAGCATTATTATTTTGTGGGAAGGAGGAAGCTTCTATTATAAGTGATCATCAAGAACTTCGCTTTATTCGCTGGCATGATTATTCGTGTGATGTTTTTCCCCGAGGTGGTTCGAAGGCTATCGGTGTGTACAAAAATTAATCGATGAAAGCGGGATGGAACCTAGAAATACATTCGCTTTTGGTGATGGTTTAAATGATATAGAAATGTTAACAGAAGTAGGAACGGGAATTGCCATGGGGAATGGAGTTTCTGAGTTAAAAAAAGTGGCAGATTATGTGACGGTTGATGTTGATGAAAATGGCATTGTAAAAGGGTTACAACAGTTTGGTTTGCTATAAATGAAATAGGCTGCGAGACAGGTTCTCGCAGCCTATTTTGTATTATTCAATAGCTTTTGCATCTTCTGGAATAGCAAATGGGGTTGTTTGATTAATGTGATCATAAAACATAATACCATCAAGATGATCGATTTCATGTTGAAAAACAATTGCTGCATAATCACGCAAACGTAATTTTATTGGATTGCCTTCTAAGTCTGTTGCTTTGATCGTAATTCGAGCATACCTCGGCACATAACCTTCCACTGTTCGGTCAACAGAAAGGCATCCCTCACCACTCGTTAGGTATGCTTTTTCAACAGAATGGCTAACAATCTTAGGGTTTAACAAACCATATGAATACCATTTCCCTTTAAAGTCTTGAAAATGGACGGCGATCATGCGTTTAGAAATCCCGAGTTGTGGTGCTGCTAAACCTACACCTGGTCGTAATTCGTAATCACAGGCAATTTTATCGTCTTGGCTATTTTTTAGAAAATCAAGCATATCTGCTAATAATTTGTTTTCTTGTTCAGTTGCAGGAAGGTCAACTTCTTTTGCTACATCTCGTAATGATGGATGGCCCTCTCTTACAATATCCTTCATTGTTAGCATCATTTACACTCCTAATCTATGCAATTTCATGATAATGGCGACCAAAATGAACGTTGATTTTAGAGATAGTATAAAAATTCGGCTCTATTTTGCTCGGGGGCAAGGTAAGCCATGTCTAGCTCCAGCGCCCAGCGACTAGTGAATTTCCTTCTCCTCCTTACGATAAGTCAACATCGATTCGCTATCGCTCATCGTGTTTCCTTTATCTCATACGGATCAGTCCAGTTCATACGTCGCTATACGGGCACTTCCGCTTTTCATGTCTAGCTCCAGCGCCCAGCGACTAGTGAATTTCCTTCTCCTCCTTACGATAAGTCAACATCGATTCGCTATCGCTCATCGTGTTTCCTTTATCTCATACGGATCAGTCCAGTTCATACGTCGCTATACGGGCACTTCCGCTTTTCTTAGTCCATATTGATTGATTTCATTTTCTTATTTTAACATAATTGGTTCTATTAGTTCATAAATTTGCTATAGGACATAGTATCATTCATTTTTCCTAGTACGATTATGTTATGCTATTATTCACAAAAAACGTTTATTGAATTAAAAACGGATATCAATGAAGGAGGGAAGTCAACGTGCCATTTAAAAAAATATTGATGGTTTTATCTTTATGTTTAATCGTAGGGTTAGCTGCATGTAGTGGATCATCGACTAAAGAAAAGATATACGATCATTTGGAAAAAGCAGTAACATTAGAAGATGCTTTTGAGAAACAGCAGGATACGATTGTTGACTTAGAAAAAAAGGAACAGGAATTATATGGTAAGATCATTGATTTAGGAATGGATGATTTTGATAAAATAAAAGATCTGTCTCAACAAGCAATCGAAACAATTGAAAAACGATCTAATAAAGTGGATGTAGAAAAAGAGAGTATCACTGCGTCTAAAGAAGAATTTATGAAAATAGAAGATTTAATCGATGAGCTCGAGGATAAAGACATAAAAGATAAGGCGAAGAAAATGTATGATGTTATGATGAAACGATATCAAGCATATGATTCTTTAAATAAAGCCTATACTACATCTTTAAAATTAGAAAAAGAATTATATACGATGTTACAAAAAGAAGATATTGAACAAGAGGCGCTAACGGAGCACATCACTAAAATTAATGATAGTTATCAAGAAGTGTTGGAGGCGAACAAAGCGTTCAATACACACACAACAAAATATAATAAATTGAAACAAGAATTTTATAAAGCAGCCGATATAGAAGTTGAATATGAAGACGGAAAATCTGCTGATAAAAAGAATTCAAATAAAAACCAATAATTACAAACGAGAAGACTGAATTTGTTCAGTCTTTTTTTTATTGCGTTTTGTTATGATTTGGATGATCATACTAATACAGTTTAGCTAAAAGGGTATAACAGGTGATTAAAAAAAGTTAATGAATACGTCTACCTGGTTTAGAAACTACAATAAAAATACAGAAATAAAAACAAAGTGATTGACCAAATCCGTATGAATAAGCTAAACTCTAAATAGATCACCTATTGTATCAATAAATTTCCCTTTATGAGTGTAACAGTTTTTGAAAATGGTTTAGAATAAGATTAATAAAAATCAAAACAGGGTACAAGAATAAAGGCAGAATGGTACAGATTTTTTCAAGTTTAGGGAAGGCTAGAAGTGAAAATATTAAAACGGATATAGAAAGGAAGAGGTGAACTATTTTGAAACACGTACTTAAAAGTGTTGAGAGTCAGTTCGAAATGTTCCAAATTCTTAATGAAGATGGGAAAGTTGTAAATAAAGATGCTATGCCTGATCTTTCGGATGATGATTTGAAAGAACTAATGCGTAGAATGGTTTATACCCGAATTTTGGATCAGCGTTCCATGGCATTGAATCGTCAAGGACGTTTAGGTTTTTATGCTCCAACAGCAGGACAGGAAGCTTCACAATTAGGAAGTCACTTTGCATTGGAGAAAGAAGATTTTATATTACCGGGATATCGTGATGTTCCACAGCTTATTTGGCATGGACTTCCATTATATCAAGCATTCTTATTCTCTAAAGGACATTACCATGGTAATCAAATGCCAGAAGGAGTAAATGCTGTAAGTCCGCAAATTATTATCGGTGCACAATACACTCAAGCTGCAGGTGTTGCACTTGGAATGAAAAAGCGTGGTAAAAAAGCAGTAGCAGTTACTTATACAGGTGATGGTGGTACTTCTCAAGGTGATTTCTATGAAGCATTGAACTTTGCTGGGGCATATGGTGCTCAAGGTGTTTTCATTGTACAAAACAACCATTTCGCCATTTCAGTTCCAGTCGAAAAGCAAACAAATGCACAAACACTAGCACAAAAAGCGGTTGCTGCTGGGATAGAAGGCGTTCAAGTTGATGGAATGGATGTACTCGCTGTTTATGCCGCAACAAAAGATGCGCGTGAACGAGCTATTAATGGTGAAGGTCCAACATTAATTGAAACATTAACTTATCGTTATGGACCACATACAACTGCAGGTGATGACCCAACCCGTTATCGTACGGAAGAACTTGACAATGAGTGGGAAAAGAAAGACCCATTAGTTCGATTCCGCAAGTACTTAGAAAGCAAAAAGTTATGGTCTGAAGAAGAAGAAAACAAAGTAATTGAAGAGGCCAAAGATGATATTAAACAAGCAATTAAAAAGGCTGACGGTTATCCAAAACAAAAAGTAACGGAACTTATTTCCAATATGTATGAAGAACTTCCAGTGAATCTTCAAGAACAAATGGAAGAATATAAAGAAAAGGAGTCGAAGTAAATCATGGCACAAATGACAATGATTCAAGCAATCACTGAAGCAATGCGCACAGAATTAAAAAATGACGATAATGTGCTTGTATTTGGTGAAGATGTCGGTAAAAACGGTGGCGTATTCCGTGCTACAGAAGGATTGCAGGATGAATTTGGCGAAGAACGGGTATTTGACACACCACTTGCTGAATCAGCAATTGGCGGACTCTCTATTGGTCTAGCTTTACAGGGATATCGTCCTGTGCCGGAAATCCAATTCTTCGGCTTCGTATATGAAGCAATGGACTCTATTAATGGACAAATGGCTCGCATGCGATATCGTACAGGTGGCACACGTACAGCGCCAATTACAATTCGTTCTCCATTTGGTGGAGGTGTTCACACACCAGAATTGCACGCAGACTCACTTGAAGGATTAATTGCCCAGCAACCAGGAATTAAAGTAGTTATTCCATCTACACCACAAGATGCAAAAGGGTTGTTAATTTCTGCTATTCGTGACAATGACCCAGTTGTATTCTTAGAGCATATGAAGCTTTATCGCTCATTCCGTGACGAAGTTCCTGAAGAAGAATATACCATTGAAATAGGCAAAGCAGATGTGAAGCGGGAAGGGAAAGACGTAACATTGATTGCTTACGGTGCAATGGTTCATTCAGCACTTAAAGCTGCAGAAGAATTGGAAAAAAACAATATCGATGCAGAAGTTATCGACTTGCGCACGGTATCACCTGTTGATATGGACACCATAATCGAATCAGTGAAGAAAACAAATCGTGTTGTATTTGTTCAAGAAGCTCAACGGCAAGCAGGTGTTGCATCAAATGTGATATCTGAAATCCAAGAACGTGCAATCTTACATCTAGAAGCACCAATTTTACGTGTTACTGCACCAGACACGGTATATGCGTTTACTCAAGCCGAAGAAGTATGGCTGCCTGATCATAAAGACATTGTAGAGAAAGCACAGCAAGTAATTAATTTTTAATTTTTAGATTGGAGGTAGTAAGGCATGGCATATGAATTTAAATTACCAGACATTGGTGAAGGAATTCATGAAGGCGAAATCGCAAAATGGTTTTTTAAAGCAGGCGATGAAGTAAAAGAAGATGATGTTTTATGTGAAGTACAAAATGATAAAGCTGTCGTTGAAATCCCGTCACCAGTAGATGGAACTGTAAAAAAAGTTAATGTAGATGAGGGATCTGTTGCAGTTGTAGGTGATACAATCATCACCATCGATGCAGAAGGATACGAAGATGACGAAAGTGGTTCTGACGAAGCCAATAGCAAAGAAGAAACAAAAGAGGCAGAAAAAGAGGAACCAAAGAAAGAAGAAAAAACAGAAACAAAACAAGTTCAAGCAGATGACAATTCACAGGCTGATAATAAGCGGGTTATTGCGATGCCATCTGTGCGGAAATATGCGCGTGACAATGATGTGAACATACAAAAAGTAACAGGATCGGGTAAAAATGGTCGTGTTCTTAAAGAAGATATTGACAGCTTCTTGAATGGCGATCAACCATCTACTCAGGGTACTACTGAAGAAGCGGACACAACAGAGACACAAACTCAGAAAGAACAAACTGTACCAAAAGGTGAATATCCAGAAACACGCGAAAAAATGAGTGGAATTCGCAAATCGATTGCTAAAGCTATGGTTAATTCGAAAACAAAAGCACCACATGTTACATTAATGGATGATATTGATGTTACAGAACTTGTAGCACATCGTAAGAAATTTAAAGCAGTCGCAGCTGAGCAAGATATTAAATTAACTTATTTGCCATACGTTGCTAAAGCATTTGTATCAGCATTGAAAAAATATCCAATCATCAATGCAGCTGTTAATGATGACACAGACGAAATCATTTACAAGCATTATTACAATGTAGGAATTGCTGCAGATACGGATAAAGGTCTGCTTGTTCCAGTTGTAAAAGATGCTGATCGTAAATCCATTTTTACAATTTCACAAGAGATTAATGAATTGGCAGATAAAGCAAGAAGTGGTAAACTAACACCGGACGAAATGAAAGGTGCATCAAGTACAATTACAAATATTGGTTCTGCAGGTGGTCAGTGGTTCACGCCAGTAATAAACTATCCTGAAGCAGCGATCTTAGGAATTGGACGCATCGCTGAAAAGCCAGTAGTACGTGATGGAGAAGTCGTAGTTGCTCCAGTACTTGCATTATCATTAAGCTTTGATCATCGCATTGTTGACGGTGCCACTGCACAGTTGGCATTAAATCAAATTAAGCGATTATTGAATGATCCACAATTAATCATGATGGAGGCGTAAACTATGGTAGTAGGAGATTTTCCAGTTGAAGTTGATACGTTAGTTGTTGGAGCCGGACCTGGTGGCTATGTTGCTGCTATCCGTGCTGCACAACTAGGTCAAAAAGTAACTATTGCTGAAAAGGCTACATTGGGCGGAGTTTGCTTAAACGTTGGTTGTATCCCATCTAAAGCAATGATTCAAGCAGGTCATTTAACAGAAAAGGCACATGGAAGTGAAGAACTCGGTATTACAACAGAAAATGTTTCTGTTGACTTTTCTAAAGTGCAAGAATGGAAGGGAAAAGTTGTCAATAAATTAACTTCTGGTGTTGAAGGATTACTAAAAGGAAACAAAGTAGACATCGTGAATGGTGAAGTATACTTTGTTGATCAAAATACAGCAAAAATTATGGATGAAAAGAGTTCGCAAACATATAAGTTTAACAATTGTATTATTGCTACCGGTTCTTCACCAATTGAAATTCCAAGCTTTAAATTCTCTGATCGTGTTCTTGATTCGACAGGTGCGTTGAATCTAAAAGAAATTCCGAAGAAAATGGTTGTAATCGGTGGAGGATACATTGGAACAGAATTAGGATCTGCTTATGCGAACTTTGGAACGGATATTACAATTTTAGAAGGCGCAAAAGATATCCTAGGCACATTTGAAAAACAAATGACACAAGTTGTTAAAAAACGTCTTAAGAAGAAAAATGCCACCATCATTACCGAGGCAATGGCAAAAGGTGTTGAAGAAACAAAAGACGGCGTAAAAGTAACATATGAAGCTAAAGGTAAAGAAGAAACAGTTGAAGCGGATTATGTGTTGGTAACGGTTGGTCGTCGTCCAAACACGCAAGAAATCGGTTTAGAGCAGGTTGGTATTGAAGTAGATGATAAAGGCCTAATAAAAATTGATAAACAATGTCGCACTAACGTACCTAACATATACGCAATTGGTGATATTGTTCCCGGTTTACCACTTGCACATAAAGCTTCTTATGAAGGAAAAGTTGCTGCAGAAGCAATTAGTGGAGAAAAAGCAGAAATCGATTATATTGGTATGCCTGCTGTTGTATTCTCCGACCCTGAACTGGCATCTGTCGGTTATACAGAAAAAGAAGCAAAAGAAGCAGGTTACAAAGCAAAAGCTTCGAAATTCCCATTTGCAGCTAATGGACGCGCATTGTCATTAAATGATAGTGATGGATTCTTAAAACTTATTACAAGAGAAGAAGATGGACTTGTAATTGGGGCACAAATTGCTGGGCCAAATGCTAGCGATATGATTGCTGAGGTTGGCTTAGCGATCGAAGCAGGCATGACTGCAGAGGATATCGCTCTTACTGTTCATGCACATCCAAGCTTAGGGGAAATTACAATGGAGGCCGCAGAAAAAGCATTAGGGACGCCAATCCATACAATGTAAGGTTTACATGGAATAATATGAGAGAAAAAGGGGAGCTGTACTAATGCAGCTCTCCTTTTGTATCCCTATGTCCTATGCGTCCTTAAATAGCCATAATATATCCGAAATATACGAAAAAGTGCTTAAATAATAACGAAGGATTTTCTGGAAGACTGTTTTTGAAAATATCTAAGCATATATTTCCTTACAAGCAGCGTGTAAACTCCTTGAAAATGATTTCGCATTTTCTGCGTGCGATGTAATGCTGTGAAGCTTTCCTTGTCCTGGGATGGGGGAATACCTTCCTCGACTCTGAAAACCTTTGTGAGAACATCGCATTGTCCTGAGAAGGGCTCTCCGCTCGTTCCGGGAAAGCGTAGTATGATAGCCACAAATAATGCAAAAATAGCTTAACTAAAAAATAAGCCATACCGCAACACAGTGGTATGGCTTAAGCTTTATTGTTTCTTTCGTTTTAAATCATATTGTCTTGCTTCTTCTTTAAATGATTTAATTAGTGAAAAGACGACAAAGATCATAATTATTGCAAATGGAAAGGCGACAATAATAGACGCGGTCTGCAATGCATTTAGACCACCTTGCCAAAGTAATATAGCAGCAGCACTAGATTGAATAAGACCCCAAATAAATTTCACTTTATTTGGCGGATATAAACTACCACCAGTTGTTTGCATACCTAAAACAAATGTTGCCGAATCAGCTGAGGTAATGAAAAAGGTACTAATCAACAAGATAGCAATTATCGACATCACGGTTCCAAATGGAAATTGCTCTAAAACCGCAAATAATGCTGTTTCCTCACCAAGATCATTTACATAATGAATGATATCGACGCCTTGGAAAAACTCTAGATTAATCGCTGATCCACCAAATACGGAAAACCATAATGCTCCAAAAATGGTTGGTACAAGTAAAACACCTAAGACAAACTCTCGTATTGTCCTACCTCTGGAAACACGAGCGATAAATGTACCAACGAATGGTGCCCAAGCAATCCACCAAGCCCAATAAAATATTGTCCAATCTTTAATCCAAGTATTATCTTGTTGAAATGGCGTCATGCGGAAACTCATGCCAGGCAAATTTTGAATGTAACTTCCAAACGTTGTTGTAAAAAAGTTCATAATAAAGTTCGTTGGTCCTGCAAAAAGCAAAAATAACATAAGCGCAATAGCAAGAATTATATTTGCATTACTTAAGTACTTAATCCCTTTATTTAATCCGGTCATAGCTGAAATTAAGTAAAGAACGGTAACAATCAAGATAATTACGAATTGCATCGTAACTGTTTGGTCAAAACCAAATACAAAGGCAAGTCCACCACTTATTTGGATTGCACCAAACCCAAGTGACGTTGCAACGCCAAAGACAGTAGCAAATACAACGATAAAATCAATTACTGTTCCTAGAGGCCCTTTTACTCTATCACCAAAAATCGGCTGTAAAATAGCACTTACAACGCCAGGCGCCTGTTTGCGAAATTTAAAATAAGCTAGAGCCAAAGCAATTGTTGCATATACTGCCCAAGGATGTAGTCCCCAGTGAAAGAAACTGTATTGCATGGCGGTTTTTGCTGTATCATTTGTTCCTGGCTCACCAAATGGTGGTTCATGAAAGTGGGATAATGGTTCAGCGGCTCCCCAGAATACTAAACCGATCCCCATACCTGCACTGAAAAGCATGGCAAACCATGTTATATAAGAATATTCCGGCTTGTCTCCTGGTTTCCCAAGTTTAATATTCCCATATTTTGAAAAAATGAGATAGATGGCAAATATTACAAACCCTGTGGTACTTAATAAATAAAACCAGCCAAATTTATCGACCAAAAATGTTTGGATGATCGTTGTTACATTATCGAGGTTACCATTTGGTAATACATCTTTAGGAATGATTCCCCATATGATAAAAAGTATCGCAACTACAGCTGATATCCAAAAAACACGTGTAACTTTGTTCATTATCACAATTCCTTTCTATTTTGTTGTCTTTGGTAAAAATTTGCACATCTATGTATTAAAACATATTCTTGTCCATGTCTCAACTAATGTGATGTTAGTTCTTACTATTTACTAAAGAACGAGATATAATTCTGGAATTTGGCAAAGGACCTAAATTTATATACCCATTATCTTTCCGATACAAACATAAATAATTCATGACGACTATATACATCGCCTTGGCCACTTGGTTACAATGGAAATATCGATTTTTGACAGCGAAGGGAATGGGCAACATATGAAAAAAAGGGCTTGGTTTTCTTTGTTAATGGTGTGTATTTTGCTGACAGCTTGTAATATTCATTCCGACAAAAACAAAGATGATAGCGATAAAACACGAGATCAGCAAGGCCAAAAAGTAGCCAAAAATGTTCAGCAGGAAAATTCGAAGCAAAAAGATAACAACAAAGATTATGAAGTCAGCAACCAAAAGAGCAATAAAGAAGAGAAGATAGAACCAAAATATAAAGTGGCTGATAATTGGTCAATTGTACCTATTGATGAAGCAAACGAAAAAGTAGTGCTGTTAACTTTTGATGATGCACCAGATGAACATGCATTAGATATGGCCAAGACATTAAAAAAATTAGATGCGAATGCAATCTTTTTTGTGAATGGGCATTTTCTCGAAACACCTGAAAAGAAAGAAATACTGAAGCAGATTCATGATATGGGGTTTTTAATTGGCAACCACACATATAGTCATGCATATTTACCTGATTTGTCGAAAAAAGAACAAAAAAAGGAAATAGTTCGTGTGAATGATATGGTGAAAGCAATTATTGGAGAGCGTCCTAAGTTCTTTCGAGCACCAAACGGGGCGAATACAGATTATACGAAGAAAGTTGCTAAAAAGGAAGACATGATCCTCATGAATTGGTCATATGGGTACGACTGGAACGAAGAATATATGTCCAAAGAGGCCATCACCGATATAATGCTTCATACGGAATTATTAACTAGTAGTGCAAATTTATTAATGCATGATAGGGAATGGACCGCCGCTGCGCTGAAGGATATTGTGAAGGGCCTACGTGATAAAGGGTATGAAATGGTTGATCCAAGGTTAATTAAAACTAGATAAATAAAAGTAGTTTTCTGAAAAAACAGCTAGTTATTTTGTAATAACTAGCTGTTTTTATGTGTGATTTTTAATTATGTTATACTAAATAAGTGTTGTAATTTAAAATATGACATACTATAATATGAATATGATATTATAATTACCGAAAAGGAGTTGGACCAAATGGGAACGATCGTATGTCAAGACTGTCAGCAAGTTATTGAACATTTTGATGATGAAAAAGTATCAACCCTTTATGGAACATGTCCTAATTGTAAGAACTAAAAACGGAAGTGTGTTTTATTGACTCAATAGACCAAATTGATATTTGATTTTTTTAATTAAGATAAGGCTATCCCTTAGGTTATTAAAGCAGACCCAAGAGATAGCCTCCTATTTTTATTGGTTTGTATTCTTTTATTACATGATAGGAATAACGGTCTGAACACGCTCATATGAAATCAAAGTTTCGCGTATATTCATAACAGAGCTTTGTGTAAGAGAATCTCCTAATTTAGAGCACTTGTTGCGGCAAGATCTGACATGATAGGATATAGGTAGGTGAAAGTGTATACAATGGGGGGAGGAATTTTTGTGAAGTGGAATACACGTGTGACTGAATTATTGAATATTAAGTATCCGATTGTTCAGGGGGGGTTGGCATATCTAGCATATGCAGATTTGGCAGCAGCCGTTTCAAATGCTGGTGGTCTAGGTCAGATCACGGCAATGAGTTTAGGAAGCCCTGATGAATTAAGAAAGGAAATACAACGTGTAAAACAATTAACGGATAAAGCTTTTGGAGTGAATTTTGCTATTGGACAACATGGACGTCCATTTGTAGATATGGTTCAAGTGGCAATTGATGAGAAAGTTCCGGTAATATCGGTGACAGGTGGGAATCCCAAGGGTGTGTTGGACATGGTGAAGGATCATCCAATTAAAAAACTTGTGCTTGTGGCTGCAAGAAGACAAGCTGAAAAAGCGGAGGAATTAGGTGCAGATGCTGTCATGGTGGTTGGACAAGAAGGTGGGGGACATCTTGGACGTGGGGATGTAGGGACTCTAGTGTTAACCCCACAAGTAGTCGATCACATCTCCATTCCTGTTATTGCTTCAGGTGGAATTGGTGATGGCCGTGGTCTGATGGCGGCACTTTCGCTTGGTGCGGAAGGGATTGAAATGGGAACCAGATTCATTGCAACGAAAGAGTGTGTAGACGCGCATTCTAGCTATAAACAGGCGCTACTTGATGCTGATGAAAATGCTACAACTGTTATCAAACGTTCATTAGGTACTCCTGCTCGTGCATTAAAAAATGAATGGACCGAACGTATACTTGAGTTAGAATCTACCCAACCTACATACGAAGCGATGAAAGATATGATTAGTGGACAAGCAAATAAACGGTATATTGCTGATGGATATGCTTCAGAAGGTTTTGGTTGGGCTGGGCAGGTAGCAGCTCGAATTAAAACAATCCCAACAGTAGAGGAATTATTTACTACAATGATCACGGAAGCCGAAGAAATTCGCAACAAATGGTTAAATTAGGGGGCAAAACAGATTGAATTATCATTACCCGATCGATGAAACATGGTCGAAAGCAGAAATTGTCGATGTAATTAATTTTTTTACCATGGTAGAAAAAGCCTATGAAAAAAGTGTGAAAAGTGATAACGTAATGCTTGCATATAAGCGTTTCAAGCAAATTGTACCAGCTAAAAGCGAAGAAAAAACCATCTTTTCCGAGTTTGAGAAAGCGTCAGGATATTCCAGTTATCATGTTGTCAAGAAAGCAAAGGAAATAGACGGATTCATAACGATGAAAAAAGGCAGCTCCTAATAGGAAAGCTGCCTTTTATTAATTATAACAATGCGCGCTGGTAGAAAGGTAATAAGATATCATACGTATTTTTCGCGATATTAACTAGTTCTTCTCCGTCCGTAATACGTTTGTCGTTTGCAGCGATATGCCTACCAATTAAAAACTCCGCTTTTTTAACATCTCGAAAACGTTCTAATGCTGCTTCCAGGTTGATGTCTCCGAGTTTAGTGGATTTCTTTTTTGTATGGTCAAGTGAAATAACAAAATCATCGGAAACTTCGCTTTTAATAGCGTCTATATTGTTTAACAGATTTTTCGCGAATTCTTGCTTATTTGGCAACTCATAGATAAAAGCTAGCCAAATAAAAATGTGATCATCAAACAAGCCGAATTGAAAATGTGGATGTTTTTTATATCCTCTTTTGTTATTAGCAATAGCTAACCATGTATCTTTTGGAGGATTGACCGTCCTTCTTGCATGTTTCGCTATATGTAAAAACATCTCATTACCAAGTTGTGTTTGTAAGTGGTCTACTAATTCGTTGCCAATTTCTTGAAACTTTGGTTGTATACGGTTCTGAATTGCTTCCATTCGCTCAGTTAATCCGTCAATGGAAAACGTTGCAAAGTCTTGGTCAGTAAAGCCATCGAAACTCATTGCAAATCATCCCTTCTTTCTAAAATGCCTGTATACTTGATTACAGATTATAATAATTATTAAGTATAACTGAAACCAAGTCAAGTTCTTTGGTTTAAAATCAAGCAGAATTGGGAATTGATAAAATAAGAATTTAGAAAAATGTTGAACGATATCATAATTTTTCTCATATATATAAAATAAGCCATCTGAAAGGATGTAAGAGACATGAAATATGTACTCGAGACAATTAGACGAAAAGAGGCACAAGAGAAACTACCTGTGATTCGCATGGAAATTGATTACGAGCTTGTCACACTTCATGACGCGTTAGAAGCAAACGATACGGTTCAAATTATAAAGACAAAAGAACGTTTGGAACAATTACGCAAACAACTGCTTGAGATTGAAAATGATTAATCATTATAAGGTATAATTGACTCCTATACATACATAGGGGTCATTTTTTGTCGATATCAAGCAATTCTAAACCGATGACTTGTTTGCTGCAATTTGGTAATATAGTAATAATGAGAGCAATGGAGGTCTGCATATGGATTTGGAAATTCGCGAAAAGTTGTACAGACAGGCTAAAACATGGGTACTGGAAGCAGGTGCAACAATCAGGGGGAAAATGAATGACCCATTAGTCGTTGATACAAAATCAAACCCCAATGACCTTGTCACACATATGGATAAAGAAATAGAGCGATTTTTTGCTGCGAATATCAAACATACATATCCTGATCATTTATTGCTAAGTGAAGAAGGATACGGTGATGATTTGAAATCATTGCATGGGACGGTGTGGATAGTTGATCCGATTGATGGAACAATGAATTTTGTTCATCAAAAATGTAATTTCGCAATATCAGTGGGAATTTATCATCAAGGGATTGGAGAAATTGGCCTTATTTATAATGTTATGGATGATATTCTGTATCACGCTGTGCGCGGTGAGGGAGCCTATAAGGACGATGTTCAATTGCCGCATTTAAGGGATGATGTAAACCTTGAGAAGGCGATTCTAAGCATGAATCATTTTTGGCTGTGTGAGAATCGATTAGTAGATGAAACTCAAATGCAGCTTCTAGTGAAGAAGGTAAGAGGTACAAGAACTTATGGGTCCGCTGCGCTAGAGTTTGCCTATGTTGCAGAAGGTAAGCTGGATGGTTATTTAACGATGAGTTTAGCGCCATGGGATGTAGCGGCTGGTATTGTAATCGTTAATGAGGTTGGTGGGATTACAACAACAATTTCAGGAGATCCTGTTGATATGTTACATAAGAATTCTATTTTAACTTGTAATCCGGTCATACAATCAAGGATCATTAAGGACTATATTGAAAAAGGAAAGAAGTGAATCGCACTTAATGCGAGCCACTTCTTTTTCGTTTGATTGATAATCCAAATCCCATAAATGCAAATCCTAAAACCAAAAATAAAAAAATAAGCCATATGTTACCGTAAGAGATTGCTACACCAATTCCTACAAACATGGCAATTACAAGCATAGCTAATAATAACATCGGAATATTAATCTTTTTCATATCTTCACCTCACGATTAATTACATGGAATAGTATATATCATCGGGATAAGTTTTTCAAAATAAGTTAATTGTTGAACTTCCTTCACATTTACTACTAGCATGTCGTGACAAGATTTAGTATGATGGTAAAAGAGTTTTTATGATGGGGGATACATGCATGGATAGTAATTTCAGTCTAATTTTTGATTATGTTGAAGAAAATTACGGTATTGATCATTTATTTACGATTTTATATGTTCTTAATCTAATTTTTGGGGCGATTGCATTTAAATTAGGTTTTGCCCGGAAGTTACCTATACTTAAGTCATTATTTGTTTATATGATGCTTGCAATCGGGACTTTTATTATAACGATATTTAGTATTTTTAAAATGCCTATGACCGAAAGTTTAATCATAATTTCCGCTGTTCTAGGTGTCTATCGATTCCGTTTACACCAGCAACGTAAAGCCAGAACAAATAATGAGCAAAGTAAAACTCCCTAACGAATTGATAAGGGAGTTTTTTATTTTATTAAATAAGATCATTCTTTTGTTTCTTTTTCCGATATAAACGGAATTTGCCTGATTGATGTCGTGCTTTGGTTCTTTCGTCTATCCGTTGATAACACGATTTGCATAAATACATATTTAATCGGCGATTTCGTAATCGTTTTGCCTGTAATGAATGATCGTCTATCGCTTCTATCGTATCACATATAACACATTTAACTTGCATAATTTCACCCCAAATTAGGCTGTTTATTTAACTATACCATAGGATTGTTATGCATAAAAGAAGTATATTATTTGATGTTTGACAGAAAAATAGGAAGGGAATAAATAATTAAAGCATAATAGAAAGGACGATTTGATGAAAAAAAGGTATGTTATTTCGGCATTAGGCGCTGCTGGAGCAGGTACAGCGGGATTATTTCTAAAAGACAAAGAAAATAGAGATAAAGTAGTAAAAAAAGTCAAATCGATAGCGAGTAATTTTAAAAATAATTATGCAACGTCCGCACTTGATGATGCAGGAATACCAGATCAAACCGATAACAAAGACTTGGCGCAGTTTGAGAATGCCAAAATGGTTTCGGAAGGATCGCAATTTGGTGTAAATTATTATAATGAAGTTAAAGCAGAAGAGGAAGCGTAACAAAGGGTCAGACCCCCTTAAGGGAGTCAGACCCTTTGTTTTGTTGTGATAAGGTTCATTTGTTTATTCGTTATTTTTATGATTCGACTGATCTTCTTGGATATCGTCTAGTTTTTTCTCATCTTCTTTGGGAATAACTTCTTTATTTTGATCTGGTTCTACAGGTTGATCTTCATCTATAGGGAAATCTGGCATGTATCTACCGACAATTGCGGATAATTCATCAACAATTCCTTGTGCTGGGTGGCCTTGACTTATTTTGTCGCTCATACCACGTATTCGTTCTGTCATATCAGCGTCTGCGACAACGACAGCAGTCTTGCCATATGGATCGTGTCTTAAAGCTTCTAAAACAGAATATTTAATGGTGCCGACCCGTGAACGATCTAAATCTTTATCGACATCAATTCCAACTACGGCATATGGTCCGGCGACAACTGCCGCTGAATCCCTGACATTTGGAACATCACTAGCAATATTTGCCAAATGGTTGGCCATCTGTTCACTATTTATATTTTTCTTCTTGATTGGGTGGGAATCTTCAACTTGAATGAACTGATTTCCGGTTTCTTCATCTGGCAGGGAAGTATCTTTTTCTTGTTGTTGGCATCCAACCAATACAATCATAACGGTAAAAACTAAGGCTAATAAGCGTGGAAACATTTGCACTCCTCCTAAAATGAGTAGTTATTGATTTATTTTTCGCTGGAGAAGCCAAATTATACAAAAAAGCTGATTGCCTAAAAATGGGCAATCAGCTTAAAGAGGTTGTTCAAAAAGTCACCAAATAATAAGCGGCGAATCTCTTCGTTGGCTTGTTTCTCCGCTGCTCACGTATCTAAATGCATACGTTCCGTTGCTCAAAACTACGCCGCCTCGACCTTCTTGCTTCTAATTTGGCAACTTTTTGAACACGCACATTAATAAGTTATTTTATAATAATTTTTTGAACCCCTTTAATAGGATTTTCTTGATTCGAACCATCTTGATAAAAGAAGTGAACTGGACCATCATCTTTTACTGTTTTTCCATCAACTGCAAATAGGAATAAACCATTTCTAAGCTCATTAAGGGAAATGCTGACTTCACCATTACTGGTTGCTAATGTTGCACTTTCAGCATTGTCGTTCATTTCTGCGTTATCAATAAAATCAATAATGGGCATCACATATGAATTTTTTAGTATTTTTTCTCCTTCAAAGCGGGAAATACTTTTGTTAACCGGTGGATTGAATACTGCTCTATCCCATCGTTTAGATGCTTTTTCAAGTTCATCATCTTCATCTTTATTATCGGTATTTTGCAGAAATGCTTCCTCAAGTAGAATTTTACGATCGTCAAAAATCCATACTGTTGGGTCAAGTGTAATTGGATAGGCAACTTTTCCTGTTATTGGTACGATCATCGTTTTTTACCACCTCTCATAATATATCCTTTTCAAGAATAGCAGACACGGGTAAAAATTTCATCCAAAACAATTATACTATTTCATTTGCAATTTATGGCTTGTAACGATAATATAGTAGAGAAGAAAGTCTTTTACTTGGAGGGGATATATTTGTTACCTGAGGTGACTGCAAATCATCGTGAAAAAGCCTATGCCCTTCTTAAGGCTGATGCTGATAAAATTTTAAAACTTATTGAAGTTCAAATTGAAAATTTAATGACACCGCAATGCCCATTGTATGAAGAGGTTTTAGATACACAAATGTTTGGTCTTTCAAGGGAAATAGATTTTGCTGTGCGTTTAAATTTAATCGGCGAGAATGAAGGTAAAGCACTTCTCGAAAATCTCGAAAGACAGCTGAATATTCTGCATGAAGCAGCACAGAAATCTGTGTAGTTTTTGTGTAACATTTTTGGCGTTATGTACCCCGTATCAGTAAAAACTTTGCCTGCAAACTTATGGCAAGGTTTTTTTATTATAATGTGTGTTTCAAAAAGCCGGCAAATTAGAAACAAGAAGGTTGAAGTGCCAGTTCCTAGATCAGGGTGTAGGTGAAGGCTGCATGTGGACTGGACTTGAGCGGGATGCGATTGATTTTAGCGGAAGTTCCTTTTTTGTCAAAGAGATTCGCCAATTATCATTTGGTGACTGCTTTGAAACATCTCTTATAATTATTTAATAGGTTAAACAAATTCGTTGGTAGGATAGAAAAAGAAGTCTGTAAATTTCGCTAATTTTAAATTATGTGTTATACTGTTTAAAATTTCTTTTTTGTCTTTACCGTTAATACATATGTTGGGGAGAAGTAAGATGATAAAGAAATTAAAGAATAATGATTTCACTTTAATGATTACACCAGTATTGTTAGCCGCTTTTGGTTTGGTAATGATTTACAGCGCCAGCATGGTTACAGCTGTTTACGAAGGGCATGAAGCCACCTATTATCTAGTTAAACAGTTACAGTGGTTTGTTATTGGTTCCATTGGTTTTACGCTGTGCAGTATATTTCCTTATAAATATTATCAAAAACTGATGAAAATGATGATGCTAATTATTATTGCACTATTAGTTGGTGTACTATTGTTTGGTACGGAAATTAATAATGCAAAATCATGGTTTAACTTCGGTTTTGTCAGCGTACAGCCAGCAGAGTTTGCTAAATTGGGACTAATTATTTATTTGGCATCGATATATTCGAAAAAACAAGCATACATTGACGAGTTTAACAAAGGCGTTTTACCACCTTTAATTTTAACTGGTTTAGTACTCGGTCTTATTGTATTACAGCCTGATATCGGAACAGCGGCAATTATATTTTTGATTGCCAGTTCAGTCATTTTTAGTTCAGGGATTAAATTTAGACATTTATCGATTCTTATAGCTGCAGGACTTCTTGTTGTAGCTATTGCTATCCCGAACATGGTTACAGATGAAAGGATTTCGCGATTCACCGGAGCATACCAACCCTTTGAACATCCTGAAGATGATGGTTATCACCTCATTCAGTCTTATTTAGCTATTGGGGTAGGGGGGGTAACAGGTGAAGGACTTGGGCATAGTGTGCAAAAACTTGGTTATTTACAGGAGGCACATACCGATTTTATTATGGCAGTCATTGCGGAGGAACTAGGATTTATAGGTGTCGTAATTGTAATTGGATTACTGGCTATCATTGTTTTACGGGGCATCTTTATTGCCAGAAAGTGTGACGATAGTTTTGGAGCCCTTTTGGCTATTGGCATTTCGTCCATGGTCGGTATTCAAGCTTTTGTTAATTTGGGTGCGATAAGTGGAATGTTGCCTATTACTGGTGTTCCATTACCGTTTGTGAGTTATGGTGGTTCTTCCTTATTGGTGATGATGATCTCAATGGGAATTTTAAATAACATTGCAAGAAATGTTAAACAGAAGGAACAACAGCCGGTTCCAGCCAATCGTAAAGATATACCACAAAATCAGACAAATAACAGAGGAGGAAGATCATGGCTGATGTAAAGAAGATAAATAAGGTTTTAGTTGCAAATCGTGGGGAAATTGCAATCCGAGTTTTTCGTGCTTGTACAGAACTAAATATCCGGACTGTTGCGATTTATTCGCAGGAGGATACAGGTTCTTATCATAGGTATAAAGCTGATGAAGCGTATTTAGTTGGGGAAGGAAAGAAACCAATAGATGCCTATTTGGATATTGAAGGAATTATTAAGATAGCAAAAGATGTCGGAGTTGAGGCAATTCACCCCGGCTATGGTTTTTTATCGGAGAATATTCAATTTGCAAAACGCTGTGAAGAAGAAGGAATTTTATTTATCGGACCAACGAGTGAACATTTGAGTATGTTCGGTGACAAGGTAAAAGCAAGAACACAAGCAGTAAATGCCGGATTACCTGTTATACCCGGTAGCAATGGACCGGTAGCATCTATTGAAGAAATAGAGGAATTTGGAAAACAGCATGGATATCCAATTATTATAAAAGCATCACTTGGCGGTGGCGGTCGTGGCATGCGGATTGTGCGTAACCAGAATGGATTATCCGAAGCTTATAATCGAGCAAGATCTGAGGCACGTGCTGCATTCGGCAGTGATGAGGTATACGTTGAAAAGTTAATTGAGAATCCAAAGCATATTGAAGTACAAATAATTGGAGATCATGATGGTAATATTGTTCATTTATTTGAACGTGATTGTTCTGTCCAACGTAGACACCAGAAAGTTGTGGAGATTGCCCCAAGTGTTTCTCTCAACGAGGAACTTCGATTAAAAATATGTGATGCAGCGGTTAATTTAATGAAGAATGTAAACTATTTAAACGCTGGAACAGTTGAGTTTTTAATGACGAATGATGATTTTTACTTTATCGAAGTTAATCCACGTGTTCAAGTGGAACACACGATAACGGAACTTATTACGGGGATTGATATAGTTCAGTCACAAATTAAAGTGGCGGAGGGACAAGCAATTCATGATAAATCGATTGGAATACCATTACAAGAAGATATCAAGACAAATGGTTATGCAATTCAATCACGGGTGACAACAGAAGATCCATTAAATAATTTTATGCCGGATACAGGTAAAATTATGGCCTATCGTACTGGCGGTGGATTTGGTGTTCGTCTTGATGCGGGAAATGGGTTTCAAGGTGCTGTTATTTCGCCGCATTATGATTCATTACTTGTTAAAGTTTCCACATGGGCTTTAACATTTGAACAAGCTGCACATAAAATGGTCAGAAATTTAAAAGAGTTTCGCATTCGTGGGATTAAAACTAATATTCCATTTTTGGAAAATGTGATTCTCCATGAGCAATTTTTATCTGGTGAATATAGTACAACTTTTATTGACCAAACACCTGAGCTTTTTGTTTTCCCAAAACGGAAAGACCGTGGTACAAAAATGCTTACGTACATTGGTAAAACGACGATTAACGGCTTTGAAGGAATAACAAAAAAGAAAAAGCCATTGTTTTCGAAACCGCCAATTCCTAAAATAAATCGTGCTCAAGAGATACCTGCGGGAACAAAACAAATCTTAGACGAGCGGGGACCAGAAGGCCTAGCTACCTGGCTTAAGAAACAAAATGAGGTATTATATACGGATACTACATTCCGAGATGCCCATCAATCTTTATTAGCAACTCGCGTTCGAACGAAAGATTTGGTGCAAATTGCTGAACCGACGGCACGTATGCTTCCGGAATTATTTTCTGTGGAAATGTGGGGTGGGGCAACATTTGATGTCGCGTACCGTTTCTTAAAGGAAAATCCTTGGCAGCGGTTGTTAAATCTTAGGGAAAAAATTCCGAATGTTCTGTTTCAGATGCTTTTGCGTGCAAGTAATGCGGTTGGATATAAAAACTATCCAGACAACGTAATACAGGAATTTGTTGAAAAGAGTGCAACTGCAGGGATCGATGTGTTTCGGATATTTGATAGTTTGAACTGGCTCGATGGAATGCGACCGGCAATTCAGGCTGTTAGGGACAATGATAAAATTGCAGAAGCCTCGATGTGTTATACAGGTGATATTTTAGATGTAAACCGGAACAAATACAATTTGGCTTATTATAAGGACCTAGCAAAAGAACTGGAAGAATCAGGCGCCCATATTTTAGGGATAAAAGATATGGCTGGACTGTTAAAGCCGGAAGCAGCATATCAACTTATATCAACATTAAAAGAAACAATTGATTTGCCAATTCATTTGCATACACATGATACTAGCGGCAATGGGATCCTTATGTATGCAAGAGCCGTTGAAGCGGGAGTTGACGCTGTCGACGTTGCTTGTGGTTCGATGGCTGGGCTGACATCACAGCCAAGCGCTCAGACATTGTACCATGCACTTGAAGGGACAAAACGTCAACCTAAAATCAATGTTGGTTCATACGAAAAATTATCACATTATTGGGAGGGTGTTCGTGGTTATTACCATGATTTCGAGAGTGGAATGAAGTCACCACATACAGAGGTATATTTCCACGAAATGCCTGGAGGACAATATAGTAATTTAAAACAACAAGCAAAAGCTGTTGGACTTGAGGAAAGATGGAATGAAGTAAAAACGATGTTCCGTCAGGTTAATGAAATGTTTGGCGATTTAGTAAAAGTAACACCTTCCTCAAAGGTTGTTGGTGATATGACTTTATTTATGGTGCAAAACAATTTAACGGAAGACGATATTTATGAGCGTGGGGAATCAATTGATTTTCCGGACTCAGTTGTAGAGTTCGCACAGGGGTATATCGGCCAACCATACCAGGGAATACCACAAGAATTACAGCGGATAATTTTGAAAGGAAAAAAGGCTATTACGAAAAGACCTGGTGAACTTCTCGATCCGGTTGACTTTAAGCAATTAAGGGATACATTATTTAAAACACTGGATCGTCAGGTAACGAGCTTTGATTTAATATCACACGCATTGTATCCAAAAGTATTCATGGATTACCATAAATTCACAGAATCATATGGGGATATGTCTGTTCTTGATACACCAACATTTTTCTATGGCATGCGGTTAGGGGAAGAAATTGAAGTTGAAATTGAACAGGGGAAGACATTGATTGTTAAATTAGTTTCGATATCAGAGGCTCGCTCAGATGGAACACGAGTTGTTTATTTTGAATTGAATGGCCAATCTCGTGAAGTGGTCGTAAAAGATGATAGTGTTAAATCAAATCTTGTTACAAGGCCAAAAGTAGATCCGAGCAATAACAAACAAATCGGGGCTACAATGCCAGGCACAGTAGTAAAAGTGATTTGTGAAAAAGGGGAAAAAGTTAAAAAAGGTGATCACTTGTTAATTACAGAAGCAATGAAAATGGAAACAACTGTACAGGCTCCATTTGCTGGCGTTATTAAAGATATTCACGTTAAAAATCAAGAGGCAATTACTGTGAATGACTTGCTAATTGAGTTTGAATAAGCAAAAAACGGGTAGTAGATTTTTAATCTACTACCCGTTTTTCATTTTAACCAACTTAATGGACCAAAGAGCCTCAGAATGAAGGTTATCGTTTATAAGCTGTTGGGTGATGAGGTTTCGTCCATTTTTTCTTCATACTTGGCGCTGCGTGATGAAAGTAAAATGAAGTAACTCAACATCGAGAAATAACACGATATAACAAATGCATGCACTAATGCTATGCCTAAATTGAGCATCGTAAAAATGATCATCGCTCCAAAGAAAACTTGAAGGAAAATAAGAAGCATCGTGGTAATCCAGCCCCAGAACATGACGCGATTGTTACGATAGTTCTTGATAATTTTAATGAACAATACAATCGTCCAGACAAAAAGGATTCCTGCTAACAAACGATGTCCCATTTGAATCCATTGTTCGAAACTGAACGTAGAAAAAGAAAATTGATCATTTGTACAGAATGGCCAGTCACCACAAACCATACTCGCATGTGCATGTCGGACAAGTGCTCCGGTATAGACAACGATTAATGTATAAACTGTTATAGCGTAAATTTCAATCCGATGTTTTTTCTGTATGACTAATGAAGTTGCATCAAATTTCTTATCTATCTCAAATATTAACAGCATGAGTAAGAAAACAGCCGTGAATGAAATTAACGAAATGCCAAAATGGGTTGCTAAAATGAAATCTGACTGACTCCAAATAACAGCCGCTGCACCAATTAATGCTTGCAGTATTAAAAAGAAGCTTGACAAGAAAGATAAAAACTTCACTTCGCGGATATGTCCAATATATTTCCACGATAAAACCGATAAGGCAATTATGACAATACCCATAATACCGGAAACCAGTCGATGACTTAATTCAATTACAAGTTCTGGTGTTATTTCATTAGGCATGAATTCACCATGACATAATGGCCAGCTTGGACCGCATCCCATGCCTGACCCTGTTTTAGTGACTAGTGCACCGCCAATTAAGACGAATACCATACCAATTGTGGCAACAACAGAAAGCCATTTTAATATTCTAATCATATGAAATCCTCACTTTGCTTCTGGTAGATATACAATAGCTCTATAATAATACTTTTATGATGGCAGAAGCAATAACAAACAAGTAAATAACACACAATTGTCACCTTATCATGTTTTATGACTGTTTTCACTGTGAAAAAAGAAAAAACTCTTGCAAAGTAGAGCGTTGTTTGCTAGAAATAATGTAGGGGATATTTGTTAAGATTTCCACCATTATGCCCAGATCATGGGAAAACTACATATGTTCATGATTGCAAATGAAGGCTATTATGCCTTTTATTTTATTGTTAGTCTCCATTTCACAAATTTGTCACAATTAGTGAGCCTAAGAGTACTCCATATGTAGTTGAATAGAACGTAATACAATTCCGTGATACAATAAGGATAATAGATTGGATACTTTGGGGAACATTAGATATTATAAGTACATTCTTTAGTATGCTCTATATTACTATGCCTTTTTGTTGGGAATTTGAAGGGGGGATATGATAATGGATAAAGTGGAGTCCACAACTTCACAAATAATGGGCAAGGTAACGGCATCAGAGAAAGATACTCCATTTTTTGCCGATTTTAAAGCTCTTGTAAAAACGGGGATTGTTAATTCAAATTTAATAACGACATTTACCGGATTTTGGTTGGCACTTCATTTTACAGGCGCCTCATTTATGGAAAGTTGGGATGTCTTTCTGTTAACGATGGCTGGTACTGCTTTCGTGATTGCAGGTGGATGTATTATGAATAATTGGTATGATGTTGATATCGATCCGATAATGACACGTACCAAGAAACGACCAACCGTTACTGGAACCATTCCACTAAACCAGGTACTTTTAATGGGAATTGCTGCTACAAGTGTTGGGATTATTTTGTTATTGTTCACAACAATTGAAGCTGCTGTTTTAGGGTTTTTGGGATGGTTTACATATGTCGTCCTCTATACAATGTGGTCGAAACGAAAATATACATTAAATACCGTAGTTGGCAGTTTTTCTGGTGCTGTACCGCCATTAATTGGTTGGGCAGCTATAGACCCTGACTTTCATATTGCAGCTGTTGTGTTGTTTTTGATCATGTTTATATGGCAGACACCACATTTCCTTGCATTAGCAATGAAAAAATGCAAAGAATATAAAGCTGCAGGTATCCCAATGCTTCCAGTTGTTCATGGATTTGAATTCACAAAGCGCCAAATGGTAGTGTATACGGCATGTTTATTGCCCTTGCCGTTTTATTTGTCATCACTTGGTCCTACATTTTTGGTGATTTCAACATTACTTAATGTTGGATGGCTTGGTTTAGGTATTGGTGGATTTTTCATGAAAAATGATCTAAAATGGGCAAATCTGATGTTTATTTATTCATTGAATTATTTAACCATTATCTTTTTGTTGATGGTAATTGTAACATTTGAATTCCCCTTCAGTTAATGGTAATTCGTAATGGTCCTTAATTAAAATCAAATATAAGGAAGAAACATAAGAGAAAGAGAGGTATGAATACATGAAAGGTTGGATGGGAAAATTTCGAGCATTAACATTGTTAGGCTCACTGGCACTCGTTCTATCGGGATGTGGTAGAGAAAACTTAACTGCTTTAAAACCTAAAGGATATGGTGCTGAGACATCATTCGATTTAATTATCCTAACTACAATTGTTATGTGTGTCGTTTTTGCAGTTGTGGCAATCGTGTATATTATCGTATTGATCCGATTCCGCAAAAAGAAAGGAAAAGAGAATTTTATTCCAAAACAAGTTGAAGGGCATAAGACACTGGAAACTATTTGGACAATTATTCCCATAATTCTTTTGTTCATCATTGGTGTCCCAACAACGATTGCAACATTTGATTTAGCTGACACATCAGGTCAAAAAGACAGTTTAAATGTAGAAGTTACTGGTAATCAATATTGGTGGCATTTTAACTATAAGGGACAAGAAATTCAAACTAGTCAAGATTTGTACATCCCAACTGGTGAAAAAGTATTTCTTAACATGAAATCTGCTGATGTTATTCATTCATTCTGGGTACCAGCAATCTCCGGTAAAATGGATGTAAACCCTGAGAACGAAAATACCATGTACATCAAGGCTGAAGATGAGGGTGTATATTGGGGTAAATGTGCAGAGTTTTGTGGTCCTTCCCATTCGTTAATGGACTTTAAGATTATTGCTGTGAGTCCGGATGAATTCGATCAATGGGCAAGCGATATGCAAAGTGTCGATCCTGAAGCAGTTGCAGAAGGAGATACAGCACAAGAAGGTCAGGAATTATTCCAAGAAAACAACTGTATGGGTTGTCATGCTGTTGGTTCATCCCCGGTACAAGTGGGACCTAATTTAACAGACTTCGGTAACCGTACGAAAATTGCTGGAATCTTAGATCATAATAAAGAGACCCTTGTTGACTGGATTATGGATCCCGAATCACTTAAACCAGGAAATAAAATGGCTGGAAATTATCCAGCACTATCAAAAGATGAAGCAAGTAAAATTGCTGACTATTTAATGCAATTAAAGCCTTCAGATATTACACCTGAAAGTGCTGGTAATTAAGAGATAGCATAGAAGATATTAATTAAGGGATGAAAGATGTAAAAGGGAGGTTAAAGTAGTGAGTATTGCAGCTACTCAAAAAAGAGGCTTCGGTGCTGTGTTATGGGATTATTTAACGACTGTCGACCATAAAAAAATCGCGCATTTATATTTGTTCGGCGGAGGTTTATTCTTCCTAATCGGCGGAATTGAAGCCATGTTAATCCGTATTCAGTTAATCAAGCCTGACAATGATTTCTTAAGTGCAGGTTTGTACAATGAAATGATAACAATGCATGGAACTACAATGATATTCTTGGCAGCCATGCCGTTGATATTCGCATTAATGAATGCAGTTGTACCACTGCAAATTGGTGCGAGGGATGTAGCTTTTCCATTTTTAAATTCATTAGGTTTTTGGTTGTTTTTGTTTGGTGGAGTTTTACTAAACTGTAGTTGGTTCTTAGGTGGAGCGCCTGATGCTGGGTGGACTTCTTATGCACCATTATCAACAACATCACCAGGACATGGTGTAGACTTTTATGTAATGGGTCTGCAAATAGCTGGTGCGGGTACATTAATTGGTGGTATTAACTTCTTGGTGACTGTTGTCAACATGCGTGCACCAGGAATGACATATATGCGTATGCCATTATTTACATGGACCTCGTTTATTGCAAGTATCTTAATTCTATTTGCTTTTCCTGCATTAACAGTTGGTTTATTCTTGTTAATGTTTGACCGCATGTTTGGAACTGCATTTTTTGATGTATCATTAGGTGGTAACACCATTATCTGGGAGCATTTATTCTGGGTCTTCGGGCACCCGGAAGTGTACATTTTGATTTTGCCGTTGTTCGGTGTATTTAGTAACGTATTTTCAACGTTTGCTAAAAAGCGACTATTCGGTTACACAGCAATGGTATTTTCAACTATTGTCATTGCATTCCTAGGATTCATGGTTTGGGCTCACCACATGTTTACTGTTGGTCTTGGCCCTGTCGCAAACACTATTTTCTCACTTGCAACCATGGCGATTGCTGTACCTACAGGGATTAAAATCTTTGGTTGGTTAGCAACACTTTGGGGCGGTAACATAACGATTAATTCAGCAATGCTTTGGTCACTTGCATTCATACCTACATTTACAATTGGTGGTATGACAGGTGTAATGGTTGCTTCTGTTGCTGCTGACTATCAATATCACGATACGTATTTTGTTATTGCTCACTTCCACTATGTAATCGTAGGGGGAACAATCTTTGGTATTTTTGCTGGGCTGCATTATTGGTGGCCGAAAATGTTCGGAAGGATTTTGCATGAAGGACTCGGGAAACTCACTTTTTGGACATTTTTCATTGGATTCCATTTAACATTCTTTATCCAGCATTTCCTAGGACTAATGGGTATGCCTCGACGTTATTGGGTATTCCATGCCGGAGATGGATTGGAAGTAGGGAACTTGATTAGTACAATTGGTGCCTTCTTTATGGCATTTGGTGTAATTGTGTTTATCATTAACATAATTGTTACTGCACGCGGTGAAAAAGCACCTGCTGACCCTTGGGATGGTCGCACACTTGAATGGGCGACACAATCACCACCAGCACATTATAATTTTAAACAAACACCGCTTGTACGTGGACTTGATCCATTATGGATAGAAAAAACAGAAGGCGACGGCAAGATAACACCTTCAGAACCTTTAGGTGATATTCATATGCCAAACTCATCTTTCTTACCATTTTTATTCTCACTAGGACTATTTATTGCTGGTTTTGGCTTTATTTACCAAACAGACAATAAAGCATGGTTAATAGTGCTAATTGGTGGTATGGCTTTCTCATTAGCTATGATGGTAGTAAGATCAATGAAAGATGACTTAGGTTATCATATTACAAAAGAAGAACTTGAAAGGGAGGCTGACTAAAATGAGTCACGATCATTCCTTAAATCCAGAAACGATGCCACATGAACCAGAAAAGGCCACCCTTGAAGGTAAAAACAAATTTATTGGTTTCTGGTTTTTCCTTGGCGGGGAAACGGTTCTTTTTGCTTGCTTGTTTGGAACCTATCTTGCACTTCACGGTTCAACAGCAGGTGGTCCATCTGGTAATGAATTGTTCGGTTTAGGACTTGTGTTTGTAATGACTGTTTTACTATTAACGAGTTCCTTAACAAGTGTTTATGCAATTTACCAAATGAAGAATAATAATTATAAGAAAATGACCCTTTGGTTTGTTATAACCATTTTGCTTGGGTTTGCTTTCGTTGGCTGTGAGATTTATGAATTCCATCATTACATTACGGAATATGGATTTTCTTTCCGCTCATCAGCTTTCGGATCTGCGTTTTATGCACTTCTTGGGTTCCATGGAGGACACGTAACATTTGGTTTGTTTTGGATGATTTCATTGTTAATCCGTAATGCTAAGCGAGGATTAAACCTTTATAACGCACCAAAGTTTTATATTTGGAGTCTATATTGGCACTTTATTGATGTTGTTTGGGTTTTCATTTTCACAGTAGTATATCTAATGGGAAAGGTGGGCTAATCCATGACTGATAATACAGGTTCCAATAAAATTGATTCATTCCAAAAGAAAAAGAATAAAGAAGAAATGCAACAACAATTAATCAGCTTTGCACTTATGATGGTGTTCACCATAATTGCGTTTGTCGTTGTCATTACTGGAATGGAAAAAGTAATTGCAATTCCTATTTTGATGGCACTGGCAGTTGTGCAAGTTGGTTTCCAATTTTATTATTTCATGCATATGAAACACGCAGGCCATGAAATGCCTTCCGTTATGATATATGGCGGTATTTGGGCGGCTTTCCTTGCATTAATGGGTCTTGGTGTCATAACTTGGTGGTAATAGTAACAAAAAGACTAGGATTTATTCCTGGTCTTTTGTTTTTATAATTGAATAATAGCAAGTTGGCTTTTATGAGAACTCCTTCTAATTGTCCGGACGGAAATGGTTACTGTGTATTGTTATAAATCTGTCACATTCATTTTACGTGCAGTATGGCTAAATACGTTATAATATAGAGTATAAGCTGTTTTTGATGGAGTGAATTTATTATGTGGTTGGAATTACAAATTTTTGGTTTTCGTGCATTGTGGAGTCCTTATTATTTGATCTTTGTTTTAGGACTTTGTCTTGCTTATTATTTAATTACAATACGTTATCGACATAAATTTGGTATTAAAGATAAGCCAACTGGAAAACAACTTGTCTTTTTCTACCTTGGAATGGTCTTACTATATATTGTAAAAGGGTCTCCAGTAGATTTACTTACACATATTATGCTGACAGCACATATGGCCCAATTAGCTATATACTTTTTGATCTTTCCGATTTTAATGATTAAGGGTATTCCGGTTTGGATATGGGAACGGGTGGTTAACGCACCAATAGTTAAACCTATTGTCAAATTATTGACGAAGCCGATCATTTCATTACTCTTGTTTAACGTATTATTTTCTATTTATCATATTCCAGTGGTATTTGACTTTACAAAAGCATCTCCGGTAGCTCATACACTGATATCTACCATTATTTTAGTTGCAGCATTTATTGTATGGTTCCCAATATTGACACCACTTAAGGAATTCGATACCATGTCACCAATTCTAAAAATCGGTTATATTTTTGCTAACGGTGTATTAATTACACCAGCATGTGTATTAATTATATTTGCTAACGTACCATTATATGCTGCATATAGCCAAAACGGAGCTTGGATTCAAGCGTTAGCCTTATGTGTTCCTGGTGATGTACTGCAAGGTTTGACATACTCCATTTCAGGACCGCAGATGTTTTCTCCAATGGGGGTAATGGAAGATCAGCAATTGGGCGGAATCATTATGAAAATTATGCAGGAGGCAACATACTTATCAATATTAGGTAAAATATTCTTTTCATGGTTTACTCGTGAAAGTCTTAAAGTTGATCCGATACCTGATGCAAACGCATGGAAATGAATACAGCAGATGTAGGAACTATTAAGCTGTAATTGACCTGTGACTTATTCTGGGCGGGATTACAGCTTTTTGTCTAATTTTAGTAAGAAGGGGAATAATTTAATGCCATTTTTACCGACAATTAGTACTTTTTTTATCGTTCTTAGTGCACTATTAGTTGCAATTGGCTGGAGATTGATTATAAAAGGAAAAGCTAAAGCACACAAGCGAACAATGATCTGTGCTGCAATAAGTGCATTGCTTTTCTTTATCATTTATGTGTCCAGAACTGCATTTATTGGAAATACCAGTTTTGGCGGACCGGAAGACATTGAAATTTATTATACTATTTTCTTGATTTTCCATATATTTCTAGCCACTACTGGGGCGATATTCGGAGTTGTAACCATTACGCTTGCCTTAAAACGGAAAATTAGAATACATAGAAGAATAGGGCCTATTACAAGTGTTATCTGGTTTTTTAGTGCGATAACAGGGGTTATGGTTTACCTATTTCTATATATTATTTATGATGGTGGGCAAACGACAAGTATGCTCAAGGCAATACTTGGCTCTTAAGCAAACTAAAAAAGTGTGAAAGCAACAGTATGCTTTCACACTTTTTTATACTTTGAAATTCAATTTAATAATTTCCGCTTCTCTTGCGGATTTAAACATAATTAGGAACAGTGGTCCTAAGATAAAACCAAGTATGCCGAGTATTTTTATACCTAAGAACATAGCAATGAGTGTGGCAAGTGGTGAAAGACCAATGTGTTTTCCCATTACTTTTGGCTCTACTGTACGACGTATGCCAAGAAGAATGATGGCGAGTACTGCTAGTTTAACCCCCATTATCGTATCCCCTGTAACGAACATAAAAAGGGCCCATGGTCCAAGAATTGCTATGGAGCCGATAATCGGTATAAAGTCAATTAACCAAATAATGAGTGACATGATAATGGCGACTTCAGGTGCAATGAGAAATAAGCCTAGCAACGAAACAACGAATATAATAATACTTACTAAAAATTGTGCTTTCAAAAACCCTAAAATGACATCTGATAATCGTCTGTTCATAAACGAGAATTTTTCAGCTGTTTCTTTCCTCATAAGTTTGTATGTATTGGCTTTAACCATTGGCAACTCCAGCATGAATAGGAATAAAGCGATTAAGTAGACAAGGAAACTAATTAGGTATTGTGGTATTTTCGCAAATACCTGTGTAATATTATCAATCGTTATTTCATTTTTGGCTGTTTCACTTAATGAAGACAGATAATCTTCTATACTACTTGATACTTCTTGGACAAACTCAGGTGGCAGATTCTCGGAATACTGTTTAAAGTCTTTTTCCCATTCCGCATATACGTCATTTAATTCATTAAAATATGCTGGAACATCTTCTACAAAGTTAACTAACTCGGTTACAGCCTTTGTAACAATAAATGTCCCTGCTACTCCAATAAGCATTAGAAATAATAGAAAGACAATGATAACGCTTGTTTTTCTGTTTGATTTTATTTTCCTTTGAAAAAAACGTACTGTTGGATTTAGCATAAGTGCTGTAATGAATGCGATGATTAATGGGATGGAAATAGGTAAAATAAAATACATTAGTAATATCAATACAATTGCTAAAATAATAAGTGTCCACTGACGTTTTGTAATTGATCGAAACAATTTAATAGGATGTCTCCTTTCCAGGGTAGCCTTTTATGTATATGAAAAATATAGCATTTATTTTACTATTTGAACAGTGATTTAGAATTTTTGGCAATTTAAGATGTCAATGGAGAAAGGGTAGTAAATGATTACAATAAGGAAATAAAAAAACTGCTCTATATATCAGATACAGAGCAATTTTTTAGCTTACTTTTGATATTCTTCGATTTCTTTTTGTACTTTAGCTACAAGACCATTTGCTCTTTCTACAAGGCTTTCAGGGAAATTCTCATTTTCGCCATATTCAACACCATGTGGGTAATAATGTTTACCTAGTAACGGTGTTAATAGCTTAATTACGGCATTGCCACGATCAACATCACCTTCAAGTGCATAACCTTGAATACGGATATAATATGTAATGTTTTTTTCTTTGGAATCAATTCTGTAATCATATGTTACGCGTTCATAATCCCATTGACCTGCGCGAATAAAAGCATGTTTACCCATTAAATGGTCTAGTGGTTTCAAGTCAACAACTGCATCATCTATACCAGAATTTTCTAATCTCATTCTTTTCCACCTCACAAAATTATCCTCACTAATTATATAATAGTACGAAATAGGTTTAGTTGCAATCGAAACCCATTTATAAGTTCAAACAAAAAATAAATCCTCAGTTATTTTCTTTTGTAATTTTGGAGAAATAATAGATAAACTAGAATCAAATGGAGAGCTTGAACATATAGTTGTTATAAATGACTCAACTTTTGTAGCGTGAAATGGACAAATAAGCCTTGATAGAATGAGGAAGGATGGAGGTTAACTGCTCAAGTTGACTTTGGATTAATCACATTTAATCAATCTGTGACTGCTAGACTCTTTTCTATAAGTACGCGCATTTGCCGCCGTCCGAGATCGCTCCGGCTGGATGCTTTCCGCGGGCACGGCCTCAGCCTCCTTGCCCCGGCGAGGGGTATGTCGACGTTGTCCGCAAAGGACGGTTTTAGTCGACCCTCCTTTTCAAACCACTCTGCGGGGTCTTCGGACACGTGCTATTCCCGCAGGACAAGGAAGGCTTCGACAGCACTACATCGCACGCAGAAAATCGGTCTGTATTTTCAAGGAGTCACCACCCTCCACTCACCCGGACTAGTGAAGCGGTAGAATGTGGCTTGGTAGAACATATACTACTACAGTTAATGGTAGTAAATGCAAAACCAGTGGAGGAAATACGCGGAGACTCCAGTGGNAAACCACTCTGCGGGGTCTTCGGACACGTGCTATTCCCGCAGGACAAGGAAGGCTTCGACAGCACTACATCGCACGCAGAAAATCGGTCTGTATTTTCAAGGAGTCACCACCCTCCACTCACCCGGACTAGTGAAGCGGTAGAATGTGGCTTGGTAGAACATATACTACTACAGTTAATGGTAGTAAATGCAAAACCAGTGGAGGAAATACGCGGAGACTCCAGTGGGAGGAAAGGCCTAGGTGAGACCCCGCAGAGCAGAATGGGAACAAAGGCTAAGATCGCCACGTCCTGTGGCAACGCCTTCGTGACCAACGTCGTGTTGGCCTGAGGAGGCTCAGCAGCCGCCCACGGAAAGCGTAGTGTATTTCCGGAACGGCGAGGGCGCAATTTTTTAGTTACTGCGCATTTTATATATAAATCAACAAATACTTTCGATGGGACGAGTAATCGCAGTCCCAATCTTTTAGAAAACAATCTTTATGTTTACCAAGGTTGTCAAGGCAATTATTAGAAACGTTTCAAGTTTGTCTCAGCTTACTGTTGATCTTATTTTATTGGTGCGAAAGTTGAGTAAATGAGTATAGAGGTTGTTTAATAGTAATTAAATGATAATAGGTTTTTATCATTTGGTGCTTTTAGACACGACATAAAGGGGTAAAGCACTTATGCGTTTAATTAAAATAATTGTATTTTTATTTTTAGTAGTGGTAGTGATAGGTGGATATTATTTATTGGAGAAAAATGACATCTCATCGGATAAGGCAATTGATGATAGTGGGAACGTCCTAAAAGAAAAAGAAAACATGCTGGAATCGAAATCTGTTCCGGAAAAGAAATCACCTAAAATAAAGTTAAAAGGTGAGTTGTTTCAATGGATAGGTAACTCATCAGATGAGTTAAGGGATAGCCTTGGTGATCCTTTTAGAATCGATCAAAGCGCATATGGTTATAGCTGGTGGGTTTATACGGATCAACGCGATCAATATATCCAGTTTGGTGTTCAAGAAGACAAGATTAAAACAATCTATGCAACAGGGAACAATTTATCAACTGCTCCCATACAAATTGGACAATCATATGATTCAATTAACGATCATTTTTCATTTGAAAGAGATGTGACATATACGAAGGGGGTTGCTTCCTATACGTTCCATCTAAATGAGGATGATGTAAAAATGCGTCCATTGGTAAAAATAGCCGATAATGTGTTTGTTCAATGTTATTTTGATACGTTCACAAATAAATTATCCTCTATACGGGTTTTAACAACTGATATTTTGCTGAAACATCAGCCATACAAAATAGAGTATCGTGGAGATTTGCCGGAACAACCTAATTTAACTGATAAAGATTGGGAAAAAATTGAAAGCGGTATGGAACAGCAAATATTTGATATTACAAATGTCATACGGAATCATTTTGATAAGAAACAGGTTCAATGGAATGAAACGGTAAGCGATGTTGCGTTTCTTCACAGTGAAGATATGGCTGAGAACAATTATTTTTCTCATTATAGTAAGAATGGCAATGGATTAAAGGAACGGTTAGCGGATAAAAATGTTTATTATTTTTCAGCAGGTGAAAATATTGCTGCACAGTATCCGGATGCAGCTGCAGCCATGGAAGGATGGTTGAATAGCGAAGGACACCGGGAAGCATTATTAAATAAAGATTACACACATTTAGGTGTCGGGGTATATCATTTTTACTACACACAAAATTTCATTAAAAAACCGTAATGGTAAAAAGCTCATAATTTACTTTATGAGCTTTTTTAGATGTCTTACTCTCACAGAATATAGGTCATTATCATAAAGTAATAGTAATTATATTCATCGGTGGTGAAAAATAAATGGGAGATGAATTGCATCCATCCGTTAAAGAGTTTAAACAATTTTTGGCAAATCATCCTGAGTTGATAAAGGAGATCCGAAAAAACGGCAGATCATGGCAAGAACATTATGAAAAATGGATCCTCTTGGGGGAAGATGATCCATATTGGAAGCAATATAAGGAGGAAACAGAAAAAGAAGCGGACCAAAAAGGGATGAAGAAACAATCTGAACTGTTTAGTCAACTCTTGAAACTTACAGAGAATATGGATATAAATAAAGTTCAACATCAAATAACACAATTGAGTTCAACAATATCCACAATCCAAGAGGTGCTAGGTCAATTTCAAGAAACAAAGGAAACAAAGAAATCATTACCTGAAACGAGAAGTAATCAGCCATTTAATTGGTTTCGAGATTAAGAGGTGAAAAACGTATGCAACCGATATGTTATCAGTATCTTCAATCACATCCACATATAGCAAATTTTGTTCGATTCAACCCAAGTTGGTATCGATATTTGACTAGGGATCCAAACCGTATTACGGAATTGCCAGGTGCGGCTAAAAAATATTATGGAAAAACATTTCCCCAACAGCTTGAAAAAATAAGTAATCAGGTTCAAATGGCGGGAATGCTGGTTCAATTTGCTGATGCTATGAAAGATTAGCTAGCTTTATCATATTCAAATTACATGATATGATAAATGTGGAGGTGAATCTAATGATAGCTACGATGGAATATGTAGACATCCTTGACCGTTGCGAATCACTCGGACAGATGGTTTTGCAATCGGACGTCATGGAGGACTACCAGCGTTCCCGTAAAGCGTTAAATAATGATGAAGAGGCACAAAAGCTGATTAAGGCTTTTATAGATATAAAGGATCAATATGAGGATGTCCAACGTTTTGGTAGATATCATCCGGATTTTAATCAAATTATGAAACGTGTCCGAACAACTAAACGTGCAATGGATATGCATGAAAAAGTAGCAGCGTTTAAAGTTGCGGAACGTAATTTGCAAAAATTGCTGGATGAAATAAGTCAATACGTTGCACAAAGTGTGAGTGATGATATTAAGGCTCCAAAAGATGGCGCTGCATTAAGTGATGGTGGCTGTGGCCATGGAAGTGGAAGCAGTGGTTGCGGATGTCGGGCATCTTAATATTGAATTGATAGATTGATGATAATTTGATACACTATGTTCAAATAAGGTGTAAGTGAGGGCGTAAAATGAGGACAAATCGTCAAGGTATTATCGTTTGGTTTCAGCATATGAAAAATTTGCGGCAAATAAAACGTTATGGTCATTTGATTTATACATCAAAAAAATTAAAATACGCTGTTTTATATGTTGACCAAGGGGACGTAGATGACATAGAGAAGAAGTTACTAAGACTCTCATTTGTCTCTAAGATAGATCGATCATACAAGCCCTTTATTCGAACAAACTATGAGAACGCCAAACCGGACAAAGCGAAGCAATATGATTACAAAATGGGGATATAAAATAAATTACAACAAATCTATCGGGTGATACATATAGTTAAATCCGAGGTTTTTTCAAAAAAAAACCTGCAGAAATTTTTCTGCAGGTCTTTTTGTTTTCTAATTGAAAACAAAAAGGCAAAGGGAGAGGAGAAACCGGAGGAAGAACTTATGGGGAAATGTAAGTCTTCTCCGTGTTTTTGAAACAACCAAGCTAAGTATTAGCTGTCTCACTAATTAAGTATGTACGGGTGAAAAAATTCTATACATTTTATTGTGATTTTTATTCATTTCACTGGTCGCCTCTTTTTTTGATTTGTGGTAAAATGTCGATTAGTAGTAAATAGAGGTGTGCATATGAGAGTTATTGCAGGTACAATGAAAGGACGTCAATTAAAAGCGGTTCCAGGTAAATCAACGCGGCCAACGACTGACAAGGTGAAAGAAGCTGTATTCCAAAGTATTGGCCCTTTTTTTCAAACTGGAATGTGTTTGGATTTATTTGCTGGCAGTGGATCATTGGGAATTGAAGCGATAAGCAGAGGGATGGAAAAAACGATTTTTGTCGATAAACATCCAAAAGCAATACATACCATTTATCAAAATTTAAAGTCACTAAAAATCGAACATAAGGCAGAAGTTTTTCGTACGGATGCTTTTCGTGCGCTTCATGCAGCTGCTAAAAGAGAATTGCAATTTGATTTAATCGTTTTTGATCCACCATATGGAAAGGTTAATTATAATAAGTTTTTAGAGGAAATAGAGGAACTACATTTGTTGAATATTAATGGAATGGTCTATTGTGAGCATGATATGTCAGAAGTAATGCCAGATAACCTTTCTAGTTTAACTATTGTGAAACAAGAAAATTACGGTGGGACAATAGGGGTTACAATTTATCAAAAGTAGAGTGGTGACCTCAACATGGAATGACAAGAAGCATTGGAAGAGGTGTTCAAATGAGTAGATTAGCAATTTGCCCGGGGAGTTTTGATCCCGTTACATATGGCCATTTAGATATAATCCAGCGTGGTGCTAGAATTTTTGATAACGTAATTGTGGCCGTATTTAACAATCAATCCAAAGCCCCGTTATTTTCGGTAGAGGAACGGATAGAATTATTACAGGAAACGACAAAAGACTTGCCTAATGTTTCGGTCGATTCCAGTGATGGGTTATTGATTGATTATGCTAAAGAAGTAAAAGCCAATGCTATATTACGTGGATTACGTGCAGTTAGTGACTTTGAATATGAAATGCAAATCACATCGATGAACCGTAAACTTGATGAGGAGATTGAAACATTTTTTATGATGACGAATAATCAATACTCCTTTTTAAGTTCAAGCATCGTAAAAGAGGTAGCCAAATACAAAGCAGACGTTTCTGACATTGTTCCGGAACCTGTTCAAAAAGCACTAATCAAAAAGTTTAGACGTAACTAAGGTGTAAAGAGGCAGCCCCATTAATTGGAAGCTGCCTCTTTAGATTATTTTTTTGCCTGTTTTCTGCGATATAAAAGTAGCACGGCAATCCCTAAAAAAAGGATCGTAATCAAAGGACCGGTATGTTTCAATAGGTCTAATGCTGTATACCAGCTGTTTTGTTGTACCTCCTGTGATACAGGGATATCTTTCAATTCAAATGCTTGTCGATTAACATATAACGGGTTATATAATAGAACTGTTAATATACTTGCGAAAACTGCATGTAAAAAGCGCGCAAAGAAGTAAGGAGCGAAACGGATATCTGTTTTCGCGATAATGCTTGATACTTGGGCCTGAACGGAAAGTCCATGGAACCCCAGAATAAAACTAACGATAACCATTTGCGCTAATAAATTATCGATCGAGATGTTTGACAACATTTGAGAGCCTAAAGTGATTTCAAATATTCCCGATAAAAACGGCAGAGCTAAATCAACAGGTAATGTTAGAAATTGAAAAAGATGTTTCAACACACTAGCAATTGCTGGCGATATATTCAAAATGTACAATAGTTTTGTGAAGACAGAAAAGAGAATAATAAATCCACCGACCATAACTAATGTTTTTACCGAGTTTATGACTGCATCACCCATAACTTGTCCAAAAGGGCGAGGATCGCTCATTCTGGTTTGATGCATTTCATGAAATGCTCGTTTTAGGGATACCTTCTTTTCCACTGATTGTTTATTTGTTTTCTTTGACCTTCCATAAAATCGCATGCAAATACCCACAAGTGTGTTGCCGATATAGTGGCAAACGATCAGCAGAAGTCCTAGTTTTGGATCATTGAAAAGCCCACCAGCAATTACTCCGATTATAAATAATGGACTCGATGCATTGGTAAACGCTACAAGGCGCTCTCCTTCGATTTGTGAAATTTGTTCCTCTTGGCGTAAATGTACAGATATTTTTGCGCCTGTAGGATAACCGCTAACCATTCCCATTGTCCAGGCAAAGCTCCCAACGCCTGGAACATTAAATATGGGACGCATAATTGGTTCACAAAGCACGCCGATAAAACTGACAACGCCAAAACTTATTAATAACTCAGCAATTATAAAAAAAGGTAGCAATGTCGGAAATACACTCTCCCACCAAATGCTAAGTCCGCGAATACTAGCTTCGGAAGCTTGATCAGGAACTGTTAGTATTGCAAATGCGATAAATCCTGTTATTCCAGCTAATAATAGTGTTTTTATAATTTGCCTCAACATAAAGCCCCCTAATGAAGTGCTAGCTCTGTACTTCTTTTTTTGATCGTAGTAGAATAATTTTAGTTCACAATTAAAAAAGCAAATGTGAAAATTAACAATCATAATTTGTACGACGTTTGATAAAAAAGCTAATTTTGATTGTACAAGTCTATATCAATATACGCACATACCCCTGTCATTTATGCCATACTCTTTTTGTAGAGGGTGTATAGTCAGTTGGGGTTATGGAAGGAGTTATACTGTGAAGATAACGAAGCGTCATATAATATCGTTCATTATTGTTGTAGCAATTGCCTTTTTTCTATCTGCATATAAGTTACCGTACTATATTTACAAACCGGGTGGAGCAGATGCATTAAATCCAATTGTCGCCGTTGATGGTGGGCATGAGAGTGCTGGTGATATGCACTTAGTAACTGTAAGAGGGGGACAAGCAACTCCGGTACAGTATGTGTGGGCTAAGCTACTGCCACACCACGAGGTATTACCAATAAGTCAGGTTAGGCCTGAAGGAATTACCGAGGACGAATATTTTCATGTCCAATTACAGATGATGGAGAACTCTCAGGAAGCATCTACAGTAGTAGCATATAAAGCGGCTAATGAAGATATTTCAATTGATTATAATGGTGTTTACGTTGTGTCTGTTATCAAGGGAATGCCTGCTGAGAGTAAGTTAAAAATGGGTGATCGGATTACCAGCATTGATGGAAAAGTAATTGAGGAAACAGATGATTTGATTTCTTATGTTGAGAATAAAAGTGCTGGTGATACAATTTCAATTGAATTTGAGCGAGACGATGAAACAATGACAAAAGAAATTGAATTGGAATCTTTTAAAGAATTAGATAATAAAGTAGGGATTGGCATTCAATTGGTAACTGATCGTAGTGTTAGCGTTGATCCCGATGTCAATTTTTCCAGCGGTAGTATTGGCGGTCCAAGTGCTGGGCTAATGTTTTCCTTAGAAATTTATGATCAACTGACAGAAGCGGATTTAACACATGGATATCAAATTGCCGGAACGGGAGAAATTGATTATAACGGGAATGTTGGACGAATCGGTGGCATTGATAAAAAAGTTATTGCTGCGGATGATGAAGGCTGTAAAGTATTTTTTGCACCTAATGAAAATGGTGCAGCTGATTCCAACTATGAGGTAGCAAAGGAAACAGCAGAGGAAATCGGAACCGATATGAAGGTTGTTCCTGTAGATACATTTGATGATGCCTTAACATACTTAAAAAAGCTTAAATAAAGGTTCTTCTCGTAATGTTTGTTGCTTTTTAATTTTGTAGTTGATATAAACAGCGATACAGTGACAATTCTTTTTTGTGACACTTTCTCTCACTCAAATGTGGGTTAAGTGCTTGAAACCGCTACGGCAGAATACTTCGCTTTCCGTGGGCACGGCCTCAGCCTCCTCGAAAGCAAAGAGCGCTTCCTGCGGGGTCTTCGGACACGTGCTGTTCCCACAGGAGTCTACGTATTCTGCCTCCGCTAGCAGTGATTTTCTAGCTAGAGAGAGTAGTTATTCAATCAATGTTTCACGGTTTTCCTCTCATTTGAATAGAAAGTTTTTTTAGGCTTGAGGAAAATCCGAGCCTCCTTGAAAATGAAATACACATTTTCTTCGTGCGGTTCAGATTCAAGGATGTCTCTTCAAGTCTTATGGGAAGGGAACAGTCTGAAGACACCAAAGTGAGCGGTTTTTGCTCACGAGGAGGCTGAAGCGTTCCCCATGGAAAGCGAGTATTTCCCCCAAGCCGCGAATTACCACTCACCTTGTAAAGGACGGGAGGAAGTCAACTAAAGTTACTTCGCAGTTTATATCCGTTGTGAATAGAAAAACAAATGTTTTCGGAGGGGCGAGTAATCGCATTCCTAATCTTTTAGAAAACAGCCTAAATAAATAAGGGTCTGTCCCCTCTTTAGGGGATAGACCCTTATATCATAATTGGCGGCTGAAGTTCCTGTCGACGTAGCTGTTGCCTAATCGTTGGAGGAAGAATACTATAATAAGCAGCAGTAGCTTTCTCTTCAAGCGATAACATAGGTGGATTCGTTCGACTTAGGTTTGAAATCAGTGGCACATCCGTCTGCTTTTTGGCTTTATTAAGGTATGCTCTACCTGTTTCTGTTAGTCCTAGAATACGCACATATGGGATTGAGGATAGATTGGTAAGTCTATCCATATCTTGCTTCTTTGTATTTGTTAAAATATGGACAAACATCCGTTGCAGCCTTGTCCACGTGTAGCGTTTTGTTTTAATAGCCTTGACCCATTCAGTAAATGAGGTTGCAGTCTTTGCTGTTTTTTTGATGCGATACTCCAACCCCTCATCAACCCCTTGGATCGCTCTTAGTTCAGTTTTGGACATGGTCATCACACGATAATGTAATAGATTAAAATACGCTTCCCAATGATGCCAGCATGAAGCAGTATGATAATACCTTTCTAGCTCCTCTTTGGTTGCCTTAGGAATTGTTTCTGCAATTTCCGGTGTGATTTTTCCAGAAGTAAAAAGTTGTTTCCGAATACTTGTTGCACTGGCGATAGAGCTAGTGATTGTTTCATCATGATAACCACTTTTGCTTCGCTTGATTGTTAACGGCTCAATTGGTAGACTATTTTCCAAAATTGCTTTTACATAACTAAATCCTAAGATGTTATTTGGCTTTGCTAAATCCATACCTGCCGTGGTTAAGCCGATTTTTTGATAAGCTAATCTACTTGCTTCAGGGTAAGCCATCCCCTGATTTAACTGTTCTTTTAATGTTTCCCTAAACAAATCCTTGCGCTCATAAAATGTGTGGTATCCCGTAACGAAATCACTGATCATACCTGATTCACTACCAAAGCAGATTGAATCAATTCCTAATGCGTGAAGTGTTAAAATTGACCCTTTGGCAAATAAGTCACTGCTCTGTACTGCAAACACGTATGGTAACTCAACAACGATGTCAATGCCACTGGCAAGAGCCGCGTTTGTGCGGTGAAATTTATCGATGATTGCGGGCTCACCTCGCTGCAAGAAAGAGCCGCTCATGACTGTGATCATGCAATCGGCTTTAGAGACTTTTTTCGCTTCTTCTAGATGATATACATGCCCATTATGAAATGGATTATACTCGACGATTAAACCACATGCTTTCATCTGTTCAACTCCTAATTATGTATGTTATCATTTAGTTTAACAAAAAACGTTAACAATAGCATAACACGAATCTGATTAGTGTATCTTAGTAATGGAATGCTAGAGACAAAGATTCTTCTTTTTTTCGCAATCTGTAAAGAAAATATGTTGACAAAAGTCTAATTTCCTTTTAAAATAACTTTTGTTGCTCTTTGAGGTGATAAGGATGAAATTTTCGGTAAGTCAACTTAAACGAAGTACGTTAAATGGGCCTTTTACGTTTGATGATGTTGATGATGTTTCGGAATTAGAAACAATGAACAATGATATTCGAAAAATAGACCTGGTTCATGTTTATGGAGAATGTACTATACAAGGGGAACAACTTATTTTTTCTTTTACCATAAATGGCAAAATGATTTTACCTTGTGCTAGAACGTTGGTTGATGTGCCATATCCGTTTGATATTAAGGCACTTGAGGTGTTTACACTATCTGATTTTTATGGTGAAGAAGAAGAGGAAAATGAAATTCATCCAATAGACGGGGAAATGCTTGACTTAACCCCCTATATAAAGGAAAATATCTTATTAGAGGTTCCATTTCGAGTGTTCTCCGATGATGCAAAAGCTAAAGGAGATGCCCCGGTGAAAGGCGATGGATGGGAATTTATTTCTGAAGAGGAAACTGAAAAAACGATCGATCCTCGTTTGAAAAAATTGGAGTCCTTATTTGATAATAATGAGAAAGAAAAATAAGAAGAATTAATTCGAATTTGACTTTCGTTTGAAGGAGGTGTAAGACATGGCAGTACCTAAAAGAAGAACTTCTAAAAAAGTTAAAAACCAACGTCGTACTCATAAAAAATTACACACACCTGGCATGGTAGAATGCTCAAATTGTGGTGAATTAACAAAACCACACCATGTTTGCAAATCTTGTGGACAATATGACGGAAAAGAAGTTGTAAGCAATATCTAATTTTCCTTGATAGTAAAACAGATCACTTTTCATAGTGGTCTGTTTTTTTGTACATGAAAATTTCTATGTATTTAGTCAACTTTCGCAGCGTGAAATGGACAAATAAGCCTTGATAGAATAAGGAAGGATGGAGGTTAACTGCTCAAGTTGACTTTGGATTAATCACATTTAATCCGTCTGTGACTGCTAGACTCTTTTCTATAAGTACGCGCATTTGCCGCCGTCCGAGATCGCTCCGGGTGGATGCTTTCCACGGGCACGGCCTCAGCCTCCTCGAGAAAACCACTCTGCGGGGTCTTCGGACACGTGCTATTCCCGCAGGACAAGGAAGGCTTCGACAGCACTACATCGCACGCAGAAAATCGGTCTGTATTTTCAAGGAGTCACCACCCTCCACTCACCCGGACTAGTGAAGCGGTAGAATGTGGCTTGGTAGAACATATACTACTACAGTTAATGGTAGTAAATGCAAAACCAGTGGAGGAAATACGCGGAGACTCCAGTGGGAGGAAAGGCCTAGGCGAGACCCCGCAGAGCAGAATGGGAACAAAGGCTAAGATCGCCACGTCCTGTGGCAACGCCTTCGTGACCAACGTCGTGTTGGCCTGAGGAGGCTCAGCAGCCGCCCACGGAAAGCGTAGTGTATTTCCGGAACGGCGAGGGCGCAATTTTTTAGTTACTGCGCATTTTATATATAAATCAACAAATACTTTCGATGGGACGAGTAATCGCAGTCCCAATCTTTTAGAAAACAATCTTTATGTTTACCAAGGTTGTCAAGGCAATTATTAGAAACGTTTCAAGTTTGTCTCAGCTAACTGTTGATCTTATTTTATTGGTGCGAAAATTTCTATGTATTTAGTGTACGTCAACCTTCACCATTTACTATTAGTATTAGAGATTGGGTAAATGCCGAGTTTTTTTAAGATATATGCTATGATATCAGTATATTGGATGAAAGAGGGATCAACGTTGGATACTGTAAAATATCACGTACATAAAGAAGGATATGTTGAAATTAAACTTAACCGCCCAGAGAAAAGAAATGCTATATCAGGGGAAATGAGAACAGATTTGAAAGAGGCCATACAACGGGCAAAACAAGAACCAATTTCATGCCTTGTGATTACAGGGACAGGAGATGAAGTGTTTTGCGCCGGCGGGGATTTAAAGGAATTACATGGGGATTTGACAACAGAAGAAGCCTTTAGCCAGTTGTACGAAATGAAAGAGGTGCTTTATGAAATTGCTGCATTTCCGGTTCCAACTATTTGTTTGTTAAATGGCAATGCATTAGGTGGAGGATGTGAACTTGCTGCTGCCTGTGATGTGCGAATTGCGAAAGATACTGCTACATTCGGGTTTGTACAAACAAAACTTGGAATAACACCAGGTTGGGGAGGCGGCGTCCTCTTATATGAAAGCGTCCATGCTAGTTTCGCGTTCCATTGGTTAATGGCTGCGGAAATTTATGATGCCAGGTATTTACAAGAACAAGGATTTATCCATAAGGTTGTTGAAAAAGCAGATTGGAATAACCATGAAAAATTACTAGAACCATATGTGACAAAATCATTTGAACAAATGAAATTAATAAAGAGACAGTATTTGAAGAAAATATCAATTTTAAGTTTGTCCTCTTTAATGGACGAAGAGGTTCGGGTGTGTGCTAATCTTTGGGAATCACCTGCACATAAAAAAGCTGTAGGAAAATTTTTGGCACGAAAATAGCTAACCTTAGCAGAATTACTTTTAAAAATAGTAAAACAGTTATTCTATCACTCCTACTTTTTGCATACATTTTATAGCAAACAATGTAAGGAGGGGTGTTATGGAAGCAACACGTCAAGATGCATGGACGAAGGATGAAGATGTTATTTTAGCAGAAACAGTAATTCGCTATATTAGAGAGGGCCAAACACAACTAGAGGCTTTTAAAGATGTGGCAAAGCAGTTGTCCCGTACATCTGCTGCTTGTGGGTTTCGATGGAATGCAACCATACGTAAGCATTATCAAGATGCTATTCATAATGCAAAAGAAGAACGCAAACAAGCCGGAAGAAAAACAACATCGTGGAGCTATGTGGAGCCATCAGATTATGTGGATAAAGATCCAATAGCAACAGCTATATCACTATTGGAAAAAATGAAAATAAATTATTCTGCGGAAAATCAGCTAACCCAAAAGGAACAAGAGAAAATTATTAAACATCTCGAACAGGAAAATGAAAAATTAAAAGCTCAGTTACAACGCTATGAAGGGGCATGGCAAGAAATGGGGAAGTTGTGGGATTGGGTAACTGATCAAACGAAAGAATAAGGAATTATCATATTGATAGTTGATTAATTAGGAAAAAAGACATGAATGTGAATAATCGTCATTCATGTCTTTTACTTTTAATAAGCAATTACTATTTAGTTTGATTTTAGATCTTTTTCGTTTACTCCATCGGGCATCCAAATTAATGGGTTTTCTCCAAAATCGCGTTCCATTTCGTACTTCGCTTTTTGGAAACCCATTTTCTCCCAGAAACCTTGGGAGTTAATACGAGGGTTTGTTTTGATAGGCAGATTGTAGCTTTTAGCAAATTCAACCAAAGCCTTACCATAATTGTTTCCTCTATAATCCGGTAGCACCTCGAGCTTCCACAGTACTAAGTAATCATGTGCTGGTTCAAAATACAGATCGTATTTTTTATCCACCTTGTACAAGCTCATACGGGCCACAAGTGCATTACCGAAATAAATACCGTAAAATGGTGATTCGCTATCATTTTCCACAATGTTGCTTTGTAAATCCTCTAACATGGATAATTCTTGATTCCCATATTCTTTGAATCGCTTGAATTTCTCCAATGTTTTATAATTAATCAGTAGTTTCTCAACCTTTACATCGTTCATAATCCATTGTCCCCCTTATCGTTAGAATTATTTTAATTCACTTTTCGTGTTTATTCTTTTATTATAATATAAATAGACACGGAATGAAATCAACTTGGCAGGAAAAAAGATTGAGCTTTAACGGAAAACGAAGCTGTTTGATACAATGAAAAAAAAAAAGGGGGAGATAGGCGAATGAAGATTGGGATTATTGGCGGGGGATCTATCGGTTTACTGTTGAGCTGGTATCTTTCTGGTGTGCATGAAGTCACTATTTATGTGCGAAGTACTCAGCAAAAAAAATCGATTAATGAGTATGGGATTAGTCACACACAGCACTCTGTTCCCCGGACAGTGCCAGCATTGTTAACGGAAGAATTAGGGCAAGAAGATTGTTATATTGTCTGTGTTAAACAACCACAGCTTACAAATGTAGTGCCGTACATAACAAAAATCGTATCAAAAACACCTCTTATTTTTTTACAAAATGGGATGGCACACATTGACCAGATAAAAAATATCGCTGTGCCAGTATTTCTGGGAATTGTCGAGCATGGTGCACAGCGGCTAAATAGTTGTACGGTTGCACATACGGGGCAAGGACTGATCAAGCTGGCCACCTATAATGAGAAACGAGAAATGCTAAAAGCAGTAGTTACGAATTTAAATCAACCGAAATTTCCAATTCGAATGGAGAATGATTGGTTATCTATGCTTGGTGAAAAATTAGTCGTTAATGCAGTTATTAACCCATTAACAGCTTTGTTTGAAGTTCAAAATGGGGAAGTGATCCGCAACCCCTATATTGTCTCGATAGCAAAGGAATTATGTCATGAGGCATCTATGGTGCTTGGGCTACCTTTTTTGGAACAATGGAAGCACGTCCTCACCGTAGCTGAAAAAACTAAGGAAAATGTGTCATCAATGTGGAAAGATCTTAAGGAAAACCAACAGACGGAAAATGAGGCGATTTCAGGCTTCTTACTAAACCGCGCTAGACAGAATATTCCATATACATCATTTGTATACAACGGCATTAGAGCGCTGGAAAGGAAAAAGGGGATTAAAGATTAGGTATGTTTGATATTGTTGTTTATTTTATCGCGTTTTTGGTCACAGTACCTATCATTGCGACTTGGATTGTCTATCAAATTTCAGTAAAAATCCATCGGCAAAAATGGCGAGCGATTCACATTGCTGTCAACTGGACGACCATTTTGTACATACTAGCTGTTATTGGTCTTTTTACCGTTGTTTTTAACCACGGCTTTACTGGTTGGATTTTAGTTTTCTTAATGATGGTCCTTTCTTTTATTATTTTTTTGCAATGGAAAACAAAGATGGAGGTTGAATTTAAGCGTGCATTTAAAGGGTTTTGGCGATTTTCATTTTTGTTATTTTCGTTTTTATACATATGTTTAGTATTAATCGGGCTAATGCAACAGATTTTCTTGCTTTAACAAAACAGATTACATGAAATTTTTCATTGTTTTATGTACAATACGTAGTGGACAATACTCATTATGTTTAAAGGAGCATGTAATCTATGCGGATTGACCCTATTCAATTACAAAAACAATCTAAATTAATGAACGATTACCGTTCAAATGAGATACAAATAATGAACTACTTCGATTATCAACCTTTTTTGCAATCTACATACCAAACCAGGGTCCAGGATTTAAAAGGGCGTGTTTTTAATAGAGAGCAACTCACAAAAACGCTAACCGTTATAAATAACCAATGGGATGCTCCTGATTCTACATATAAAAACATTGAAAGATTAAAGGAAAACAATAGTGTAGTTGTTATTGGTGGTCAGCAAGCGGGGCTTTTAACAGGACCACTGTATACGATAAATAAAATCATTTCGATCATTCAGTTAGCCCGTCAACAAGAGGAGGCACTAGGAGTACCTGTTGTACCTGTCTTCTGGATAGCTGGTGAGGACCATGATTTTGATGAAATCAATCATATTTTTTTACCAGAAGTTCCGGAGATGAAAAAGATTAAATTATTGCAACGTGTTGTTGGAAAAATGTCTGTATCAGCTATTGAAAAAGATGATGTGACTGCAAATCAATGGATCGATCATTTATTTGAGCAGTTAGTAGAAACAGGGGATACAGCGAAAATATATGACACCATCAAAACGTGCTTAAATAAATCGGCGACATATGTTGATTTCTTTGCTCGGATCATTTACCAATTATTTGCGGAGGAAGGGGTTGTACTCGTTGACTCAGCACATCCTGAATTACGCAGGATAGAGAGTGAGCATTTCCTAATGATGCTGGAATATCAACCTAAAATCAGTGAAGGGGTATTTAACTGTGAGCAACAACTGAATCAATCTGGTTATGCTATTTCATTAGGTGTTGAGCCTGAAGATGCGCATCTTTTCTACGATCATGGCAATGAGCGAATTTTATTAACACGTAATCGTTCAGGGGAATGGGTAGGTAAACAGAATGAGGTTTCCCTAACTACAGAGGAATTGGTTACTATCGCCAAAACAGAGCCAGAACGCTTAAGTAATAATGTTGTCACTAGGCCTTTAATGCAGGAATTGCTTTTTCCGAGTTTAGCGTTTATTGGTGGTCCTGGTGAAATCAGTTATTGGTCAGCACTAAAACCTGCTTTTCACGCATTAAACATGAGCATGCCGCCTGTCGTGCCGCGTTTATCTTTTACATTTATGGAACGAAATGTGGAAAAATTAATAAATAAATACGGAATAACAGGGGATCAGGCAGTTAACCAAGGTGTGATCAAGGAACGAGGGAATTGGTTGGCGTCCCAAAGTAATCCGCCAATTAAACAAATGACAGAGCAAATTAAACGTGTAGTGGAGGAAGCGCATCAACCACTTCGAGAAACTGCAAAGAGTTTCCGCGCGGATTTGGGGGAACTGGCCGATAAGAATTTAGCTTACGTATTTCGTGATATCGAGTATTTAGGAACGAGACTAACGAAAGCCCTTGAAGAGAAATATGCAAAAGAACTATATGAATTTGATGTGATTAATACTACATTACATCCTAATAATGGGTTACAAGAACGAGTTTGGAATCCATTACCATTGATTAATCGATATGGTATCAACTTCATAAAACAATTAACAGAAACGTCTTGTTCGTTTGAAAATGAACATTACCTTGTCTACATGTGATAGTTTTTGGTTCCACCACTTTTTACCACAAAAAGAAAAATGCTGTCTTTCTTAGCTTGGAATCGTATGTTTGAGTGTATTAAAAATGCTGGTATATGAAAATTGCCACCTGTTTTTAGTCATGATTAATCATACGACCAACTTAGGAGAGACAGCTTTTTTTGCTCTTCTCCTATGACTATTTGCCTAATTTTTGAGACGACAAAATTTATTTTAAAATTAAGTGGTGAATTGTGGGAGGATGTGGTAAGATAGGAACATGAAAGTGGGGAGAACCATATGTTCATGGGTGAATTTCAACATAACATTGATACAAAGGGGAGAATTATTGTCCCTGCTAAGTTCCGGGAAGAGCTTGGTGATAGCTTTGTTGTAACCCGTGGACTTGATAAATGTTTATTTGCCTATCCCATGGAGGAATGGAAACTGCTGGAAGAAAAGCTAAAAAAACTTCCACTTACCAAGAAAGATGCTAGAGCATTCACACGTTTTTTCTTTTCAGGTGCGGTCGAATGCGAAATAGACAAACAGGGCAGAATAAATATCCCACAGCCTTTAAGAAACTACGCAACTTTAAATAAGGAATGTGTAGTTATCGGCGTATCAAATCGCATTGAATTTTGGGCAAGTGAAAATTGGGATGATTATTTCAATGACTCTGAAGAATCATTTGCTGAGATTGCCGAAAATTTGATGGACTTTGATATTTAATTTGAAGCAAAAAAGCAGGTGTAATTATGTTTGAACATTATAGTGTTTTAAAAAATGAGGCGGTTGATGGTTTGGCAATTAAACCAAATGGTACATACGTCGATTGTACAGTTGGTGGAGGAGGACATTCGGAGCAAATTGCTTCCAGATTAAATGAAAATGGATTGCTTGTTGCTTTTGATCAGGATGAAGATGCATTGGCTGCGGCACAGACAAGGCTGGCATCATACCAGGACAAAATCACATTCATCCGAGCGAATTTCCGCAGTCTCGAACAAAAACTTCAAGAATATAATGTTGAGCATGTTGATGGTATTTTGTTTGACCTTGGTGTTTCATCTCCGCAATTAGATCGTGGAGAGCGAGGGTTTAGTTATCAACATGATGCCGAGCTAGATATGCGTATGAATCAGGACCAAGACTTAACTGCATTTGAGGTTGTCAACACATGGTCGTATGAAAACTTAGTGAAAATTTTCTTTAAATACGGTGAAGAAAAGTTTTCAAAACAAATAGCAAGAAAAATTGAAGCACATAGGTCCACAAAGCAAATCCACACGACACATCAATTGGTTGAAATTATCAAGGAGGCAATCCCTGCACCTGCACGAAGAAAAGGCGGTCATCCAGCAAAACGGATTTTTCAAGCATTAAGGATTGCAGTGAATGATGAATTGGCTGCTTTTAATGATGCATTGCACCAAGCTGCAAGAGTTATCTCTGTGCATGGACGGATTTCGGTGATCACTTTTCATTCACTTGAAGATCGGCTATGTAAACAAGCCTTCAAAAAATGGAGCACCACGAAACAAGTACCAAAAAATTTGCCCGTTCTCCCAGCAGATCATGTAGCGCCATTTAACTTAATAACAAGGAAACCAATAAATCCGAGTGATCAGGAATTAACGTTAAATCGTCGGTCTCGATCAGCAAAATTACGTATTGTCGAGAAAATTAATCCATGGAATGAAGATTTTACATATGAGGAAGGGTGGAAAAAATCATGAGTGAGAATAGTGCTCGCAAATGGGAACAAACATATTCAACACATGCCCCAAAAGAGAAACAAGTTTCAGTCGTACGTAAGACAAGCTGGATTACAAAGGGTGAAAAAATGTTGTATTCGGTCGTATGTATTTGTTTAATTGCGGCGGGAATATATATGGTTTCTTTTTCATCCTCAACTGATAGCATGAATCGAAATTTACAGTCAATCGAACAGACGGTACAGAAACAGAAAGTGAAGAATGAGGGTCTACTTTATGAAAAGAAAGAATTATCAAGACCAGAACGTATTACATCAATAGCTAAAAAACATGGGTTGAAAATACAAGATGCAGAAATTAAACAAGCAAGTGTACTAAACAACAACTAAGGCGGTTGTGTTATGAAAAAAAATAAGATGACACACTTCATGTCAGGAATCTTGATCCTTCTATTTGTTTCGATCTTTTTAATTTTAATGGGAAGGTTTCTTTATATTCAATCAACAGGCGAAATTAATGGTGTTTCCCTTGACGAGTGGGCAGATCAGAAACGGACAGCATCCTATTCCTTAAATGCGGATAGAGGCAAAATTTTTGATAATAATGGCATGACACTTGCCTATGATCGCCCAACATTTCGTATTTATGCAATTGTTAATAAAAAATACTCGATAAACTCTGAGGAGCCACACCATGTGAAAGATCCGGAAAGAACTGCGGAAGTGTTGGCTCCTTTATTAGATGTAGATGAAAGTTTTATTCTTGACATAATACAAAATGGTATTAAGGAAGGGAAGGACCAAGTTGAATTTGGGACTCCTGGTAAAGAACTTTCTCAAAATACAAAAGATAAAATTGATGAATTGGATTTACCTGGAATTAAATTTATAAAGGAATCTATTCGATATTATCCTAATGGCATGTTTGCCTCACAAATTCTCGGCTTCGCACGAAAGCAAGAAGGTGAAATAACAGGTGTCACAGGAATTGAGAGTGAAATGAACAAAATTTTGAGTGGTGAAGACGGACACATTTCTTACCAACGAGACAAATATAATACAAAACTTTTAGATCCAAATGAAGTAATTAAAAAACCGAAGAATGGTGACAATGTTTCTTTAACGATCGATCAAAAGGTTCAGACATTATTAGAAGATGTTATGTCTCAAGTGGATAAAAAATACGAACCGGAACGAATGACCGCTATTGTGATGAATCCGAAAACAGGCGAAATAGTGGCGATGAGTAATCGGCCAAGTTATAACCCTAATAACCCAAAAGATGTTGAGAATTGGTATAATGATGCGATATCAACACCATTTGAGCCGGGATCAACGATGAAAATGTTTACATGGGCAGCAGCAATTGAAGAAGGTGTTTATAAGGGGAATGAATGGTTTGAGTCGGGTAGCTACAAAATCAGCGACAGAAATAAACCAATTCGCGATTGGAAACAATCATGGGGCTCTATTACATATGATGAAGGATTTCAACGTTCATCTAATGTCGCTGCGGCTAAACTGGCATGGGAGAAAATTGGTCCGGAAAAATACTTGGATTATTTAAAAGCGTTTGATTTTGATCAAGAAACAGGAATTGATTTACCTGGAGAAGTACCTGGACAGATATTGTATAATTGGCCAATTGAAAAAGTAACGACTGCATTTGGACAAGGCACCACCATGACGCCGATTCAGCAAATGAAAGCAGCTTCGGCAATTGCAAATGATGGGAAAATGGTTAAACCATACGTTATTTCGAAAATTACCGATTCAGCAACAGGAAAAGTTATCAAAGAAAAATCACCAGAAGTAGTTGGTCACCCAATTTCTAAAGAAACAGCAAAACAAGTAAGAGATTTAATGGGAACAGTTGTAACTGGAGAAAACGGGACAGGTAAAATTTATAATTTGGAAGGTTACTCAGTGGCTGGTAAAACAGGAACGGCACAAATTCCCGATTATGAAAATGGTGGCTATTTAATAGGACAGGAAAACTATACATTTTCATTTTTAGGTATGGCACCAAAAGACAATCCAGAACTGATGATGTATGTGTCGGTGAAACAACCGAATTTAGACGAGGAAAACTATGAATCTGGTTCTGTGCCGGTTTCGATTGTTTTTAATAATGTGATGAAAAATAGTTTGCGTTATTTAAATATCGAACCGGATAAAGAGGGGGATAAAGCAGTTAAATCGATTAATGTGCCAAAAGTAAAAGGTGAAAATACAAAAACACTTAAAAAAACGCTTACCGATCTTGGGTTACGTGTAACGATTGTGGGATCAGGAGATAAAATAGTAGAAGCAAATGCGGTAAAAGGGGATAAATTACTGCAGAATGACCGGATCATTTTACTAACGGATAAACCAACAATGCCAAATATTACAGGCTGGTCGATGCGAGATGTATTGCAACTAGCAGATTTATTGCAGGTGAGAGTCGAAACCTTGGGAAATGGCTACGTTATTAGTCAAAATATCAAGGAAGGAACAACCGTGAAAAAAAATGATTATTTAGGTGTTGAACTCGCGCTCCCAAATGAAGAGAAGACAGATGAAAAGGAAACAGAAGATTCACAAGCACAAGATTAAAATAGCAATAACGAACCTTAAGAAACAGTGTTCTATTCATATTTCTTCGTTCATATAGTGGATACAAGCCTACCTATGAAAAGGGGATGGAAGATGAAACGTGTATCTGCTGTTACCGTAAGAAAACGAATAGTCACTGTTTTTCTCTGTGGATTATTCGTGCTCGCAGTCATTATTATTCGTTTAGGTTATGTCCAATTTATAATTGGTGACAAGTTAATGGCCAAAGCGAATAACTCTTGGACAAGGGATATTGAATTTCAGCCAGAACGAGGTAGAATTTTAGACATTAATGGTGATATATTGGCTGAAAATGTATCTGCTCCTTCCGTTGTACTAGTGCCGAGACAAATAAAAAATCCACAAAAAACAGCTGAACAACTAGCGGAGATTTTAGATTTATCAGTAAAAAAAGCATACGAATACGTTACCGAAAACAGTTCACAGGTAAGTATTCATCCAGAAGGGAGGAAAATTTCCGAAAAACAGGAAGAAACAATCCGAACACTTAATCTTGATGGTGTTTATTTGGCGAAAGATTCAAAGCGAAGTTACCCAAATGGGGACGATTTAGCGCATGTTTTAGGCTTTGCTGGTATTGATAATCAAGGATTAATGGGCTTAGAACTCTATTACAATGACAAACTTAATGGAGAAAAAGGAAGTTTATCATTTTACTCGGATGCTAAAGGAAAGAAACTAGAAGATCTAGCCGACATTTACAAGCCACCTGTCGACGGTCTGGATTTAAAAACGACTATTAACTCCAAAGTGCAAACCATTATGGAACGGGAACTTGATTTAGCTGTAACAAAATTTAATCCTGATGGCGCTTTGGCAATCGCAGTGAACCCAAAGACAGGTGGAATACTTGGTATGACATCAAGACCAAACTTCGACCCAGAAAATTATCAGGAAGTTGATTCGGAAATATTTGACCGTAATTTGCCGATCTGGAAAACATATGAACCTGGATCAACATTCAAAATTATTACCCTTGCCGCAGCTTTAGAAGAAGAACAGGTGGATCTAAAAAAGGATACATTTGATGACGATGGTTCTATTTCAGTTGGCGGAGCAAATTTGCATTGTTGGAAAAGTGGGGGACATGGCCACCAAACTTATTTAGAGGTCGTGCAGAACTCCTGCAATCCAGGTTTTGTTAACTTAGGATTAGAACTAGGTAAAGAAAAATTATTTTCCTATATCAGAGATTTCGGCTTTGGTAAGAAAACAGGAATTGATTTACAGGGTGAAGGTAATGGGATTCTATTTAAGCCAGAAAATGTCGGTCCAGTGGAGCTAGCAACGACGTCATTTGGACAAGGTGTATCTGTTACCCCAATTCAGCAAGTCATGGCAGTAGCAGCTACGGTGAATGGTGGGTATTTATACAAACCCCATATTGCTAAAGAATGGATTGACCCACGAACAGAAGAGGTTGTTGATGCCGTTGAGACTGTTACGAAGGATAGAGTTATTTCTGGCAAGACTTCTAAAGAGGTACGTCGTGCATTAGAGAATGTTGTAGCGAATGGTTCTGGTAGACCAGCATATGTTGATGGATATCGCGTAGGTGGAAAAACGGGAACAGCTCAGAAGGTTGGTCCAGATGGTAGGTATATGCAAAATAACTATATTGTTTCATTTATCGGGTTTGCTCCTGCAGATGATCCGGAAATTGTTGTCTATGTTGCAATTGATAATCCGAAAGACACGGTTCAATTTGGTGGAGTGGTAGCTGCACCAATTGTTGGAACGATTATTGGTGATAGTTTACGAACATTAGGTGTTGAGCCAAGAGAAGGTGGACTTGAAAAAGATTATCAATGGCCAGATCAACCGAAAGTGGAAGTACCGGATTTAGTCGGTTTGAAAAAGGGTGAACTAACCGAATACATGACAAACCTATCGATTGAAACAAATGGTTCAGGCGATTATATTATTGATCAAGCACCACAGCCTGGAACGAAAGTGGAACAAGGCTCAAAAATCAGAATTTATTTTTCCGATAAAAAAGATCGTGAATCGGATTAAATTTTGCTATAATCAATTATAAAAGAGGGTGGATCCACCCTCTTAAAAACGTATCCATATGAGAATACATATGTAGGATATTTAATTTAGTTAGGATGTTTAACATGAAAATAACTGATATTCTTTCCGTATTGCCATTCTATGACGTTACGAACCTAATGGAGGGCATGGAAATCAACACCATCGAAATGGATTCCCGTAAAGTAAAAAGTGGTGATCTATTTGTCTGTATTAAGGGATATACAGTTGATGGACATGATTATGTTCAACAAGCTGTCAACAACGGAGCAGTTGCTATTCTAGCAGAAAAAAGACTAGAAGTGGATGTGCCTGTTATTATTGTTGGAGATACATCACGTGCTGCCGCAATGCTCGCAACTAAATTTTACAATTACCCGACGAGAAAATTCCCGCTTATCGGTGTTACGGGAACAAATGGAAAAACGACGGTTACCTATCTGTTGGAGACCATATTTAAACAATTTAAAAAGAAAACCGGTGTAATTGGAACAATCCAGATGAAAATTGGTGATGATAGCTATCCAGTGAAAAATACGACACCAGATGCATTGTTTTTACAAAAAGTATTTGATCAGATGGTAAAGGATAACGTCGAAACAGGCATCATGGAGGTATCATCCCATGCGCTTGATCAAGGGCGGGTATTTGGTTGTGAATTTGATATAGCGATATTTACGAATTTGTCACAAGATCACCTCGATTATCATAAAGATATGGATGATTATTTACGTGCCAAAAGTCTTTTGTTTGCACAGTTAGGGAATACTTATAACGATAAACAGAAAAAATTTGCTGTTATCAATCAGGATGATCCGGTAAGCAAAATTCTAAAACGCAGTACGGCACAACATGTATTAACTTATGGTTGTAAAAATGAAGCACAGATTATGGCGACTGATATACAATTAGATGTAACTGCAACAAACTTTATTTTAAAAACGCCGATTGGTGAAATAGCAATTAAAAGCAAACTTATTGGTATGTTTAACGTATACAATATGTTGGCGGCAAGTGCCGCGGCAATTGCTGCGAATATTCCACTAACTACTATTAAAACGGCATTGGAAAATATAACCGGTGTTAGTGGGCGTTTTGAACCGGTCCTAGCAGGTCAATCATTTGCTACATTAGTGGATTATGCTCATACACCGGATTCGCTGGAGAATGTGTTACAAACAATTAACGGCTTTGCAAAGCAAAAAGTATATGTAGTTGTCGGCTGTGGCGGGGATCGTGATAAAACAAAACGTCCGTTGATGGCAGAAATTGCATTAAAATATGCCGATCGAGCAATATTTACATCTGACAATCCACGAACAGAGGATGCACAGTCCATTTTGGATGATATGACAGAGGGGTTAGAACAAGATCATTTTGATGTGATTACGAACCGTAAAGAAGCAATCTTTAAAACAATTGAACTTGCAAAAGCTGATGACATTGTGTTAATTGCCGGCAAGGGACATGAAACATACCAGCAAATTGGGGATGTGAAATATGACTTTGATGATCGGCAAGTAGCTCGAGAAGCAATTCAAGCTAAGGAGAATAAATAAATGTTATTTACGACAAATTGGCTTACCAGCTTTTTTACTGATTTTAAAGGGGCAGCGTTAGATGCTATTTCAATTGATGCTGTTACAACTGATAGTAGAAAAGAAACAAAAAAGGCATTATTTATTCCACTCGTCGGTGAGAATTTCGATGGGCACGATTATGTCAAGCAGGCATTTGATAATGGTGCTGTAGCGGTGATGTGGAACAAGCAAAAAGACTTGCCAACCTTTTTGCCAACTGATTTTCCGGTGTTTTTCGTTGATGATACACAAAAGGCATTACAGACGTTAGCGGCAGCATATAGAGAAGAAGTCAATCCCATTGTAATTGGAATAACTGGATCGAATGGGAAGACTACAACAAAAGATGTCACAGCGGCTGTAATGGCTTCAACATATCGGACTCATTATACAGAAGGAAATTTTAATAATCACATCGGATTGCCATTAACGGTTTTGTCGATGCCGAATGAAACAGAAGTACTTGTACTGGAAATGGGAATGAATCATTTTGGCGAAATAGAAGAGCTTTCTAAGCTTGCAAAGCCAGATTATGCAATCATTACGAATATTGGCGAGTCCCATATCGAATACCTTGGATCACGCGAAGGTATCGCAAAAGCAAAACTAGAAATCACACAAGGCCTGAAGCAAGATGGTTACCTCATTATTGATGGTGATGAAGATTTATTGCAACCACTAGATAAAAAGCTTAATGTTATAACATGTGGTTTTCACCGTAATAATGATGTCGTTATTGAACAATCTACGATAAATCAGGACGAAACTGTTTTTGTTTTGTCTGATGGATATGAATATAAGATTCCGTTATTAGGGAAACATCATGCTAAAAATGCAACGTATGCCATTACACTTGCATCTCAGTTGGGAATATCTAGGGAAGTAATTATACAGGCATTACGTACATTGGAATTAACATCCATGCGTTTTGAAATGTTAACTGGTACGAACGGTGTATCAGTTATTAATGATGCCTACAATGCTTCACCGACATCAATGAAGGCGGCGATTGAGGTCGTCAAGCAAATGGCTGGCTTTAACGAAAAGGTCCTGATTCTTGGAGATATGTTTGAACTCGGGCAACAGGCTGATGATTTACACCAATCCGTCGCAGCTGTCATCGATGATTCTATAACAGCTGTATTTACTTTTGGCGAAAAGGCCGCATTAATTTCCCAAACAGTTAATCGAGAAAACACTTCTATTGATTGTAATCATTTTACAACGCGCAAAGAATTGACAGATGCCATAGAAGGTTACTTAAAACCGGAATCACTTTTATTGTTTAAGGCTTCACGTGGCATGCAGTTTGAATCGTTTGTTAACGCAATAATACATCCATAAGTTATATGGACGGTTTTGTACAAGGAGGAGAAACAGTGAATATATGGGCATTAATCATAACAATTGGAATCGCATTTCTAATAACCGTCCTTTTATCACCAATAGTTATTCCATTTTTACGACGATTAAAGTTTGGACAAAGCATTCGTGAGGAAGGACCAAAATCCCATTTAAAGAAAACAGGCACCCCTACAATGGGCGGTGTAATGATTGTCATTAGTGTTGTTGTTACATCACTGATTATGGTTAGTAAAATTAGTTCCACCCCGATTGGATATCAGCTTTGGTTATTAATTTTTGTTATCGTGGGATATGGCTTTTTAGGTTTTTTAGATGATTTTATAAAAGTTGTAATGAAACGTAATTTAGGACTGACATCAAAACAAAAAATGCTTGGTCAAATTATAATTGCACTTGTCTTTTATTTTATTTTAAAAGCGAATGATTTCCCAACATATATCCAAATCCCAGGCACAAACATTCAATGGGAATTAGGATGGGGCTATGCATTACTAATAGTTTTTATGCTAGTAGGTGCATCGAATGCTGTTAACTTAACAGATGGGTTGGATGGCTTATTGGCAGGTACAGCGGTAATTGCTTTTGGGGCCTTTGGAATATTAGCATGGTATGGCTTTCCACAAAGTGAAGTACTCATATTTGCTTTGGCGGTTGTTGGTGCGTTACTTGGATTCCTTTTATTTAATGCACACCCAGCAAAAGTATTTATGGGCGATACAGGTTCATTGGCACTAGGAGGGGCAATTGCAGCTATTGCTATCCTGACAAAATTGGAAATCATTTTAGTTATTATTGGTGGCGTTTTTGTAATTGAAACATTATCCGTTATTATTCAGGTTATTTCATTTAAAACAACAGGTAAACGGGTGTTTAAAATGAGTCCATTACACCATCATTACGAACTGCTCGGGTGGTCTGAGTGGCGAGTTGTAACAACTTTTTGGCTGATTGGACTTATTTTTAGTGCGCTTGGCATATATATCGAGGTGGGCTTGTCTTGAAAAAACTAACAGATTTTCCTTATGCACATGTGCTTGTTTTAGGTTTAGCTAAAAGCGGAACAGCAGCAGCTAAATTATTACTTCACAATGATAAGCATGTACGAGTTAATGATGTGAAGGCATCTGAGGATGATGAAATTGTTAAAAAATTAATCAAGACAGGTGCTGAAGTTATTGTAGGATCACACCCGCTTTCTGCCTTGGAAGGTATCGAGATTGTCGTTAAGAACCCAGGGATTCCATATGATAACCCAATTGTTAAGGAAGCACAAAAGCGCAATATTCCAGTAATAACGGAAATCGAACTAGCTGGAAACATCGTTGAAGGGCCAATTATCGGAATTACGGGTTCGAATGGCAAAACAACAACAACCATGCTGACAACTCAAATGCTTGAGGCAAGCAAACAAGGGGTTCAGATTGCTGGAAATATTGGGACTGTTGCTACTGATGTTGCCAGTACATTAAAACCACATGAAAGATTAGTTGTAGAGCTCTCTTCGTTTCAATTAATGGGTATCCAAACGTTCCAGCCTAAAGTTGCCGTTTTGTTAAATATTTTTGAGGCACATTTGGACTATCACGGTACATTTGCCAACTACAAAGAAGCAAAAAGTAATATTTTTAAAAATCAAGATAGTGATGATTATCTCGTTTATAATGCGGAAGAATCAGTTGTTGTCGATGCTGTACAACATGCAAAAGCAACGAAAGTTCCTTTTTCTGCCAAAAGACGGATGGAAAATGGTGCATGGGCTGATGATAGAAGCATTTATTTTAAAAGAGAAAAAATAATTGATTTAGCAGAAATTGTACTCGTCGGTGAGCATAACTTAGAAAATATTTTAGCCGCAGTTAGTGCAGCTAAATTAAGTGGTGCAACAAATGAGGGGATTCAAGCAGTTTTGACAACCTTTTCTGGCGTAAAGCATCGATTACAATATGTTGATACGATTAACGATAGACTTTTTTATAATGATTCAAAAGCGACGAATATTTTAGCGACACAAAAAGCATTATCATCGTTCCAGCAGCCAACTATATTGCTTGCAGGTGGATTGGATCGTGGCAATGGCTTCGCTGATTTATTACCGTATCTTAATAACGTTAAGACGATGGTATTATTCGGACAAACGAAAGAAAAATTGAAGGAACTTGCTGATGAAGCGGATATTCTTTCAGAGCAGGTGGACGATTTGGAATCGGCTGTTAAAAAAGCGTACGAAATCTCAAATCCTAATGATGTTATACTATTGTCTCCGGCGTGTGCTAGTTGGGATCAATATCGTACTTTTGAAGAAAGAGGAGACATGTTTATACAAGCTGTGCATACATTAATGTAGGGGCTTGTTTCAAATTTGGCAGAGACAAGAAGACGAAGATCGGATTGCTATTATTCTAATGCGGTCCTTCGACTTGAATAATGATATGAAATAATGCCCCGATTCCAATCATGGATATGGGGTGTTTCTATTGTTTCGAAATTTATTTAAGCAGCAAAATGCACCAGATTATACACTACTTGGTGTCATTCTAGCATTATTACTTGTTGGCATTGTGATGGTTTATAGTTCATCCTATGTGTGGGCCGAATATAAGTATGGAGACAGTATTTTTTATTTGAAGCGACAATTATTGTTTACTGGTGTTGGTCTCGTTGGGATGTTCTTGATCATGGCGATTCCTTATGGTACGTGGCATAAATATGCGAAAGTTATATTGTTTAGCTGTTTTGTATTGTTACTACTTGTATTAGTTCCAGGAATTGGAATGACAAGAGGTGGGGCGCAAAGTTGGATAGGAATTGGGGCATTTAGTATACAACCATCAGAGTTTATGAAGCTTGGGCTGATTATTTATTTGTCTGTCTATTTGGCAACAAATCAAAAATACATTACTTCGTTTAAAAAGGGTTTTTTACCGACACTATTGCTTGTGTTTACTGTGTTCGGATTAATCATGCTGCAGCCGGACTTAGGAACAGGTGTCGTACTTGTTTTAACGTGTATGGTCTTAATCTTTACTGCTGGTGCTAAATTGTCACACTTCATTGGGCTTGGATCTCTTGGACTTGTAGGCTTTTTACTGCTGATCATTTCTGCACCATACCGGATTAACCGTATAACTGCTTTTTTAAACCCGTGGGAAGACCCACAAAACACTGGGTTCCAAATTATTCAATCACTTTATGCGATTGGGCCAGGTGGATTAATGGGGCTTGGATTAGGGGAGAGTATACAAAAATACTTTTATCTGCCTGAACCGCAAACGGATTTTATTTTCGCGATTCTTGGTGAGGAACTTGGTTTTATCGGTGGAACAGTCGTGATTGGACTTTTTGGGCTGTTGTTTTGGCGAGGAATAAAAATCTCACTAGCTGCACCAGATCCATTTGGACGCTTCTTGGCACTTGGAATAGTATCGATGTTAACAATTCAAGTGATGATCAATATCAGTGTTGTGATCGGGCTAATTCCGGTTACTGGGATAACGTTACCTTTCTTAAGTTATGGTGGATCCTCGCTGACATTAACACTCTGTTCGGTTGGTGTATTATTAAATGTTAGTAGGTATTCAACGTTATAATAGAGAAAAAAAGGATTTAATGTCCATGTGATAAAATAGATCTAATAATTTTATAAAACAATAGGTAATGTGTACTACATATCCACACATAATCTATGATATAATTTTTGTAACAAGTGAAACGGCATTTTTATTGTGCCGTTTTTATTTGTTAATTTATGGATAAAGGAAGAAATAGAATGGGCAAAAAGAAAATTGTTTCGATTGAAGACCGAATCCCTAAATTGAAACAAGCTCGGAAAAAGAAGGCAAACAGAAGATTAATATTTTATCTATCTATTTTTTTCCTATTGATAGCGATCATTGTTTATTTGCAATCGCCATTAAGCCATGTGAAAACAATCACGGTCACTGGTAATCAATTTGTGTCGGACAAAGAGGTTATTAATCAAAGTAAACTAACAACCAAAACAAATATATGGACAATTAATGAATCGAAAATAATAGATGTGCTGAAAAAAAATCCTTCCATTAAATCTGTCAAAATTGAGAAACAACTCCCGTGGACGGTTGACATTCAATTGAACGAATACGAACGGGTAGGCTATGTGAGTAATAATGGTGTCTATTACCCGGTATTAGGAAATGGACAAATATTAACAGAGTTAAAGCAAAAGACGGCCAATGGGGATGCGCCACTATTAATGAACTTTTCGGACAAGTCTTATTTACACAAGATGACAAAAGAATTACAAAAGCTACCAACAAGCATTTTAAACATTATCTCGGAAATTCATTGGAAACCAACAGATGAAAATAAATATAAAATTTTACTTTATATGAATGATGGCTATCTTGTTGACGGAACGATTAGAGGTTTTTCGGAAAAAATGAACGTTTATCCATCTATTGTGTCTCAACTTAATCCGGATAATAAAGGGATTGTTCATATCGGGGTTGGTGCTTATTTCGAATCATTTGATAAGGAATCCCAAGAAGAGGTTGCAGACGATGAAACTGAGGGGTAAACATACTGTCATTTCGGTTATTCTGTTGATTTTTGGCTTTTTCGTGACGTATAGCTTTCAACAAGCAGCGGAAAATCCCAAGGTTGTCCAATTGTCAGAGAAAACATGGGATGAAAATTATCAATTTCGCCAACAAGCAATTGACTTAGTTGATAAAAATAAACAGCTACGGGACGAATTGGAAGGAAACTTACAAAGAATTCAGGAATTGGAAACTAAATTTGCCAATCAAGAGGAGCTGATTGGCAAATATGTTGAACAAAAGAAGCGATTGCAAATTTTAAATGGAGATCTAACTATTAGTGGAGATGGTATCACGGTTACGTTGCATGATGCCAACTATATCCCAAATGAACAAAATGCGAATGATTATATGGTACACGAAAGTCACATACATAAAATTGTTAACGAACTGTTTAGTGCAGGTGCAAAAGCAGTAGCTATTAATGGACAACGCGTATTAAAAGATACATATATAGCATGTGTCGGACCTGTGATAACGGTTGACGGTGTAGAATATCCTGCGCCATTTGTTGTGCGTGCAATCGGTGATCCTGACGTTCTCTATCCAAGTATTACATTAACAAATGGAGTTCGCGATCAATTAGTAAATGAGAATATTGAAGTCGATGTAAGCAAGGAAAATAATCTGGTAATAAATGGCGAGCATACAGGGGAACAGTGATTCGTATGAAACCGAACTATAAATTAACCGTATTGATTGTGTTTGCACTTGCTGGTTTTATTGTTGCCATATCGTTTCAGTTTTTACAAGAACCAGAAGACAAAGATACAAGAGACACAAGGGATGCATGGGAATTAAAAGCTGATATTCAAAAGCAGCAAAAATTACAGCAACAATTATATGCTGATATTCAAGAATCAGAAACGACTATTAATAATTATGAGAAAGAGTCTGTAAATGAGACAATTGAAACGTTGAAAAAATCTGTCCAAAAACTAGAACAGGAAACAGGGTTTGTGGAAGCTGAAGGTAAAGGTATTGTATTTACATTAGCTCCACTGTTTCAAGATGATCCCAATAGACAAGCTTATCCAACAATGTCACCGGAACTTTTAAGCAGATTCATGAACGAGTTAAACAAGTACGGTGCTATGGATACAGCGATAGAAAACGAACGTATTATCAGTCTTACAGCGATACGGGAAGTTAATGGCAGTGTCTATGTCAATAACCATCCAATCCCTGCTCTTCCGTTTAAAGTTGCCGTCTTAGTTGATAATCCTGAAAAATTACAAAGCTACATTGAATATAGTAATATTCGCGATGCATTCGCCGCTGAAAATATCAATTTAACTAGCGTAACGAAAGAAGAGCTTACGCTTCCTGCATATGACCAGGAAATCCGCTTGAATTCAGTTGATGTACAAGATGCTAAAGAAACGGATGGAGAATAATAATGTGGTTACCTATTCTTTTTTTACTAGTTGGGGTTATGTTAGGATTACTAACAGATGTTCACATTCCAGAAGCATATACAAGTTATTTGTTAATCGCAATACTTGCGGTATTTGATACGCTATTTGGCGGTATCCGTGCTTATCTCGAAAAAAGTTTTGATGACAAAATTTTCATTAGTGGTTTTTTGTTTAATAGCATATTAGCAGCATGTTTAACTTTCATTGGTTTACAATTAGGAATTGATTTATATCTAGCAGCCGTATTTGCATTTGGTGTGAGACTTTTCCAAAATTTAGCGATTATTCGGCGTCAAGTAATTGAAAAGTATTATTATTTTAAGAAAAAGGAAAAAAGTAATGGAAAATAAAAGGAATATGAAGGTTTTTTGTAGAAATACTCTATATATCTTTTATTTTTATGTGTATTCCTTTAAGAATTTAATTTATAATAAGAGAATAGAAGAAATGTGAATCTATCTGATACATTTAATCAGATGCTTCTGAATTGGAGGTGCCTTACATGAACAACAGTGAAATACTAGTAAGCCTAGACGTAGGTACATCAAAAATAAAGGTTATTATTGGTGAAGTTTTAAATGATTCCTTGAACATTATTGGTGTAGGTTCTGCAAAATCAAATGGCATGAAAAAAGGTGCCATCGTTGATATTGACCAAACTGTACACTCGATCCGAAACGCGGTTGAACAGGCAGAACGCATGGTAGGAATGCAAATTGATCGTGTGGTTGTTGGTATTAATGGAAATCATGTTCAGTTGCAGGCTTGTCATGGTGTAGTAGCGGTTCAAAGTGAAAATAGGGAAATCGGTGATGAGGATATAACACGAGTGATTGATGGTGCCCAAGTTGTTTCCATTCCACCAGAAAGAGAAATTATTGATGTGATACCAAAGCAATTTATTGTTGATGGATTAGATGAAATAACGGATCCGCGAGGGATGATCGGGGTTCGATTGGAAATGGAAGGCACGATAATTACTTGTTCCAAAACGGTTCTGCACAATATTTTAAAATGTGTGGAACGTGCAGGGTTACAAGTAGCCGATATTTGTTTGCAACCACTTGCAGCTGGTTCCATTGCTTTATCCAAAGATGAGAAAAATCTTGGTGTTGCATTAATTGATATTGGTGGAGGTTGTACAACCGTATCCGTCTTCGAAAGTGATCATTTAGTATCCACAAGTGTCGTTCCCCTTGGCGGAGATAACATTACGAAAGACTTATCAATTGGACTTCGGACATCAACAGAGGAAGCGGAAGATATTAAACTAAATTATGGCCATGCTTTCTATGATGATGCACAAGAAGATGAAACATTTAACGTATCCACTATAGGTAGTAATACATCACAAACATATAATCAATTACAAATTGCCGATATGATTGAAGCAAGACTGGAAGAAATTTATGCGTATGCCGAACGAGAAATTAGACGAATGGGATACCATGAATTACCAGGTGGATACGTGCTTACAGGTGGTACAATGAAAATGCCTGGTGTATTAGAACTTGCACAGGATTTGTACCAATCAAATGTTAGAATGTCTTTACCAGATTACATAGGCGTTCGGGAACCACAGTTTACTGCTGGAGTAGGAATCTTGCAATTTGCTTATCGTAATGCGAAAATACAAGGAAAAGAATTATTTCCATCTGTACTTGTTAATGCTTATGAAGAAAATCCGAAACGAACAAAAAAACAACCAAAAGCTGAAGAAACTACAGGGAAAAAGAAGAAAGAATCTGGAATCGCTAATTTGTTTAAATACTTTTTTGATTAAGCGTTCCTATTATTCTAAAATTCTCGTAATTTTGCATATCTAGGAGGAACAATATATGTTAGAGTTTGATACGAACATGGATCAACTGGCCACAATAAAAGTTATTGGAGTTGGCGGCGGTGGAAACAATGCTGTTAACCGAATGATTGAACACGGTGTTGAAGGCGTAGAGTTTATCGCTGTTAATACTGATTCACAGGCGTTAAATCTATCAAAAGCAGAAGTGAAACTTCAAATTGGTGGGAAACTGACTCGTGGTTTAGGTGCAGGTGCAAATCCCGAAGTTGGAAAAAAGGCTGCGGAAGAAAGTAAAGAGCAGATTGAAGAAGTATTACAGGGTGCCGACATGATATTTGTTACTGCTGGAATGGGTGGCGGAACTGGAACGGGTGCTGCCCCAATTATTGCACAAATTGCCAAAGATTTAGGTGCATTAACAGTTGGTGTTGTAACACGTCCATTCACATTTGAAGGCAGAAGGCGATCCACCCAGGCTATTTCTGGTATTGATACATTGAAAAATAGTGTTGACACTTTGATCGTTATTCCGAATGATCGATTACTAGAAATAGTTGATAAAAACACACCTATGCTAGAAGCATTCCGAGAAGCTGACAATGTACTTCGTCAAGGTGTACAAGGTATTTCCGATTTAATCGCTAAGCCTGGTTTAATCAATGTTGACTTTGCCGATGTTAAAACTATTATGTTTGATAAAGGGTCTGCATTAATGGGAATTGGTATTGCAACTGGTGAAAACCGTGCGACAGAAGCCGCTAAAAAGGCAATCTCATCACCATTATTGGAAACGTCAATTGATGGAGCACACGGAATTTTAATGAACATAACCGGTGGAGCCAATTTAAGCTTGTATGAAGTTCAAGAAGCAGCAGATTTGGTAACATCGGCCGCTGATAATGAAGTGAATGTTATTTTCGGTTCAGTTATAAATGAGAACTTGAAAGATGAAATTATCGTTACTGTTATTGCTACAGGATTTGACGAAAACCAAAAAGTGGAACAACAACCAAAAAGCCGACCAGTTATTAATCATAAACAACATGCTGCAACTCGAGTAAACGAGGATATCCCACAAAGAGAGCCGCAAAGAGAGTCGGTTAACCAGCAACGACCTAAGCCAGAAGAAGATACATTGGATATCCCAACGTTTTTACGGAACCGTAATCGAAATAGGTAAACAGAGCAGGCAAAAAGAGCAAACGATGTAGATCCTCATCTACTCGTTTGCTTTTTTTATTAGATATTATTCAGGATGTTACTGCCCTCGTTAATTTCTTCACGCCCCCCCAAAAAAATACTATTTTAAATAAGTTTTATACAACCGACAAACTCTCCAATAACTTGTTAAAATTAGCCCTATTATGCTTACAAGAACTGACAGACTTTGCTGATCAAGTTCGCTATACTTCATATACAGTATTCATTTTCAGTAAATGAATCTATTTCAAAGACTCTTTTCGTAATCTTTGTTGCTTTATTAATTCGTAGGTGATAGAAATGCGACGTAACTAAGAAAGTGCTGTCCCACCGTTCCGGAAATACACTGGTATTGCATTTACTACCATTAACTATAGTAGTACGTGTTCTATAAAGTCGCATCCTACTACTTTACTAGTCCGGGTGAGTGGAGGGTGGTGACTTCTCGAAAAAGAAAGGCACTTTTTCTTCGTGCGATGTATCGCTGACGTAGCCTTCCTTGTCCTGCGGGAACAATGGTTTTCGGTGGGGCGAGTTAGCGCAGCCCCAGCACGTGTCTGAAGACTTCGAAGCGGCGGTTTTCCGCTTCGGAGGCTGAAGCCGTGCCCGCGGAAAGCGTAGTGTTTTCCCGTAGCGGTTGTCAAAGCTCGGAACTTGATTTCTAGTTATTGCACATAATCCTTCTATTGATTAAATAGCAACAGTCTTTTAAAAAACGCTATTTTAAATCCACCTTGATACTTTTTGATGCGGGAAAGGAAGAGTAGAGTGACTATTTATCTTGATGCTGTCTGGCTGTTGAATTTCCTGTTAGATATGATGCTCTTAATGCTTACCCAAATGTTAGCCAAAGATAGCACAAGAAAAATCAGGATATTTTTTGGCGCGTTTGTTGCATCCATGATTGTGCCAATTTCATTAATTTATCCGGAATCTATCATAACGACTACAGCCGGCAAAATTGTTTACTCTGTCGTAATTATTTTATGTTCATTCGGGTATTCCTCGTTCTATCGATTGTTGAAAATGCTTTTTTTATTTTACTTTACGACATTCTCTATTGGAGGTGGTTTGATAGCGGTACACTTTTTGTTTCAAAATCCAATTGGGTTTTCGTCCAATGGAATACTCACCTTTAATAAAGGATTTGGTGACCCTGTAAGTTGGCTGTTTATTATGATAGGGTTCCCGGTAATTTGGTGGTTTACGAAAGCTCGTATGGACAAGCACGCCATAGAGAAAATCCGTTATGACCAATTGTATCCTGTTACAATTCAGGTTAATAATCGAAGCAATTCAACTACCGGATATATTGATAGTGGGAATCAATTGGTAGACCCATTAACCAAAAAACCTGTCATCATTTGTGATGAACAATTTTTAATGCATTGGTTTTCAAAGGACGAATGGCTGCTGCTAAAAGACGCACAAGAAGAGTTGGATTTTGACAAAATTCCGGAGCGGTGGAAAAAGAAAATTCAATTAGTCCCATTTCAGGGAGTCGATGGTAAACGTCTATTCATGTTGGCAATGAAGCCAGATCAATTGATTGTATACTACGATGAGAAAAAAATTATGACAAATAAAATTCTAATTGGCATTCAATTTGCCGAATTAACGCATGATCAACGATACCATTGTTTATTACACCCACAAATTATAAAATTAGCTGCTGTTCATTCAGCATAGTTTAAGCAAAAGGATAGTGTTTAGCTTTTTTTGGTTTATGATTTATCCGCTCTTAAAGGTAGTAAACACCCAATGAATGAAGTTTTTTATGAGCATATAAAAAGGAGAGATAAATTTTGCGGAAATGGAAATTACGGATTCGATTATGGTGGTACAAAACGTTAATGAAATTAGGATTTAAATCAGATGAAATCTATTATATTGGTGGAAGTGAAGCGCTGCCGCCACCATTATCCAAGTCTGAGGAACAAGAACTATTGGAACTCTTACCAAAAGGTGATAAAGCGGCTCGTTCTATATTAATTGAACGAAACTTGCGATTAGTTGTTTATATTGCTAGAAAATTTGAAAATACAGGAATTAACATTGAAGATTTGATCAGTATTGGAACAATTGGACTAATTAAAGCGGTTAATACATTTAATCCGGAAAAGAAGATCAAACTAGCTACGTATGCATCTCGCTGTATTGAAAATGAAATACTTATGTATCTAAGAAGAAATAACAAATTGAAATCGGAAATCTCGTTTGATGAACCATTAAACATTGATTGGGATGGGAATGAATTGCTATTATCTGATGTACTCGGAACAGATGATGATATCATTACAAGGAACTTAGAAACAAATGTCGATAAGCATCTGTTAAAAAATGCGCTATCACAATTAAATGCTCGAGAAAAACAAATAATGGAACTTCGCTTTGGATTAATTGGTGAAGAAGAAAAAACACAGAAGGACGTAGCGGATATGCTTGGCATTTCACAATCCTATATTTCGCGTCTAGAGAAGAAAATAATTAGGCGTTTAAAAAAAGAATTTAATAAGATGGTTTAGCCCTATTTCTAGCAGGAATCAGCCAATTTTTTACTTTTTTTAGCACTGTTTGCATTGCATAAAAAACCCTCTAGGGGGAGATACTGTCCATGAACAGCATCTCCAACTGGGAGGGTAGAACAGATGATAAGACATAAAGTAGAGATATGCGGTGTTGATACATCAAAATTACCGGTTTTAAAGAATGAGGAAATGAAGAAATTATTTATTCAAATGCAAGAAGGAAACCTATCTGCACGAGAAGAGCTCGTGAACGGAAATTTACGACTTGTCTTAAGTGTTATCCAACGATTTAATAATCGCGGAGAATATGTTGATGATTTATTTCAGGTGGGTTGTATTGGGCTAATGAAATCCATCGACAATTTTGACCTAGGACATAATGTTAAATTTTCCACTTATGCAGTACCAATGATCATTGGTGAAATCAGACGGTATTTGCGCGACAACAATCCAATTCGCGTTTCACGATCATTGCGAGACATTGCCTATAAAGCATTGCAAGTTCGGGAAAAATTGATTAATAAAACATCAAAAGAGCCGACACCGATGGAAATCGCTGAGGAGATGGGGGTTCCACACTCTGATATTGTTTTCGCCATGGATGCTATTCAAGATCCTGTATCGTTATTTGAACCTATTTATAATGATGGAGGAGACCCAATCTTTGTTATGGATCAATTAAGCGATGATAAGGATAAAGATGAAACATGGGTTGATAAACTTAGCCTGAAAGAGGGAATGTATGAATTAAATGCAAGAGAAAAAATGATCTTAAATAAACGATTCTTTCAAGGAAAAACACAAATGGAGGTTGCCGATGAAATTGGTATTTCTCAAGCACAAGTATCCCGCTTAGAGAAGGCGGCAATCCACCAAATGAATAAACAGATGTTTGAATAACTCAACAATAAGCCGTATCACAATAAAGTGATGCGGCTTGTTTTTTTAAAAACTTAGACCTTCCTGCATATAAGTACGTGTTCAAAAAGTTGCCAAATTAGAAGCAAGGTCGACTAAATACGTCACGTCCTGTGCGTCGAAGGTCGAGACGGCGTAGCATAGGTACATGAGGAGCGGAAAAATAAGCCAACGAAGAGATTTGCCGCTTATTATTTGGCGGCTTTTTGAACAATCTCTATAATAAAATGTTACATGAAACTATCCCTTCTTCGCATATAGTTTAGTAAGGTGGGTGAAGCATATGATGAAGTTATCTGAATTACAAATAAAAGAAATTATTGTGATCGATGATGGAACAAGATTGGGGCATTTTTCAGATCTGGAAATTGATGCAGAAACAGGCAGGATTATTTCACTGATTTTAAATGTAAAGGATAAGCAGGGTGGTTTTTTTAGTAAAACAGATGAGATGATTATCCATTGGGATCAAATTGAAACAATTGGCTCTGATGTTATCCTAGTGAAAAATGTGCAAACACCGTCATTATACCCAGATCGACATTTCATAGAATGAAAATTATGATAGAATGGTACAAGCAAGTGGTTTTTAAGGAGGGAAACAAACATGACAGAATCATTTATTCATACTACCAATTCATTATTACATATAGAAAAGTGGCAAAATTTAAATACGAGACTACGAGCAGGTTTCACAACGAGGCAAGGTGGACTTAGCCAAGATCCATATAAATCATTTAATCTGGGATTACATGTTGATGACGATAAAAATATTGTTATAAAGAACCGGCAGCGATTAGCACAAAAACTGGAAATCCCACTTGACAATTGGGTGGCGGGTGAACAAATCCATTCAACAGAGGTAGTAGAAATAAATCAACACGATTTGGGAAAGGGTGCAATATCATATCAAGATTCATTGCAAAAAATTGATGGCATGATTACAAATGAAGCCGGGATGTTATGTACTGCTTTTTTTGCTGATTGTGTTCCGTTATTTTTTTTTGATCCTGTAACAAATTATATTGGTATAGCCCATGCTGGTTGGAAAGGTTCTGTTCAGCGAATTGCGGGAAAAATGGTAGACAAACTACAAGCCACTGGTGTTGATATTGCCAATCTACTCGTTGCGATTGGTCCATGCATTTCACAACAGGTTTATGAAGTTGATGAGCATGTAACCCGCCATATACCAGAAAAAATCTGCGAAAAAGTAACGATTAACCAAGAAAATGGACACTATTTATTAGATTTAAAGCAATTAAATGTAGAAATCCTTTTACAATGTGGTGTTATTCGTCATAATATAGATGTAACCAATTATTGTACGTTTCGCGATGAATCGTTATTTTTTTCACATAGAAGAGATAATGGGGAAACTGGTAGAATGTTAGGTTATATTGGCTATTCTACGTGATGACGCTAGGAGGAGTATGAGAAACAATGACTGTATCAGCAAATCTGCAAGAAATTCGCTCGAACATTAGACAAGCATGTGCAAACAGCAATCGTAATCCGGAAGAAATTACCATAATCGGTGTCACGAAATATGTTACAATAGAACGAACAGAAGAGACAATCAATGCAGGAATTAATGATCTTGGCGAAAATCGTCTAGAAGGCTTTTTGGAAAAGCATGAACACTTTCAAGATCAGGCGAAGTGGCATTTTATTGGTACCCTTCAGTCAAGGAAAGTTAAAGACATTATCGATAAAGTAGATGTTATCCATTCACTAGATCGTTTGTCACTTGCAAAGGAAATAAATAAGCGGACAACAGTGCCAATTGATTGTTTTGTCCAAGTAAACGTTAGTGGTGAAAAGTCCAAGCATGGGTTGTCACCCGACACTGTTATCACTTTTTTAAATGACGTTCAAACGTATGAAAATATTCGTGTGGTCGGTTTAATGACCATGGCGCCACATGTTAATGATGAGAAATTACTGCGGGATACGTTTAGACAATTAGCAACGTTGAGAAGTGCTATCCAACAAGAAAATCTCCCACAAGCACCTTGCCACTATTTATCAATGGGAATGAGTAATGATTATCAAATAGCGATTGAAGAAGGAGCCACACACATTAGAATCGGTTCTAAATTGGTGGGGACAAACTAATTGAGGTGGTAATGATGAGTATTAAAAATAAAATCAAGACATTTTTCACAATGGATGATGAATATGAATATATAGAGGAAGAGCAGGAGGAGATCGAGTTGCCTGAGACTACACCAACGCAGCATCGAAAAAACAATGTTGTGAATCTAAAAAGTATGCAGCAGCCATCGTCCAAAGTTGTGCTTTGTGAACCAAGATCATACAATGAAGTACAGGAAATTGCTGACAATATCGTTAACAAGCGTGCTGTTGTTATTAATTTACAAAGAATCGACCATATGCAAGCCAAACGAATTGTCGATTTTCTTAGCGGGACAGTGTATGCTATAGATGGCGATATTCAAAAGCTCGGTGCGGAAACATTCTTATGTACACCAGATAATGTTGATGTGTCAGGAACCATTTCTGAGATATTTGCAGGAGAAGATGAATTTGAAAAAGGATGGTAGGATGATATGATCCAGTTATTTAATATTTTAGATACGGCAATCGTTATATACAGTTATGCATTGATTGTTTACATTTTTATGTCATGGTTTCCCGGTGCGCGTGAATCAGCGTTTGGTACGTTTTTGGCAAAAATCACCGAACCATATTTAGAACAATTTCGCAAAATCATTCCACCTCTAGGTATGATTGATTTATCACCAATCGTGGCAATTTTTGTTTTGTATTTAGCAAGGATGGGATTATTTGAGCTATTTAAAATAATCTTCTTCTAAAAGGATGTTCAAAAAGTCATCAAATGATAAACGGCGAATATCTTCGTTGGTGTAAAGGAACTTCTACTAAACCCGCCCACGTCCTGTGGGCAACGCAGAAGTCAGCACGTCCTGTACAAGTCGGTCCTCATGTAGCATTTGACTACACTCCGGTTCTCAAGACTACGCCGCCTTGATCTTCTTGTTTCTAATTTGTCGATTTTTGAACATGTACTTAAGGTGGGGAATATGGATATTTATCAGCATTTTCGTAAAGATGAACAACCATTTATTGATCAAATTTTAACGTGGAAAGAGCAGGTTGAAAAAACGTTTCAGCCAAAATTGACCGATTTCCTTGATCCGCGAGAACAACAAATTGTGGAAATGGTAGTTGGTACGAACCATGATGATGTAAGACTACATAAACACGGCGGGGGATTACATACGGAGAGGAAGCGGATGATCATCGCTCCTTGTTATGATGTTATAGAAGAGGAAGATTTCAAGCTTACCTTAATGCAAGCATCGTATCAGAAGAAATTTATTACGTTATCTCACCCTGATGTTATGGGTGCGTTTCTTTCGTTAGGAATAAAACGAAAAAAACTGGGCGATATCTATGTCGCAAATGGTGTGTTACAAATCATGATGGCGAGTGATATTGCTCCATATGTTTTAACAAATTTGACAGCAATCAAGAAGGCAACCATTAAATTAACGGAGAAGCCGTTGTCTGCCTTATTAGAAGATGATGTACAATGGCGGGAAACTGATAATACTGTTTCATCGCTTCGATTGGATGCCGTAGTCAAAGAAATATATACCATATCCAGGAAAGATGCTACCCAATATATTTCTAAAGGTCTTGTTAAAGTAAATTATAAACTAGTCGAAGAACAAGCATTTGGTGTACAAGCTGGGGATCTAATCTCTGTTCGTGGTAAAGGAAGAAGTAAAATAGTTGCAATTAATGGTCGTACCAAAAAGGACAAATGGAAAATAACAACGGCGATCCTAAAATAATTTAAAAAGCGTGCAGGAATTTTTCAAGTTATGTCGAATTATAACGAACAAAGGACAATTATTTTTAAAAAGTATATAAAAGTTTCGATGGGTCGAGTAATCGCAAATTGTTGCGCTTTTCTTATCGATACGATATTTCGTAAGGAGGTGGCCTTTGTGCCATTATCACCATTAGATATTCATAATAAAGAATTTACCAGAAGCTGGCGCGGATATGATGAAGATGAAGTTAACGAATTTTTAGATCAAGTGATTAAAGACTATGAAATGACAATCCGTGAGAAAAAAGACTTACAAGAAAAAGTGGAACAGTTGAACGAAAAACTGGGACACTTCACGAATATTGAGACAACGTTGAATAAATCAATTTTAGTTGCACAAGAGACTGCGGAGGAAGTAAAAGGAAACGCGACAAAGGAATCAAAATTAATTATCAAAGAGGCAGAAAAAAATGCCGATCGAATCATCAACGAGGCATTAGACAAATCGCGACGTATATCCATGGACGTTGAAGAATTGAAAAAGCAGGCAAAGGTATTCCGAACTCGGCTGAAAATGCTGATAGAAGCACAATTAGACATGATTGGTACCGATGATTGGGACGAGCTGTTAGATACAGAAATGGCCGATGATCTGGAATTAGCAGAAAATAAGTCATAAACCTTGACGTCTGTCGGATTTATGCATATAATTTTCTCACATGGATTAATTAAAGGAAAAAACGATGACAGAGACAGTATAAAAGTATGGTATCTGTTTAGCGAACTAGGAATTTGGTGGAAGCCTGGTCAGAATACTTTTAGAAGATCACTCTGGAGTATCCATTCGAACGATTATCTAGTAGGTATGGACGGTTCATTCACGTTACGAATCTTGAGTGAATTTAAATGTGTATTTAAGTTTATTAGGGTGGTACCGCGAGTCTTCTCGTCCCTTTTTGGGGGATGTTGAGGGCTTTTTTTATTCCACCTCTATGGGAAGTACCCTAACAATATTGAAATATCAAGTTATAGAAAAAATTTTAGGAGGAAATCAATGATGGACTACAAAGAAACCTTACTCATGCCAAAGACAAAATTTCCGATGCGTGGGAATTTGCCAAATAAAGAACCTGTAAGACGAAAAGAGTGGGAAGAAGCCGATTTGTATCAAAAAGGCCAGCAAAGAACGGAAGGAAGACCATTATTTATCCTTCATGACGGCCCTCCATATGCAAATGGTGATTTACACATCGGTCATGCGTTAAATAAAATTTTAAAAGACTTTATCACCCGTTATAAATCAATGGCAGGTTATCATGCACCATATGTACCAGGCTGGGATACACATGGATTACCAATTGAAACTGCATTGACGAAAAAGAAAAAGGTTGATCGTAAAAAGTTAACTATTGCTGAATTCAGACAAAAATGCGCAGAATACGCTATGAAACAAGTGGATAACCAACGCGAACAATTTATAGAACTTGGTGTACGTGGTGATTGGGATAATCCATATTTGACGCTTACGAAAGATTATGAGGCTGCACAAATCCGAGTGTTTGGCGAAATGGCTAAAAAAGGATACATCTACAAAGGGTTAAAACCTGTTTATTGGTCCCCTTCTTCTGAGTCAGCATTGGCTGAAGCAGAAATTGAGTATCATGATAAACGCTCGCCATCTATCTATGTTGCATTTGACGTAACAGATGGGAAAGGATTGCTAGACGGCGGAGAAAAATTTGTAATCTGGACGACAACACCATGGACAATTCCAGCTAATTTGGGAATCAACTTGCATCCTGAGTTTGATTATGTTGTTGTACAGGTGAACGATGAAAAATTTGTCGTTGCTGAAGAATTGTTATCAGCCGTAGCCGAAGAATTAGACTGGGAAAATCCGGAAGTCGTAAAAACATTCAAAGGGAAAGAAGCAGATCGAATTGTAACAAAGCATCCGTTTTATGATCGTGATTCCCTAATTATGTTAGGTGAACATGTAACAACAGATGCTGGTACCGGTTGTGTCCATACAGCACCAGGACACGGGGAAGATGACTTTTATGTATCTAGAGAATATGGAATTGAGGCATTATGTCCTGTCGATGAAAAAGGTGTATTCACAGATGAAGCTCCAGGATATGAAGGCATGTTTTATGACACAGCAAACAAAGCTATTACAGAAAAGTTGGAAGAGGTTGGAGCTTTACTAAAATTAAAATTTATTACCCACTCCTATCCACATGATTGGCGGACGAAAAAACCAACAATTTTCCGGGCAACATCACAGTGGTTTGCATCGATTAAAGATTTTCGTCAAGATATTCTAGACGAAATCAAACGAATTAATTGGTATCCAAATTGGGGTGAAACACGCCTTTATAATATGGTTCGTGATCGTGAAGATTGGTGTATTTCAAGACAACGTACTTGGGGAGTCCCAATTCCAGTATTTTACGGCGAAGATAACCAACCAATCATTACCGATGAAACCATTGAACATGTATCTACATTATTTGCTGAGCATGGATCAAATATCTGGTTTGAGTGGGATGCTAAAGAACTGCTACCTGAAGGGTTTACTTCCGAACATAGCCCTAATGGCAAATTCTCTAAAGAAGTAGATATTATGGATGTATGGTTCGATTCTGGATCATCACATGAGGCTGTGCTAGTTGGACGTGACGATCACAGACGTCCGGCAGATGTGTATTTAGAAGGAAGTGACCAATATCGTGGCTGGTTCAACTCATCTTTGTCAACTGCTGTTGCGGTAACTGGCAAGGCTCCATATGAAAATATTATTAGCCATGGATTTACACTTGATGGTGACGGAAGGAAAATGAGTAAGTCATTAGGAAATGTTATTCAGCCATCCAAAGTGTTAAAACAGCTCGGTGCTGATATTTTACGATTATGGGTATCATCGGTTGATTATCAGGCAGATGTGCGAATCTCGGATGATATTTTGAAACAGGTATCTGAGACATATCGTAAAATCCGTAACACATTCCGATTTATGCTTGCCAATATTGCTGATTTTGATCCGGCTAAAAATCGTGTTCAAGATGCAGATTTAGAAGAAGTCGATCGCTATATGCTGCATCGATTACAAAATGTAATCACAAGCGTCAAAGAAAGCTACGATAATTATGAGTTTTCACCGATTTATCATCAAATTCATAATTTCTGTGCGGTGGATTTAAGCTCATTCTATCTAGATTTTGCCAAAGACATTTTATATATTGAAGCAGCAGATAACCACCGTCGTCGAAGTATCCAAACCGTGTATTATGATATTTTAACGAGTCTTGTACAGTTGTTAACGCCAATTATTCCACATACGGCAGAGGAAGTGTGGGAATACATTCCAGGTACGGAAGCAGAATATGTACAATTAACTGACATTCCTGAACCAAAGACTGTTTTTGAAAATAAGGACGCACTGGAAAAATGGGATCACTTCATGAAGGTTCGTGATGATGTATTAAAGGCATTGGAAGAAGCACGAAATGAAAAAGTAATCGGGAAATCGCTCGAGGCAAAAATAACGATTGTTGCTAAGGATGCACAAACAAAGGCAGTGCTGGAACAAATTCCGTATTTGCATCAGCTACTGATCGTGTCGGAAGCTGATGTTGCTGAAAACGTGGAAGGTGCGAGTGAATATCGCTACGTCCATGTCAAAGTAGAAAAACATCCTGGCGAAAAGTGTGAACGCTGCTGGGTTGCTTCAGAAACAGTTGGCGATGACCCAGATCATCCAGAATTGTGTACCCGTTGTGCGGATATTGTGAAGGAACATTACACAACTGCATAAAATATTTATTGGCTGAAAGTCCCCCTCATACAAGGCAGAGGGGGACTTTTTATGATACTATGTTAAAAGAGAAGTTTGTTAAGGAATCGGAGGACAGCACATGTATTGGTATTATCTAATAGCGTTGATTATTATTGGCATTGATCAGTTAACAAAATGGATTGTTGTAAAAAACATGGATTTGTACGAACAAATTACGATTATAAAAGACTTTTTCTATTTTACATCGCATCGTAATAAAGGTGCAGCATGGGGAATATTACAGGATCAAATGATCTTTTTTTATGTCATCACAGCTGTCGTTATCATTGGTGTAGTTTTCTACATGCAAAAGTATGGACGCGAAAGTAAGCTGTTGGCATTTTCACTTAGCCTGATTTTAGGTGGAGCAATTGGGAACTTTATTGACCGGGTTTTCCGTCAAGAAGTTGTCGATTTTCTTGATTTTATTATTTTTAACTACGATTTCCCTATCTTCAATGTTGCGGATTCAGCTTTATGTGTAGGTGTTATCCTAGTCTTGATTGCGACATTTATAGATGAGAAAAAGAAAGGAAATGCAGCAAAATGACGAAGCAGCAATATGAAGTAAAAGCAGATCAAAGTAAAATCCGAATTGATAAACTGTTGGCTGAAATGAATCCGGACAACTCACGTTCACAGGTGCAAATGTGGATAAATCAGGATATGGTAACTGTCAATGATAAGAATGTGAAGGCTAATTTTAAGTGTCAACCAGGGGATATTGTAAAGTGGGCCATCCCAGAAGCACAGCCGTTATCGATTAACCCAGAAGATATTCCGCTTGATATTGTCTATGAAGATCATGATGTTATCGTTGTGAACAAACCTAGAGGAATGGTTGTTCATCCATCTGCGGGCCATTCCAGTGGGACACTGGTAAATGCACTAATTTATCATTGTCGTGATTTGTCAGGGATTAATGGCGTGGAGCGTCCAGGTATAGTACATCGTATTGATAAAGATACAAGTGGGTTATTAGTTGTTGCAAAAAATGATTTAGCACATGCTTCATTGGCTGAACAGCTTCAGGATAAAGATGTGGAACGTAAATATGAGGCAATTGTGCACGGCGTGATAGAACATGAAAATGGCTTGATTGACGCCCCAATTGGCAGAGATCCTAAGGACAGGCAAAAAATGGGGATCGTGGAGGAGGGAAAACCTGCTGTTACACATTTCAAAGTGTTGAAGCGGTATGAACGTTTCACCCATGTTGAATGTCAATTGGAAACAGGCAGGACACACCAAATTCGTGTCCACATGAAATATATCGGCTATCCACTTGTTGGCGATCCTAAATATGGTCCAAGGAAAACATTAAACATTGATGGACAGGCCTTGCATGCAAAAGTATTAGGGTTTACCCATCCACGGACAAATGAATGGCTGCACTTTCAAGTAGACGCACCAAAGGTATTTCAGGATATGTTAACACAAATTGAAAAAATGTATTGACAGATGGAAACGAATTTGAAATAATATACACAATGAAATAATGATCCTTTAACAAGTAGTCCCGTGAGGCTAAAAAGGAAACGGAATACAAAGCGTAATAGAGTTACGTATATCCAAATCCCTTTTTCCTCATGGAGAAAAGGGATTTTTTAATAGGAGTGACAAGGTGAAAAAGAAGACTGAAGTACTTGATCAAGATGCAATTAACCGGGCATTAACACGAATTGCCCATGAAATCGTGGAAAAGAATAAAGGTGGAGAAAATCTTGTCTTGGTTGGAGTTAAGACAAGGGGGGTTCCCACTGCAAAACGATTGCAGAACAAAATCAAACAAATAGAAGGCATAACGGTACCAATCGGTGAATTAGACATTACTCTATATCGTGATGATTTAGAAAAAACGGTAGAAAACAATGAACCGGAATTAAAAGAAACGAATATCGAAACCGATGTGACAGGTAAAAAAGTAATTTTAATCGATGATGTTCTTTTTACAGGTCGAACCGTACGCGCCGCAATGGATGCGGTTATGGATTTAGGTAGACCATCACAAATTCAACTCGGTGTATTAATCGATCGTGGTCATCGAGAACTGCCAATTCGCGCTGATTATGTCGGAAAAAATATCCCAACATCAGATAAAGAAATAATCGTTGTTCAGCTAGACGAAACAGACGAAACGGATCAAGTAGCCATATATGAAAAGTAAAAAAATATAACCTTTAATTAAATCCAGAGAGATTTACAAGGTTGTGAAAGAATACGTGTATCTAACACACGTGTACCTCTTTGCGACCTTTCGCAAAGAGGTTTTTTTAATGAGGATCTTTTCGTAATGTTTGTTGCTTTTTAATGTCCTAGTTGATATAAACTGCGACACAGTGAAATTTCCTTTCGTAACAATGATGATGCAATGCCTGAATTCCGCTCCGGCAGAATACTTCGCTTTCCGCGGGCACGGCTTCAGCCTCCTCGGAAGAAAACCACTTCCTGCGGGGTCTTCAGACTCGTGCTGGGGCTGCGCTAACTCGCCCCACCGAAAACCATTGTTCCCGCAGGACAAGGAATGCTTCGGCAGCGTTACATCGCACGCAGAAAATTGATCTGTATTTTCAAGGAGTCTACGTATTCTGCCTCCGCTGGTAGTTGTGCTCTGATTATCGACAGGGGAAAAGCCATGGATTCTAAACGTTACACAAGGCTTTTTCACCCTTAAACAGAAATTCACTCAAGCAATAGATGAATGTAAAGAGTTTTTAAATCACAACACCAGTGGAGGAAATATACGTAGACTCCTGGGGGAAAGCGAAGACGATGAGACACCAAAGTGAGTGGTTTTCTCACGAAGAGGCTCATCGCGAGCCCCCGGAAAGCGAAGTGTATTTCCGTAACGGTAATTAGTGCACAGTTTATATCTATTGTGTAAAATCAACAATCTTTAAAAAACAGCTTGATGAAAAGAAGGAGGAGCTTATGCGACACTTCATATCTGTTAACCAATTATCTACGGAAGAAATTTTTTCGATCATGGAAACAGCGGAAAAATTTCGCAATCAGGAGTTACTACCGATTAGGCAAAAGCTATTTGCCGCAAATTTGTTTTTTGAGCCAAGTACACGAACAAAAATGAGTTTCACCGTAGCCCAAAAAAAGCTAGGCCTTGAAGTTTTGGATTTTCATAGTGAATCGTCAAGTACTTTAAAAGGTGAAACACTGAATGATACGGCAAAAACGTTTGAAGCAATTGGAGCAAACATGCTTGTGATCCGTCATGAGGAAGACACGTGGTATAACGACCTACTATCAGGTCTGCAGATTCCCATCATTAATGCTGGTGCGGGTAAAGGAGAGCATCCAACCCAATGCATGCTTGATTTAACAACAATCTATCAGGAATTCGGTTATTTTAACAATTTAGATGTAGTAATTGTCGGTGATATCAAGCATAGCAGGGTAGCTCATTCCAATGCATATGCACTAGAGAAACTAGGTGCAAACGTTTATTTATCAGTTGCTCCAGGTTTTGCCGATGATGGATTGGATTTTCCTTATTTATCAATGGATGAGGCAGTAAAAACCTGTGATGTTGTCATGCTGCTACGAATCCAGCATGAGCGTCATGGGGCAGCGTATGAAGATTCCAGCTACCTGGATCATTTTGGCCTAACAGAAGAACGTGAAAGGCAAATGAAAGAAAATGCAATTATCATGCATCCCGCGCCTATTAATCGTGGTGTAGAAATTGATAGTAGCCTTGTAGAGTGTGACAGGTCAAGGATTTTTAAACAAATGGAAAATGGTGTTTATGTTCGCATGGCAATCATGACGAAATTACTTAATGAATGGGGGTTTATCAATGATTCTTTTAAAAAACGTGAAAAGACTACAGCCTAATAACGATATTGAAACCTGTGATGTATTAATAGAAGATGGAAAAATCGCCAAGATAGATTCATCCATTATAACGAATAAAGCACAAACGATTGATTGTCAAGGAAACATGTTGTTCCCAGGTTTTGTCGATGTTCATATTCATTTACGCGAGCCAGGTGGGGAACATAAAGAGACGATCAAAACTGGGACACAGGCCGCGGCTAAAGGTGGATTTACAACAGTTTGTGCTATGCCAAATACCAACCCTGTTCCTGATAATAAGGAAACAGTCAACGATCTATTAGAAAAAATCAATCAGGATGCGGTTGTTCGGGTTCTGCCTTATGCTGCAATTACGAAAGAATTAAAGGGAGAAAAATTAACAGCAATTCGTGCATTAGCCGATACGGGTGTTTTCGCTTTTACTGATGATGGTGTAGGAATTCAAACAGCTGATTACATGCTTCGGGCAATGAAAGAAGCTGCTACGTGCAACATGCCAATTGTGGCGCATTGTGAAGATAATTCAATTGTTTATCAAGGTGTCGTACATGATGGAGAGGTAAGTGATCGATTACAGCTTCCCGGAATCCCATCATTGAGCGAATCCGTACAGATCGCCCGTGATGTTTTATTAGCGGAGGCTACAGGTTGTCATTATCATGTTTGCCATGTTAGTACGAAGGAATCTGTTCGCGTTATTCGTGATGCAAAAAAAGCTGGGATTCACGTAACTGCTGAGGTTAGCCCGCATCATCTAATCTTAAATGAAACGGCCATTACGGAAGATGATGCCAATTTCAAAATGAATCCGCCACTACGTTCCATTGCCGACCAGGAAGCGTTACTTGAAGGCTTACTTGACGGAACAATTGATGTTATCGCAACCGATCATGCACCACATGCAGAAGCTGAAAAAGCACCAGGATTTTTAAAAGCACCATTCGGAATTGTTGGTTTGGAAACAGCTTTCTCCTTATTGCATACGTACCTTGTTCAAACAAATAAATGCTCCCTTCAACAGCTGATTGAGTGGTTAACTAGTAAGCCGGCCGATGTGTTTGGATTGCCGTATGGGCGATTGGAAGTAGGCGCTGTTGCAGATTTAACACTCGTTGATATGGAAAAAGAAACTAAGATTGATAAACACGGATTTGCTTCTAAAGGAAAAAACACACCTTTTCATGACTGGAAGGTTACTGGTGTGCCCGTGATGACAATTGCTGAAGGAAAAATCGTTTATGAGGAGGATTCACATGCTACAACGACAACTTATTCTTGAAGATGGAACTGTTTTTATCGGTGAAGGTTTTGGTAGTGAAGAGAATACCAGTGGTGAAGTCGTGTTCAATACTGGAATGACTGGGTATCAGGAGGTTATTTCTGATCCATCGTACTGTGGTCAAATCGTTCTGATGACATACCCGTTAGTAGGGAATTATGGAATTAACAGGGATGATTTTGAAACTGTAACACCATTTATCCAAGGGTTTATCGTAAAAGAATATTGTGAACAGCCATCTAATTTTCGCAGTGATGAAAGTTTAAATACCTTTTTAAAAGCAAATGATATTCCGGGAATTGCTGGTATTGACACACGGAAATTAACGAAAATTATTCGCCAACATGGAACGATGAAGGGGTGCATTACTTCCATGGACGAACCGGTTGAACAAGTGATAGAACGGTTAAGAAAAACACCAGAACAAACCGATTTGGTGCAACAGACATCTACGATAAAACCATATGTAGTGCCTGGCAGGGGTCATAGAATCGTTTTAGTCGATTTTGGAATGAAGCATGGTATTTTACGTGAGCTCACAAAACGCGACTGTCATGTAACTGTTGTGCCATACAACTATGGTGCGGAAAATATTTTGCGTTTAAAACCGGATGGGATCATGTTGACAAATGGCCCTGGAGATCCAAAAGATGTACCAGAAGCGATTGAAATGATTAAAGAAATTATCGGTAAGGTTCCGTTGTTTGGAATATGTTTAGGTCACCAGCTGCTTGCATTGGCATGTGGAGCGGACACAGAAAAAATGAAGTTTGGTCATCGTGGTGCAAATCACCCCGTAAAGGATTTGGAAAAAGGTAAAACGTATATGACGTCACAAAATCATAGTTATGCGGTTACAAATAAGTCCATAAACCAAACGGATTTGCAGATAACACAAATTGCTTTGAATGATCATAGCATTGAAGGAATCAGACATACAGTTTATCCGGCATTTTCCGTGCAATATCATCCAGAAAGCTCTCCAGGTCCCGAAGATACAAATCAGTTATTTGATGATTTTATGCAAATGATTGAGCAAATCAATGCTAAAAATGAGGAGGAAGTTTATGCCTAAAAATACGAACATCCAAAAGATTCTTGTAATCGGATCAGGTCCTATCGTCATCGGTCAAGCAGCAGAATTTGATTATTCCGGAACCCAGGCATGTCAGGCCCTAAAAGAAGAAGGCTACAATGTAATTTTGGCCAACTCGAATCCTGCTACAATTATGACAGATCACACTGTAGCAGATAAGGTATATATGGAGCCACTTACAACAGAGTTTTTAATTAAAATCATTCGTAAAGAACAACCGGATGCATTGCTTCCAACGTTAGGTGGTCAAACTGGCTTAAATCTAGCAGTGGCATTAGAAGCAACTGGTATTTTAGCAGAATACGATGTTGCGTTACTAGGTACTTCCTTGGATGCGATTCAAAAAGCAGAGGATAGAGAGAAATTTCGGTCATTAATGAAAGAATTGAACGAGCCTGTACCAGATAGCCAAATTGTTAATACTGTTGATCAAGCGTGTGACTTTGCAGGGGAAATTGGTTATCCTGTTATTGTCCGGCCTGCTTACACATTGGGAGGTACAGGTGGTGGAATGTGTTATAGTGAAGCAGAGTTAAAAGAAATTGCCCGAAACGGACTAGCACTTTCACCAGTTCATCAATGTTTAATTGAAAAAAATATCGCAGGCTTTAAAGAGATTGAATATGAAGTGATGCGCGATAAAAATGATCAGGCAATTGTTGTATGTAACATGGAAAACGTTGATCCGGTCGGAATTCATACAGGTGATTCAATCGTTGTTGCACCATCACAAACGTTAAGTGATCGCGAATATCAATTGCTACGAAATGCTTCGTTAAAAATTATCCGGGAATTACAAATTGAAGGAGGCTGTAATGTACAGCTGGCACTTGATCCTGACAGTTTTAACTACTACATTATCGAAGTAAATCCGCGTGTCAGCCGATCGTCAGCATTAGCATCGAAAGCAACGGGATACCCGATTGCAAAAATGGCAGCGAAAATTGCAGTAGGTTTGACGCTCGATGAAATTATAAATCCTATTACTGGTAACACCTACGCATGTTTTGAACCTGCCCTTGATTATGTGGTTACGAAAATACCACGGTTTCCATTTGATAAGTTTGTAACAGGTGACCGTAATCTCGGTACACAAATGAAAGCGACAGGGGAAGTTATGTCGATCGGGCGTAATTTTGAAGAGTCACTGTTAAAGGGGATTCGTTCCCTTGATATCGGCACAGAAGAACTTTGGTTGAGAAGTTTAGTAGAGCTTCCGCTTGATGAACTTAAAAAAAGGTTGCAAAAAGCGGACGATGAACGATTGTTTGTCCTTGCTGAAGTAATTCGCCGCGGTATGACAATAGAGGAAATTTTTCAACTGACGAAAATAGACCGGTTCTTCTTGATTAAATTGGAAAGATTAATTGAACTGGAAAATAAATTGAGGAACAATGCATTGTCACAAACCATTTTGGCTGAGGCTAAACAGCTAGGGTTTTCCGATACACATGTTGCCCGTTTATGGGACGCGTCCGTAGATGAAGTTTATGAACGGAGGATGCAACATGAGATTAACCCTGTATACAAGATGGTTGACACATGTGCAGCAGAATTTGCATCGGAAACACCATATTTCTATAGCACTTATGAAGAAGAAAATGAATCCATTGTATCAGGTCGTAAGAAAATTCTTGTACTTGGATCTGGTCCAATTCGAATCGGTCAAGGGATCGAGTTTGACTATGCAACGGTTCATTCGGTATTGGCAATTAAGGAAATGGGCTATGAAGCGATTATCATGAATAACAATCCAGAAACCGTGTCAACAGACTTTAGCATTTCCGACAAGCTTTATTTTGAACCACTTACATTAGAAGATGTGATGCATGTGATTAATTTGGAACAGCCTGAAGGGGTTATCGTTCAATTCGGTGGTCAGACAGCAATTAATTTGGCTGAAGGATTAGAACGACGTGGTGTAACAATTTTAGGCACAAATTTAGAAGCAATCGACAAAGCGGAAGATCGTGATAAATTTGAGCAGTTGTTAAATGATTTACATTTATTACGTCCTAAAGGAAAATCGGTTCTGAAACTTAATCAGGCATTAGAAGTTGCTCGGGATATCGGCTATCCGGTTTTAGTTCGGCCGTCATACGTGATCGGTGGCAGTCGCATGGAAATTGTGTATGATGACGAAGAACTTCATGCATATTTAGCAAAATCACATGATACGGATAACGAACATCCGATTTTGATCGATAAATATATAACAGGTATCGAAGCGGAAGTGGATGCCATTAGTGATGGTGAAACGGTTATTGTTCCCGGGATCATGGAACATATCGAACGTTCTGGGGTCCATTCAGGCGATTCAATAGCAGTTTATCCGCCGCAACGTATAAGTGAAGCGGTGAAACAAAAGTGCATGGATGCAACCGTCAAAATTGCCCGTGAATTAAATGGAAAAGGGTTAATCAATATTCAATTTATTATTCGTAATGATGAGGTTTATGTATTAGAAGTTAATCCACGAGCAAGTAGAACGATCCCATTCTTGAGTAAAATTACTGGAGTAACAATGGCAAACTTAGCAACACGATGCATTTTAGGTGAGACATTGTCAAGTATGGGATATGAATCAGGAATATTACCAGAGCAAGATGCTGTTTCGGTGAAAGTGCCAGTATTTTCTTTTGAGAAATTACGTAGTGTTGACACCATTCTCGGACCAGAAATGAAATCGACCGGGGAAGCAATTGGTCATGATAAAACATTGGAAAAAGCCCTTTATAAAGGCTTAGTAGCTTCTGGCTTATCAATACCCCAAGAAGGTGCAGTGTTACTGACGGTGGCTGATAAGGATAAACAAGAAGTGTTGGAAATCGCAAACCGTTTTTACCAGTTAGGTTTTCAGTTATATGCAACAACAGGAACTGCTTCGTTTGTAAAACAACATAACATTCCAGTTATCGAGGTGGGGAAAGTGGGCTCAGATGAACCAAATGTATTATCGATTATTGAAAATGGCGATGTGCAATTTGTTGTTAACACCTTAACATCTGGCAAAAAGCCTCGATCTGACGGATTTAGGATTCGCCGGGAAGCGGTAGAACATGGTATTGCTTGTTTAACAAATTTAGATACTGCAAATGCCATTTTGAATGTGATTGATTCGACTACCTTTAGTGCTAGTCCATTGACAGGCAAGAAAGTTGTCTTATCATGAAGCAACAGATAGAGATGGTTGTGGACTCGGTACGTGAGATCGCTTTGGATACGATTGAGATGACGCTAAAAAATTCCTATGTAGCGAAAACAGCGAGGCCAGGTCAATTTCTGCATTTGCTTGTAGAAGGGCATACATTACGAAGACCGATCTCAATTGCAGATATGGATCAAGCGAAAGGAAATGTAACCATTTTATTTAAAAAACTTGGTAATGGAACAAAACAGTTGGCATCCTATAAGTGTGGAATGCGCATCAATGTATTAGGACCAAATGGGAATGGTTTTATTAATAATTTATCTCCAGGTGATACAGCCTTGTTAATTGGTGGGGGAATTGGAGTTCCTCCGCTATATAACCTGGGGAAAGAACTCCATAGCAAAGGAATCAACGTAAAAGCAGTACTAGGTTTTCAAACAAAAGAACTTGTATTTTATGAAGAAAGGTTTCAGGAAATTGGTAAAACTTACGTGGTTACGAATAATGGCAGCTATGGACATCAAGGGTTTGTAACGAATGTTTTGGATCAAATCGGGGATTATGATTGTTATTTTTCCTGTGGTCCAATTCCGATGTTACAAGCAGTAACAAAAAAGCTGTCTAACCAGCCCGGGTACATTTCACTAGAAGAGCGGATGGGCTGTGGTGTCGGGGCTTGTTTTGCCTGTGTTATTCCTACTGACAATGAAGGTGGGTATAAAAAAATCTGTCAGGATGGTCCTGTATTTGCCGCAAATGAGGTGGTATTATGATTGATTTAACAATGAATCTACCTGGTTTAAATCTCAGAAATCCAATCATGCCTGCATCTGGTTGTTTCGGTTTTGGGCGGGAGTATAGTGAATTTTACGATTTAAGCGTCCTTGGTGCCATCATCATGAAAGCAGCAACTAGTGAGGTGCGCTACGGGAATAATACACCACGTGTGGCTGAAACAGCTTCTGGAATGTTAAATGCGATTGGCCTACAAAATCCTGGTGTCGAGAAAATTATTGATCATGAGGTAGCGAATCTTGCAAACTATGATGTTCCAATTATCGCTAATGTTGCAGGAAGTACATTAGAAGAATATGTGCAAGTTGCTCAAGCATTTAACAGGACAAATGGAGTCCATGCATTGGAATTAAATATTTCCTGCCCGAATGTAAAAGAGGGAGGAATCCAGTTTGGGACAGACCCAAGCATGGCGGCCATGGTAACAGAAAGAGTTAAAGAAGTAAGTGACCTTCCCGTATATGTGAAACTTTCACCAAATGTATCTGATATCGTTTCCATGGCAAAAGCAGTCGAACAAGCAGGTGCAGATGGACTATCAATGATCAATACACTAACAGGAATGCAAATCCATTTAGGTAGTAAAAAACCGTTACTGGCGAATAAAACGGGTGGACTATCTGGACCAGCAATAAAACCAATTGCTATTCGGATGATTTATGAGGTTAAGCAACATGTCTCAATACCCATTATTGGCATGGGTGGAATTGCAACTGCTGAAGATGTACTGGAATTTTTACTTGCAGGTGCTAGTGCAGTGGCAGTTGGTACAGCTAATTTTCAAAATCCGTTTGTTTGCCCGGAAATTATTAAGAAATTACCAAATGTATTGCAAAAATATGGATTTGATTCTTGTGAGAGTGCAATTGGAAAGGGGCATGGAGCATGATTGGCAACACGTATTTATCACTCGATTTTCCTACATGGGTTGAAACAAAAAACTTTATTGACCAGCATGAATTACAAGCTATACCGGTAAAAGTTGGGATGGAATTGTTTTACCGTGAAGGTCCAAGTGTAATAGAAAAATTAAAACAGGATAATCATGCTATTTTTCTAGATTTGAAATTGCACGATATTCCAACAACGGTCAGGAAAGCAATGAAAAATCTTGCAAAACTAGAAGTGGATATGGTGAATGTTCATGCACTAGGTGGTAGTGAAATGATTCAACAGGCTAAAGAGGGATTGCTTTCCGGTTCCAATCATGAAACAAAATTGATTGCTGTTACTGTGCTAACTTCAATGAATGACACAATAATGAATCACGAATTAAAGTTATCTGGCAGTGTAAACGAAAATGCTGTTCATTTTGCTGATTTTGCCAAGCAAAACGGAGCGGATGGCGTTGTCTGTTCTGTTCATGAAGCGAAGCAAATAAAAGCAACTTGTGGGCCTTCGTTCTTAACTGTTACTCCTGGAATCCGTTTGCAGGAATCGGATACAAATGACCAAAAACGGGTTGCCACACCAATGTTTGCTCGTGAAAATGGTGCGGATATTCTTGTTATTGGCCGTACTGTGACTAATGCAAAACATCCAAAATCAGCATATGAGAAAGTTCAAAAGGAGTGGGGAAATGGGTTTAAATCGTGAAATAGCACGGGATTTATTAGACATAAAAGCGGTACAAATTAAAACGAATCATTATTTTACATGGACTTCCGGGATAAAGTCACCTATTTATTGTGATAATCGGCTGACAATGTCATATCCAGAAATACGCAAGAAAATAGCTGAAGCGTTCGTGGATTTGGTTGAAAAACTGGATAAAAAGCCTGACGTGATCGCAGGTTGCGCGACAGCTGGCATCCCACATGCCGCCTGGATTTCCGAGAAGCTTAATTTGCCGATGGTTTACGTTAGATCAAAACCAAAAGGGCATGGCAAGGGAAATCAAATCGAGGGACAGTTGGATAAAGGACAACATGTTATTCTTATTGAAGATTTGATTTCAACAGGCGGATCATCAATTGAAGCAGCTAAGGCACTACAGCAAGCAGGTGCTAATGTGCTTGGAGTATTCGCCATTTTCACATATGGGCTGACAAAATCAAGGGAACAATTTTCTGAAGCAAGACTAGCCTATCAAACAATAACGGATTATGATGAAATACTGAATTTATTGATTGAGGATGAGTCAATTAATGATGCAGAATATCAAGAATTACAGGCATGGCGCAATTCCCTTTAGTTTCAAATTAAACAAACGGCAACTATACAAATGATAGTTGCCGTTTGACGTTTACTTGGCCAATACCATCCACTCATCTATAGCAAAGGATTGGATATCATTGTTTTCCATTTTCACCTGGAAGTAGTATTGTACCTCATCAGATGAATTTAGTATATATTGTGTTATTCCATTTATCTTCTCCTGATTGTCCACCGTTCTTCTAACCCACTCTTTGTAAGGTAATGTTTTCTTTCGTGTCATCTCTTTCATGATTGTCAAATCGTTATCGCGAAAGATTTTCTTCCATTCTGAAACTAAACGCGATCGGACATGACTATAATCACGCATTTTTTCTAAAGTATTATTAAACTGGTCTAAAGCATTGTCTTCTGGTGCAATGTTATCGATAAAAAGAAATTGCCCGTCAGGTTTTAGAACGCGCTTCACTTCTGAAATAAATTTTTCTGGATTGGGAAAATGATGTGCTGCAATCCTGCACGTTATAATATCGAACATGCTATCATGAAATGGTAAATTTTCGGCATCGGCAACTGCGTAAGAAATATTCTGATAGGCCTTTAGATGTTTTGCGGTGTTCTCCAACATTTCTTTTGTAAGGTCTGTTGCTATTACCTCGTTTACATGTTTCGCCAATTGTTTTGCGACATGCCCTCCCCCAGTGGCAATATCGAGTACTTTCATCGTTGATTTAGTATCAAGTCATTCGATCATCACTGCTAAATCGTTTCCGTTTGCATGTGTTGAACTACTTACATATGCCTCCTTATTTTTTGCAAAAACCTGTTTCACATAATCCTTTTCTTTCAAAAGTTTCACCTCCAAAAGATACTTCTTAATTGGTATCATATGCTTCGAAGTGCAATAAGTAAAATATTAGTTTATAATCATAAGTAATAATAAATACTTATCGAATAGGAGGTATGGTAATGAAAATTGATGACTATGCTTTATTATTAAAATTAAATGAGATTGGCACAATACGTGGAACAGCAAAAGCAATCCTAATATCACAGCCGGCTGTTACGCAACGGCTTAAGTTTATTGAGGAATATTTCGGTCAGACTATCTTTATTCGTACTTCCAAGAGCTTAGTTTTAACGCCTGCTGGAGAATTGATTATGGAGCACGCGAAAAAAGTGATGGAACGGGAGGAATTCTTAAAAAATCAGTTGGCTCAATCAAGTGAAGATGTGCAAGGAACTATCTCGATTGCTTGCTCATCTCTGATTAGTCAACGATTTTTACCGGCTATTTTGGCAGAATTCACACAAAGTTATCCCAAAGTAGCTATTGATCTTGAAACAGGGCTAAGTGAAGATATTAAACGAAAACATAAAAATTATCATGTCTGTATCATTCGTGGCGAAACGTTTAAAGAGTCTACATGCAAACCGTTATTTAACGATCCATTGTATATATTTGATACGGAACCTTTTCCTAAAGATAACGTAAAAGAAAGACCATTAATTTCGTTCAAAAGTGATGATAGCATGCATGAATCAGTAGATAATTGGCTTTTTCACCATCAGGAGCAAATTAAACCGTTAAAGACGATTACAGTTGATCAGATCGAGACGTGTAAACAGTTTATGAAAGAGGGACTAGGTATGGCGGTATTACCAGAAAGTGTCTCCGATAAAATGATGGATGAATATCCACATGTTCCGCTAAAATTGAATGGTGAAAATGTAACAAGGGATACATGGGTTTGCTATCAGGAGGGTGTTCGCAAATTACCCCAGGTTGACCGTTTTATTGAAACGATCATCGCCAAAACATTTCTTTAAGTTTAATTACATGAAAATAAAGGAACAAACAATCATATAAGGCTCTTTTCATAATGTTTGTTGCTTTTTAATTTCGTAGTTGATGTAAACTGCGACACAGTGAAATTTCCTTTCGTAACAATGATGATGCAATGCCTGAATTCCGCTCCGGCAGAATACTTCGCTTTCCGCGGGCACGGCTTCAGCCTCCTCGGAAGAAAACCACTTCCTGCGGGGTCTTCAGACTCGTGCTGTTCCCGCAGGACAAGGAATGCTTCGGCAGCGTTACATCGCACGCAGAAAATCGAACTGTATTTTCAAGGAGTCTACGTATTCTGCCTCCGCTGGTAGTTGTGCTCTGATTATCGACAGGGGAAAAGCCATGGATTCTAAACGTTACACAAGGCTTTTTCACCCTTGGACAGAAATTCACTCAAGCAAAAGCTGAATGTAATGAGTTTTTAAATCACAACACCAGTGGAGGAAATACACGTAGACTCCTGGGGGAAAGCGAAGACGATGAGACACCAAAGTGAGTGGTTTTCTCACGTGGAGGCTCATCGCGAGCCCCCGGAAAGCGAAGTGTATTTCCGTAACGGTAATTAGTGCGCAGTTTATATCTACTATGTAAAAAAACAGCAATCTTTTTGAATACAGCTTTATATAACTGTAAAGGAGTGTTCCTAGTATGAGTAATGTAATTTTTACGTCAAGTGCAACTGCAAAAAATGGACGAGATGGTCATGTTAAATCTGATGATGGTTTAATTGATCTTAAACTTGTTAACCCGGCAAATAATCAGGTAGCTAAAGGATCAAATCCGGAACAGCTTTTTGCTGCAGCGTATTCTGCATGTTTTGATGGTGCATTAAATCTAGTAGCATCTCAACAACATAAAAAAATAGATTCGGAAACAAATGCAGAAGTAAGCTTTTGCAAGGACCCGGAAGATGATGGATTTAAGATTGCCGTTACACTGAATATTGAAATACAAGGCGTGAATCCCGAAGATGCCCAACAATTAGCGGAAGATGCTCATCAAGCATGCCCATATTCAAAAGCTACACGGGGAAATATTGACGTAAAATTGAATCCAAAAGCAGTGTAGGAGTTGAACGTGGCTATTCCAGTTCGAAACAAATTAGAGCCAAATTTTATAATCCCTTACCATAAAAAAACGGATGATTCTAACGACGAATCATCCGTTTTTATTTCTTAATTTATCAACTGTTTGTTTATTAGGGGTGACAAAAACTGTTTTTTGATTATCATAGGTAACATATCCGGGCTTGGCGCCATTTGGTTTTTTCACATGACGTATTTTTGTATAATCCACAGGCACGGATGAAGATTGCTGTGATTTACTGAAATAGGCTGCCAGTGTTGCTGCTTCTAACAAAGTATCTTCACTAGGCTCCCGGTCACGAATGATGACGTGTGATCCAGGGATGTCTTTCGTGTGCAACCATATATCATCACGGTGTGCGATCTTCATTGTTACATATTCATTTTGTTTATTATTTTTTCCGACCAGAATTAATGTTCCGTCTGAGGCAAGGTATTGTTCTGGATTTGGTTTTGTTTGTTTTTTCTGCTTTTTGCGGTGCCGCTGTTTTTTCAGATATCCTTCATCACGGAGTTCATCGCGTATTTCTTCTATATCAGCCTCGCGAGCTACATCAATTTGTTGTAAAAGCTGGTCCAAATAAGTAATTTCTTCATTTGTTTTAGCAATTTCCTTCTCGACCATCTGTTTAGATGTTTTTAACTTTTGATACGTTTTAAAGAAACCTTGGGCATTTTCACTTGGTGTTTTATTGGGATTTAACTCAATGGTAATGCTATTTTGTTCAGGATCATAATAATCGATTACTTCAGCAGTTGCATCACCAAGTTTTACCGTATGCATGTTTGCTATCAATAATTCACCGAGCCGCTGGAACTTCTCCGCCCCTTCAGCCTTTTTGACTGTTTTTTTGTGTTTTTTTAGTTTGCGTTCATTTTTGTCTTTTTCTTTTTTAATAAACCGATACAAATCTTTCGCTTGTTGTTTCACTCGATCACGTTCTGCTTTTCCTGAATAAAATTGATCAAGCATCATATTGGTTGATGAAAAAGGCTGTTGTTCATTTTGTAGTAAAGTAATTGGCAAAACATGGAAGTCTTCTTTTTTGCCTTGGTAAATAACAGGTGTATAAGTATTGGCTCTGATTAATTTCTGTAGTTCCATAAATTTCTCACCATACATAGCTGCTGAACCAAGATTCGCTCGATATGCAATTTCTTTAGCAACAAGTGGTGAAACACCAAGTAACGTTTGGACAATTTGGTTTTCAATTTTGCCAGCGTTAAAATCTAGTTTTTTTATCAATTCCTGTCCATCTATTTCTAGTGGGTTTAATTTACCTTGACTAGGCGGCAACTTGTAATCATGTCCAGGCAAAATGGTTCGATAACGATTTTGTGCTATCGGGACATGTTTCAGACTATCAATGATATGTCCTTTTTCCTGATCAACCAGCATCACATTACTATGTTTTCCCATTAACTCGATAACTAGTGTTTTGTACGCGATGTCTCCAATTTCATTTCGCGTTTTAACTGTGAACGTTACAATTCGTTCCATTCCAAATTGTTCAACCGACTCAATTATAGCTCCGGATAAATGTTTACGAAGGAGCATACAAAACATTGGTGGCTCTGTTGGATTTTTATAATCATCAGCTGTGACGTGAAAACGGGCATATGTTGGGTGAATGGATAATAATAACGAGTGGTTTTCTCCCTGACTCCGGACCGTTAAAACAAGTTCAGTTGCTGTTGGCTGATAAATTTTTGTGATTTTTCCTGGGAGTATATTGTTCTTTAATTCTTCTGTCACTGCACGAGTAACAATTCCATCAAATGGCATACGATCACCTCTTCAAGCAATTATAGCATTTTTTAGGACGAGTCTGCATAGAAATGAATAAAGGATTGACATGTTCAACCAATGTGTAAAAAAAGTGTGCAGGTGAATTTGGAGGAATGCTCAGATGAGATGGTATCAATTAGATGTAGATCATGTTGAACAAAAGCTAAATGTGGCAGCAGACAAAGGTTTACCTGGCAAACAAGCTGACGAGCGCTTAAAGCAACTTGGTCCAAACGTACTGGAAGAAGAAAAGGGTACGTCCAGATGGTTGCTGTTTTTAAAACAATTTCAAGACTTTATGGTGCTCGTTTTACTTGCGGCAACATTAATAGCGGGTTTGTTAGGTGAATTTGTTGATGCTATAGCGATAATGGTTATCGTTATTGTGAACGGGTTCATCGGTTATTTCCAGGAACAAAAAGCTGAAAAATCGCTAGCTAAATTAAAGGAGTTATCGGCACCAGTTGCCACAGTTTTACGTGATGGAGAGTGGGAAAAAGTCCCGTCGCAAGAAATTGTCGCAGGTGATGTTATTCGTGTTTCTAGTGGAGATCGAATTCCGGCCGATATTCGGATTATCCAATCAAATAGCATGGAAACGGAAGAGTCCGCACTAACAGGCGAATCATTACCGGTTATGAAACACGCTTCGTCAATATCGCGTGATCACCTTGACCCACAAGATCAAGTGAATATGGCGTTTATGGGAACATTGGTTACAAGAGGAGCCGGTAAGGGGATTGTTGTAGGAACAGGCATGAATACGGTAATGGGACAGATAGCCTCATTAATGGTTAAAACGAAGAAAATTATTACTCCTTTAGAAAATAAACTTGCCGAATTAGGTAAAATCCTAATTTTTGTCGCATTGGCATTAACGGCATTAGTTGTTGTTGTCGGCGTTTATCAAGGCCATCCGGTTTACAATATGTTTTTAGCTGGTGTATCGCTTGCAGTTGCAGCAATTCCGGAAGGGTTACCGGCAATTGTAACTGTTGCATTATCGTTAGGTGTCCAGCGGATGATACGGAAAAAAGCAATCGTCCGAAAACTATCGGCTGTTGAAACGCTTGGTAGCGCTTCTGTAATTTGTTCCGACAAAACAGGGACAATGACGGAAAACCAAATGACGGTAAAAGAACTCTTTTTAAATGGGGAACATTTATATGTCACCGGTGACGGTTATGATATTCGTGGTGATTATTTTCGTGATAAAGAAAAGGTTAATGATAAATTTCCAAATTTAGAATCGATGCTTTTATATGGCATGCTTTGTAATCATGCGGAATTGAAAATCAAAAAGGGAAAGTATTATGTTGATGGTGATCCTACAGACGGAGCGTTATTAGTTGCTGCACGAAAAATCGGTCTTAAACCAGATCATGGCCAATATCGAATTGTCAAGGAAATACCCTTTGATTCAGATCGTAAACGAATGAGTGTAATTGTGGAAGATGAAAACAAGCGTCGTTTTGTGATTACAAAAGGTGCACCAGACGTGTTACTACCACGAACTTCATTTGTAATGGAGAATAGTGGAAGGAAGTTAATGAAAGCAGCAGAGAAAGGAAAGATTGATCAGGCTATCAATCAAATGGGAGAAAAAGCATTACGAACCATTGCTATTGGTATAAAACCTTTATCGAGTCAAGACACACTTGAATCTACATTTTTAGAGAACGACTTAACTTTTATTGGGTTATACGGAATGATCGATCCTCCAAGAAAAGAAGTTAAAGCAGCAATTGCAGAATGTAGACAGGCCGGGATTAAGACGGTGATGATTACAGGGGATCATGTTAAAACCGCTAGAGCAATAGCAATGAATTTGCAACTGTTACCAGAAAATGGTTTGGTGTTAGATGGAAGTCAACTAAATCAAATGTCAACAGAAGAATTACAGGAAATTATTGATCGCGTTTATGTTTTTGCTCGTGTAACACCTGAACATAAGTTGAAAATTGTCAATGCCTTTCAAGCAAAAGGGCATATCGTGGCAATGACCGGTGATGGTGTGAACGATGCTCCGGCAATTAAAGCAAGTGATATTGGTATTAGTATGGGGCGAAGTGGTACAGATGTAACAAAAGAAGCTTCCTCCTTAATATTAATGGATGATAACTTTGCAACAATTAAAGCAGCGATCAATGAAGGACGAAATATTTATGAAAACATTCGTAAATTTATCCGCTATTTGTTAGCTTCCAATGTAGGTGAAATTTTGGTCATGTTGTTTGCCATGTTACTTGCATTGCCGCTTCCACTCGTACCAGTACAGATATTATGGGTTAATTTAGTTACGGATGGTCTTCCAGCAATGGCTCTCGGTCTGGACAAGCCGGAGGAAGATGTGATGCGACGGGCGCCAAGAAATCCAAGAGAAGGTGTTTTCGCACGTGGTCTTGGGTTTAAAATTGTTAGTCGAGGCATATTAATTGGATTAGTGACGTTAATCGCTTTTATCCTGTCCTATCAAAATAATCCGGACAATTTGATTTATGGTCAAACAGTTGCATTTACGACGTTAGTAATGGCTCAGCTCATTCACGTATTTGATTGCCGCAGTGATCATTCGGTTTTTGCTCGTAATCCATTTGAGAATATTTATTTAGTGTTAGCCGTTCTCTCTTCTTTACTGTTATTGCTTGTCGCTATCTATTTCGAACCATTACAGCCGGTTTTTCATACAACTTTTTTAAGTTTGCGTGATTGGATGTTAATCATCGTACTTAGTTCGTTACCAACTGTTTTGTTTGGCTTTACAAAAAAGTAAAAACTTCCAGGCTTCCTCTTTACCCAAGGAGGAAGTTTTTATTTTTCTTCTTATCACTGTTATAATAAGGAAATGCATGTAGCAAATTGAACGGATGTGGTAAGTATGGCAAGAAGCATGACAGGGTATGGCAGAGAAGTGATCTATATCGAAAATACGATAGTAACAGTCGAAATTAGGAGTGTTAATCACAGGTTTCTAGATTTTCATACGAAGATTCCATCGACTTTTTTATTCTTGGAAGAAAAGATGAAAGAAGTTGTCAGGTCCTATTTTGGAAGAGGACGAATTGAAATACTCATACGGATTGATGGTGAGGGTTTTGTTAAGAAGAGACTAGAAACAGATTGGAAGTTGTTGGACCAATATGTGGAACAACTTAAGCAAGTGAAGGAGCGCTATCAAATAACTGGTGATATTCCAATGACTGTTCTTTCACAGATGCCAGACTTGTTTTCAATCCAACAAATGGAAGAACAATCTGAACAACAAGTTGAAGTGATCATAGCCGGCCTTCATACTGCTTGCGAACATGTTCAAAAGATGCGTGAGGCAGAAGGGGAAAAACTTCTTGCGGATATAACAGATAGAATGGAATCCATTCAGGAAGTTGTGTCTTTATTAAAAACACGCCGAGCAAATGTAGTTCACGAATACCGGGAACGGATTAAAACGCGTGTCAACGATTATTTAGCTGACATGATCGATGTTGATAGTAGTCATATGTATCAAGAAATTGCGCTTTTAGCAGAAAAAGGCGATATTACAGAAGAAATAACAAGGTTACTTAGTCATATTGATCATTTTTTTGCTATAATAAAAAAGGATGAGCAAATCGGTAGAAAATTAGACTTCATCCTTCAGGAAATGCATCGCGAAACAAATACAATTGGCTCTAAATCCACCGATGTAAAAATTAGCGAATGGATCGTTTCGTTGAAAAGTGAGCTTGAGAAAATCAAAGAACAAGTTCAAAATATAGAGTAATAGCTTGTATTTTGTATTTCTTTTTCCTTATAATAGAATGAACTAGATACAGATGAGTGGTTTTTGAATTTTAAGGGGGAACTAACTATTGAGTTTACGATTAATTAACATCGGATTTGGCAACGTGGTTTCAGCCAATAGAATTATTTCTATTGTCTCACCAGAATCCGCACCAATAAAACGGATAATTACTGTTGCACGTGATAATAATAAACTAGTAGATGCAACATATGGACGTAGAACAAGAGCAGTAATTATTACAGATAGCGATCATGTTGTACTATCTGCAGTCCAACCAGAAACGGTAGGGCAACGTGTATTGAGTCATGAAGAAGATTCGGATGAATAGTAGGAGGAAATGTTTTGATCGAGGAGAAAGGGATTTTATTTGTTCTTTCCGGTCCTTCCGGTGTCGGGAAAGGAACGGTAAGGAAAGAATTATTTGCGCACGATACTGATTTACGGTATTCTATTTCCATGACGACAAGGGATATCAGACCTGGCGAAACAAATGGTGTTGATTATTTTTATAAAACAAATGAAGAATTTGAAGCTTTAATTGAGCAAAATCAGCTATTAGAATACGCTAAATATGTAAATAATTATTATGGAACACCACGAAAATATGTTGAGGAAACACTAGCGGCCGGACATGATGTGTTTTTAGAAATCGAAGTACAGGGTGCATTACAAGTCAAGGAAAACTTCCCGGAAGGTGTGTTTATCTTTTTGTTCCCACCTAGTTTGGAAGAATTGAAAAACCGTATTGTCAGCCGTGGTACTGAATCACAGGACTTAGTCTTAAACCGGTTAAAAGAGGCGCGAAAAGAAATTGAAATGATGGATGCATATGATTATGTTGTTGTGAATGACCGTGTAGAACATGCAGTTGCCAAAGTTCAATCCATTATTCAAAGCGAGCACTGTAAACGGGAACGGATTGAGAGACAATATAAACAACTATTGGAGGATGATAGAAAATGATGCTTGATCCATCAATTGATGCATTACAGGAAAAAATCAGATCTAAATATACACTTGTTACACTATCAGCCAGACGGGCAAGAGAGATGCGTCAGAAAAAGAATTGCCAGGTTGAAAATCCAAAGTCAGCTAAATTTGTTGGTATGGCACTTGAAGAAATACAAGCAGAAAAATTGTTTGTGAAAGAATAATTTCAGAACAAAAGCGCAAGCGACCGGGTAGCGACGTACGGACTGCGCCCTGCCAAGCAGGGTGGTTCAGTGTTGCTGCGCAAAGCAGCGATCTTAACCGAACATTCCTACCGTAGGAGATAAAGGAAACATGCCACTAAAAAAGGGGTATGCCGACGTTGGACGCAAAGTCCGGTTTTAGTCGGCCTTCCTTTATACTTGAACCGATAAGGAAGCTCGACTAAGAACGCCACGTCCTGTGGCAACGTCGAACTACCCCACCTCGTGTGGGGCAGGAGGTGAGGGAAGTCGCGCTAGTCGCTGGGCGCTGGAGCTGGACGTGGCTCGTTATGCCAAAAGCAAATTAAAGCCAAATTTTATACTTTCTTAGCTTTTCAAAAGCATAGAATACCCTCGCCTTCCTAATTTGCGAGGGTATTATTTGTTTTATAATCCATCCATTATGTATGATTAGAGTATGCAACCTGAAAGGGGACAATCAGATGGTTGAAAATAAAAATATTCTTTTAGGGGTTTCTGGTGGAATTGCAGTATATAAGGCATGTGCATTAACAAGTAAACTGACCCAAGCGGGTGCCAATGTGAAAGTAATGATGACAGAGAACGCTGCTAAATTCGTTTCCCCATTAACATTTCAAGCGTTATCAAGGAATCCCGTTTATATTGATACATTCGACGAGAAGGATACGAAGAAAATTGCTCATATCGATGTAGCGGACTGGGCAGATATTGTGATTATCGCTCCGGCGACAGCAAACATTATTGGGAAAATTGCTGGTGGGATTGCCGATGATATGCTTTCCACAACCTTATTGGCTACCCAAGCTAGCATATATGTTGCTCCGGCAATGAATGTTCATATGTATGCACATCCTGCTGTTATTCAAAATATGCAGCAATTGGAAAAATGGGGGTATCATTTTATTGAACCTGGTGCAGGTTATTTAGCGTGTGGTTATGTTGGCAAAGGCCGACTAGAGGAACCAGAGCAAATAGTTAAAGTGGTTCAACAGCACCAAGCGAAAAGTTCTATTTTAACAGGAAAAAAAGTATTAGTTTCAGCAGGCCCGACGCGTGAACAAATTGATCCAGTAAGATTTTTCACCAATCGTTCAACAGGCAAAATGGGATTTGCATTGGCTGAAGCTGCCGCTAACTTTGGAGCGGAAGTTACGCTTGTATCTGGCCCAACTAACCTTGAACTGTCTAAAAACAATGTACGTAGAATTGATGTAACAACAGCAGAGGAAATGTATGAGGCAATGAATCACTATTTCTTAGAAAGCGATATTGTTATAAAGGCTGCAGCAGTTGCCGATTACCGGCCAAAACAGGTTTTTCAAGAAAAAATGAAAAAACAGGAAGGCACCTGGCAGATTGAAATGGAACGAACGAGAGATATTTTACAGTCGCTAGGAGAAGTGAAGACCCATCAATTTTTAGTAGGATTCGCTGCGGAAACGACAAATGTCTTAGATTATGGCAAAAACAAATTACAAAAAAAACAACTGGATGCCATTGTCATCAATGATGTTTCAACAGAAGGTGCAGGATTTGGTGGAGATATGAATGTGGCTACATATTTAAATAAAGATTTACAATCAACTGAACTTGCCTTATCAACAAAACAGGAAATGGCTGAAAAGATACTGACGTTAATTCACCGTGATATGAAGGATGAAGCGAAGTGAAAATAGCAAAAGTTATTGTAGATGTTCCGGCCAGTTCAATTAATCAGACTTTTGATTATCTAATCCCGGATCACTTCCAGCAGGTGATCACAAAGGGAATGCGAGTAATCGTGCCATTTGGGCCTCGAAAAATTATGGGTTTTGTTGTTGAACTGATTTCGGAGTCAACACACAAAGGGCTAAAAAAGATCATTGATGTATTGGATTTAACACCAGTTTTAACAGATGAATTACTAAAACTTGGAAAATGGCTCGCAGATCAGACATTAAGCTTGTATATCACCTCATACCAAGCAATGCTGCCACAAGTATTAAAATCTCAATATAAAAAAGAACTTGTTCGGTTGACGGAAGAACGGTTGTCAGACGATTTAGAAATGGTTTTCGCTGGACGTGATTCCATTCCATATGAAGAGCTGGCAAATAGGTCTATTCGTTATTACCATGTACAAAAAGCAATTCAAGATGGCGATGTTGCCGTTAACTATCTTGTGAAATCGAAAATAACAAAAAAGTACGTTACGATGGTACAGCCAGCGAAAGAGACGTATTTACTTGAAGAAGCATTATATGATGTAGCAAAAAATGCAAAAAAACAACGGGAACTGTTAGGTTTTTTTATTGAATATCCTGACCCAATTGAACAGCCTAAATTAATTCGTTATTTAGAGACAACACAACCGACGATTAAAAAATTAATTGATAGGGGTTTGCTGGCATCATCGAAAGTTGAAGTGTTTCGTAACCCATATGATGATGATGCGATTGCAAAAACAAATGCATTGGAACTTACTGAACAACAACAACAGGCAATTAATCCGATTAAACAGAAGATTTCACAAGGACAACATGATGTCTTTCTCTTACATGGTGTAACGGGTAGTGGGAAGACAGAGATTTATTTACAGGCGATACAAGATGTGATTCAAAATGGGGAAGAAGCAATCGTGCTAGTTCCGGAAATTTCTCTCACACCCCAAATGGTACATCGTTTTAAAGGAAGATTTGGTTCAAATGTGGCTGTGTTGCATAGTGCTTTATCGAGTGGAGAAAAGTATGATGAATGGCGACGCATCCATCGAAAGGAAGTACAAGTAGTTGTTGGCGCTAGGTCAGCCATTTTCGCTCCATTTGAAAATATTGGTATTATTATTATCGATGAAGAACATGAAAATAGTTATAAACAAGAAGATCAACCACGTTATCATGCCAGGGATGTAGCAATTTATCGCGGGGAAGTCCACCAATGTCCAGTTATACTTGGCAGTGCAACCCCAACATTAGAGTCATATGCAAGGGCACAAAAAGGTGTTTATCAATTAGCTACTTTGACAAAACGAACGAACGATAAAGGGATGCCCGAAGTCCAAATTGTCGATATGCGTAACGAACTTCATGCTGGTAATCGTACAATGTTTTCAAGACGTTTAAAAGAAAAAATGGAGAACTGTATTGCGAAGAACGAACAAGTTGTATTGCTATTAAACAGGCGGGGATACTCAACATTTGTCATGTGTCGTGATTGTGGACATGTTAAAGAATGTCCGCATTGTGATATTGCATTAACATTCCACAAGAATAGCAATCAATTAAAATGTCATTATTGTTCGTATGAAGAACCAATGCCAATGATTTGTCCGGAATGTAATAGTGATTTAATTCGTTATTTTGGTACAGGGACACAACGGGTGGAGGAGGCATTAACCCAACTTATCCCAGAAGCACGTGTCATTCGAATGGATGTTGACACAACAAGGAGAAAAGGTGCGCATGAAAAGCTATTAAAGCAATTTGCCAATCGGGAAGCAGATATTTTGCTGGGGACACAAATGATTGCGAAAGGTCTTGATTTTGAGAATGTCACACTAGTTGGTGTATTAACCGCTGATTCCATGTTACATTTGCCTGATTTCCGGGCATCTGAAAAGACTTTCCAACTATTAACACAGGTAAGTGGTAGAGCAGGTAGACATGAATTACCCGGTGAAGTCATCGTTCAGACCTATACACCAGATCATTATAGTATTGAGCTTGCAAGTACGTATGATTATTCTCAATTTTATTTAACGGAAATGAATACACGAAAAACGTTTCAATATCCACCATATGTCTATTTAGTTTTAATGACGATTTCACATGAGAATCAGGTGAAAGCTGTTCAAACGACGCAAAAGATTGTGCAATTACTGATGAATCATGTCAGTAACAATACGGTTGTGTTAGGACCGACCCCGTCGCCCATCACGCGTGTGAAGGATAGATATCGCTATCAATGCATGATAAAATACAAGCATGAACCGCAATTAAGAAAACTAATCAAAAAAATAATTCAACAATTTGATGAAGATGTCAGGAAAGATGATTTACTGATTACAGTAGACATGCAACCATATCAATTGATGTAGGAAGTAGGGATTTAGATGGAACGAATTGTATTTATGGGGACACCGGATTTTTCAGTACCTATTCTACAAGCTCTAATAGAGGCTAATTATAATGTAGTGTTAGCCGTTACACAGCCAGATCGACCAAAAGGAAGAAAGAAGGTGCTAACACCGCCACCTGTGAAGGAAGCTGCGGAAGGGCTCAATATCCCAGTCTTTCAACCTGAAAAACTAAAGAATGATTATCAAAAAATAATTGATTATAAGCCGGATTTAATTATTACGGCAGCGTACGGGCAAATATTGCCTGTAGAGTTGTTAACAGCGCCAGAATATGGGTGTATTAATGTTCATGCATCCCTGTTACCGGAACTTCGTGGTGGTGCACCAATCCATTATGCTATTTTGCAAGGAAAGCAAGAAACTGGTGTAACCATTATGTATATGGTAGAGAAATTAGATGCCGGAGATATTTTAACGCAAGCAAAAGTGCCAATTGCTAAAGATGATACTGTTGGGTTACTACATGATAAACTATCCCAAGCGGGTGCTGATTTATTACTGGAAACATTGCCCAAACTAGCAGCACATTCTATTACACCAATTAAACAAAATGACCAAGAAGCAACATTTGCAGCCAATATTAAACGCGAACAGGAGAAAATTGACTGGAATAATCATAACATTGATATTTACAACCAAATTAGAGGACTAAATCCTTGGCCTGTTGCTTTTACAACCTATCAAAATAAACCAATGAAGATATGGTGGGGAGAAGTCGATAATAAAACATATGACGGAATACCTGGTGAGATTATAGAAATTGATGAGGAAGCATTTACCGTAATCTGTGGAAATCACCAAGGTTTACGAATCAAAGAAATTCAACCAGCAGGCAAAAAACGAATGACAGTTAAGCAATATTTGCATGGTTCACCGGATCGGATCAAACCAGGAATGAAAATGGGTGATTGATAGATGAGTAATGATTTAAGAGCAACAATTGTCGATATTTTAGTAAGAATGGAGAAAGACGGAGCCTATAGCCACTTATTAATTAACTATCAGCTTAAAACAGGTAAAGTTAGTCCGAAAGATGAGGGGCTATTAACTGAAATTGTCTATGGAACGTTTCAACGCAAATTGACATTGGATTTTTATTTGAATTCCTTTGTCGATTCTCAGAAAAAAGTAGCGCCCTGGGTACGGATGCTATTACGGATGTCTGTTTATCAAATGGTTTTCTTAGATAAGATCCCAGATCATGCAATCATTCATGAGGCAGTTGAAATTGCGAAACACAAAGGGCATAAGGGAATCGCTTCGTTTGTAAATGGTGTGCTAAGAAGCGTGCAGCGTAATGGGGTTCCGGAAACAACAGCAATTAAGGACACGGCTGTACGACTATCAATTGAAACAAGTCATCCGGAGTGGCTTGTGAATCGTTGGCTGACCATGTATGGGGAACAGATTACTACGGAGATGTGTGAAGCAAATTTAATGCGAAAGCCATTAGCTATTCGTGTACAACCATTAAAAATTTCCCGACAAGAGGCGATAAATATTTTGCGTGAGCAAGGGCTGGAAGTAAGAACATCAGACTTTTCAAATCAAGGTATTATTGTTGATAAGGGGAATATTTTAAAAACAGACTTGTTTAACGATGGTTACATCACGATTCAAGATCAAAGTTCGATGCTTGTTGCTGAAATGTTCGATGTAGAACCAGGTATGCAAGTTTTGGATGCATGTAGTGCACCAGGTGGAAAGGCAACACATATTGCTGAAAAAATGGAAAATCAAGGGACAATACATGCATACGACCTTCATTCGAAGAAAGCAAAAATGATCGAAAAAAAAGGATTGGATCTCAGTTTGTCCAACATCATTGCGAATCAGGCAGATGCAAGAAAGCTACAAACTATTCACGAAAAAGGGAGCTTTGATCGGATTCTTGTTGATGCACCATGCTCAGGCTTGGGTGTTATACGTGGTAAACCGGAGATTAAATACAATAAAAGTGAAGCAGATATTGGACGATTAGCTCAAATTCAAAGCGATATTTTGCAACATGTTGCGCCACTATTGAAAAAAGGTGGTTTATTGATATATAGTACTTGTACAGTTGACCAAGAAGAAAATGATGGTGTTGTGAAAGCATTTTTACAACAACAAACTGATTATAAAATTGATCAAGCTTTTTTTGAGGGGTTACCGCCTGATTTAAATCAATCACCAGGGAAAACGGACTATGGTTTACAGATTTTTCCGCAAACATTTCAAACGGATGGATTTTTCCTTACACGGTTTAGAAAAAAGTGACAAAAAACGTTCTTTTCATGGTTATTTCATGTCATAATGTAGGTAATGACTGGAGAGGTAACGAGGTTTTTAAGGGGTGAAAGAATGAAAAGTAAATTTTTTACAGATCGTGGTAAAATTAGAAACCATAACGAAGATTCCGGGGGGATTTACCATAACCGTTATGGTCAATTTTTAGCGATTATTGCTGATGGTATGGGTGGGCATAAAGCTGGTGATGTTGCTAGTCAAATGGCCACGACTCTCATTAAGGAAAAATGGGAGCAAAGTAATCAGCTTCAAACACCAGATGAAATCGAAAATTGGCTTAGAGACTCCATCCAAGAAATGAATAAAGCATTATTTGAATACGCATCAAACAATGAAGAATGTCAAGGAATGGGTACGACAATTGTAATTGCGATCTGTACTGATGAATTTATCACCATTGCACATGTTGGGGACAGCCGTTGCTATCTTGTAAATGAAAATGGCTTTAATCAACTAACAGAAGACCATTCATTGGTAAATGCGCTTGTTCAATCTGGTCAAATTACAAAAGAGGATGCACAACATCATCCTAGAAAAAATGTTGTATTGAAAGCCGTCGGAACAGAAGAGTATGTTGAATCAGACATTCGAAGCCTTGAATGGGATTCCGGGAATATTTTATTATTGTGTACCGATGGGTTAACCGATAAATTAACAGATGACGAGTTGGGTGAGCGTATTCAAAGTCAACAGGATATGGAGGAAAAAGGACAACAGTTGATTCATTTAGCGAATGAACTAGGCGGCGAAGATAATATTTCACTTATACTTGTCCAACATGACGTTCCTCAGGAAGAAGGTGAAATTCCGTGTTAGAAGGGCACCTATTGAATGAACGTTATCGGATTAAAGGAACTATCGGTGGCGGTGGAATGGCCAACGTCTATTTAGCGAACGATATCATACTGGATCGGGATGTAGCAATAAAGGTTTTACGGCTTGAGTATGCAAATGATGAGGAATTTATCGCCCGCTTTGATCGAGAAGCTCAGTCAGCGACGAGCCTTTCCCATCCAAACATTGTAAATATTTACGATGTTGGTGAAGAGGATAATATTTTATATATGGTAATGGAATATGTCGATGGGATGACATTGAAAGAATACATACAGAAATACGGACCAATTGAAGTTGAAAAAGCATTAGATATTATGAAACAAATTGGTTCGGCAATTGCGCATGCACATGCAAATGATATTGTTCACCGTGATATTAAACCACAGAATATTTTAATTGATACATATGGACAAATCAAGGTAACGGATTTCGGTATTGCCGTTGCGCTTAGTGCTACATCATTGACTCAGACGAATTCAATATTAGGGTCTGTCCATTATCTTTCTCCAGAACAAGCTCGTGGAGGTATGGCCACTAAGAAGTCGGATATTTATTCGTTAGGAATTGTACTGTTTGAACTATTAACAGGCAGGCTCCCATTTTCAGGGCAATCTCCGGTTTCAATCGCTTTAAAGCATCTGCAAAGTGATACACCATCCGTAAGACGTTTTAATCAGGATGTTCCACAAAGCGTTGAAAACATCGTACTAAAAGCAACAACAAAGGATCCATTGAATCGGTATGATACTGTCTACGATATGGAAGATGCACTTGAATCGGCTTTAGACCCAGATAAGATAAATGAGGATAGATATACACCGCCAGTTGAAGTCGGGGAAGAAACAAAGGCAATCCCAATTATTACAGATGATCAACTGCAACATTTTCCTGCTAATCAGGATACAATTGTCCACCAAACAAACGGAAATACGAAAAAGTACAATGAAGATGCAGTCAAAAAACCTAAAAAAAACAAGAAAAATAAAAATAAAAGTAAGAACAAGAATAAGGGCAAAAGCAAGAAGAAAAAGTGGATCATTATTGCGGTCATCCTTTTCATATTGCTGGCATCTGGCGTAGCAGCACTTTTTATCATTCCAGGGGTTTTGCAACCTAAAGATGTAGATGTTCCTGATGTTGTTGATATGGAATACGATGATGCCGTGGATAAATTAGAGAAATTAAATTTAAAAAGCGAAAAAGAAATGATTTATTCAGAAGATGTTGAGGAAGGAATTGTTGTTAAAACAGATCCTCGTGTCGGAAAAACAGTAAAAGAGGATTCAACTGTTACGGTTTTTGTCAGTCAAGGAAAGGAAAAGATAACTTTTTCTGATTATGTTGGCAAAGATTTTAGTCAAGTAAAACGGTTACTGGAGGATGAGGAATATCAGGAAGTTATTTCCTATAAGAAATACTCGGATAAACCAGCAGGTCAAATCATTACACAAATCCAGCCGACACCAGATTCAGAAGTTATCCCCGGTGAAACGAGAGTTATTTTTGAAATCAGTAATGGACCGGAATTAGCATCTCTTAACAATCTAAAGGGCATGACAGAGGACGAGGCGAAGGCATATCTTGATGAACAAAACTTTAAGATAAATGTCATTGAAGAGCATTCGGACAGCACGACTGAAGGAGAAGTTATAAAACAGGATCCGGAACCGAATACGAAATTAGAGGAAGGATCAACGGTTGATGTATATATTTCGACAGGTCCAAAAGAAAAGCCACCAGCATCAAAAACGATTTCATTTAATGTGGCATATAACCCAGATCAACCAGCTGATGAAACTCAAGAACAACCAAAGGAACAAACTGTAAAAATTTATATTGAGGATGCGAATCGTTCTATATCTGATGTAGCAGAACAAGAAACGATAACGAAAGACACGGAATTTACGATAACATTAACGATAGCACCGGATCAGAATGCGGAATATAAAGTAATTCGTGATGATGACGTAGTAATTGACAAAACGGTTTCATATGAAGAGGGTGAATAAATGGCGGATGGCAGAATTATTAAAGCGTTGAGCGGATTTTATTATGTTCAATCAGAAGGTAAAGTATATCAATGCAGGGGGCGTGGTGTTTTTCGTAATAAAAACATTACACCACTTGTTGGAGATTTTGTATCGTTTGATAAAAGCAATCCGGATGAAGGATATATCCAGGAAATTAAGTCAAGGGAGAACCAATTAATCCGTCCTCCCATTGCCAATATTGACCAGGCGATTATCGTGAGTTCTGCCATCATGCCCGATTTCAATCCATTATTGCTTGACAGGTTTCTTGTTTTGATTGAATCAAAAAGGATTGAACCAGTAATTTTTATTACAAAAATGGATGCAATCGCTGATGAAGAGAAAGAAAGAATCGAAAGTTATCAAAAGCACTACCAGCAGATTGGCTATTCAGTAGAATTACTATCGGCAAAACAACCGGAGGGCTTAGCGAATTTAATCGACTATTTTGCAAAACAAGTAACCGTTATTGCTGGCCAGTCTGGTGTGGGAAAATCATCTTTATTAAATGCGCTAAAACCATCCCTGCTGTTGAAAACGGCAGATATCTCTAAAAGTTTAGGGCGAGGAAAACACACGACAAGACACGTAGAGTTGGTTGAAGTAAACGGGGGGTTGGTTGCTGATACCCCAGGGTTTAGTTCACTTGATTTTAATGAGGTAGATTTAGATATGTTAGCCGATTGTTTTCCAGAAATACGAGAACGGGAAGAAAACTGCAAATTTCGCGGGTGTAAGCATTATAAAGAACCGAAATGCGCAGTAAAACAGGCTGTTGAAACCGGTGATATTCCTTTATTCAGGTATGAACACTATGTGAATTTTTATGAAGAAATTCAATCTAGAAAGCCGAGGTATTAATGATGACAAAAATAGCACCTTCCATATTATCAGCTGATTTTGCAAGACTTGGTGAAGAAATAACTGATGTTGAAAAGGGTGGAGCAGACTATATTCATGTCGATGTCATGGATGGTCACTTTGTTCCGAACATAACGATTGGACCGCTGATTGTTGAATCGATCAAACCGAAAACAACCCTTCCTTTAGATGTGCATTTAATGATTGAAAATCCGGATGCATTCATTCCGATGTTTGCCAGTACTGGTGCCTCAATTATTACAGTACATCAAGAAGCGTGTCCACATTTGCACCGTACGATTCAATTGATAAAAAGTCAAGGAGTGAAAGCTGGTGTGGTGATCAACCCTGCAACTCCTGCTGAAATGATAAAACAAGTTCTTCCAGACGTTGACCTCGTTTTACTTATGACAGTCAATCCAGGATTTGGTGGTCAATCTTTTATTAGTCATGTAGTGCCAAAAATTAAGCAAATTGCGGACTGGAGAGACGAATTAGGTCTATCATTTGAAATTGAAATTGATGGTGGTGTTAATGTTGATACTGCAAAACGATGTACAGATGCGGGTGCAGATGTCTTAGTGGCAGGCAGTGCAGTATTTAACAAAGATGATCGCCAACAAGCAATCCAAGCTATTCTCCAAGCAACAAGAAAATCGGAATAACTGCCATGAATATTGCGATAGTAGGGAATGGACCGCTTGAATTAATTCCCGATCTTATTTCTTTTGAACGCGATGTGGACGTATGGATTGGGGCAGATCGTGGTGCACTAACATTGATCAAACATCATATCATGCCAGATTATGCTGTTGGGGATTTTGATTCGATAAATCCGGAAGAAAAAGCATATATTAAGAGAAAAGCGAAATGGTATAAGGAATATCCGATTGAAAAGGATCAAACAGATTTAGAGATTGCGATTTCCAAAGCATATGACTTGAAACCAGCGAAGTTATTCCTATTTGGTGTAACAGGTGGCAGATTGGATCATGAGCTCATAAACATACAAACGCTTTTTCGGATTTCGCAGAATGATAGTCAGGGAATTATTGTGGATAAAAATAATCAAGTTGAAATGATGAAACCAGGTACCCATACTGTGACAATGGACGAAAAATATCCTGCCATATCATTCATCCCGTTTACAAAGCGTGTAAAGGGATTAACCCTGGAAGGCTTTTATTATCCGTTAGTTAATCAGACGATCACATGGGGGTCAACATTGTGTATCTCTAACAAGCTTCTTTTAAAAAATGGTACTTTTTCTTTTAATGAAGGCATACTATTACTAATAAAGAGTCGTGACGCCATGAATAAAACGATTCCAAAGTAAGTTTTGTCTGTAATTAGAGGAGGGGACTCATTGAAATTTTATACGATTAAACTCCCAAGATTTATTGGCGGATTAGTTAGAGTCTGTATTGGTGTTTTCAAAAAGGAAAAATAAGAAAAATTGGCTTTTGTCATTTGGTTGGCAGAAGCTTATTTTTTGTTGTAAAAGCGCAACGTTACGTTTGGATGAGGATTGTTCACTTTTTGTGCCGTTTGAAAATATGACTGTCGCTAATCGGGGCTGTGTGGAGATGCAGGGCATAAAGCAGCGAACAATGCGAATACAGGCCTTTATAAAACAGCCAAAACGAAAAAGGCAGCCTGTTATAGGCTGCCTTTTTCATTTTGAACTAATGTTAAGCTATATTATACGCGCTCTACTTTACCTGACTTAAGGGCACGTGCAGAAACATAAACACGTTTAGGTTTGCCGTCTACCATAATACGAACTTTTTGTACATTAGCTTTCCATTTACGCTTGTTGGAATTCATAGCGTGAGAACGTTGGTTTCCACTGCGAGTTTGACGTCCAGTTACAACACATTTTCTAGCCATGTAAATCCCTCCTTACTCATCACATGTGTCATTTATTACTTATACAATTTATCACAAGTACAGCCTGAATGCAATTTATTTTTTGTATAAAGCGAAAACACTTGACAGATTATAAGATTTCGTCCATTGTTAGAAGGGGTTAGATGGGATAATATGTTTGCTTTTAAAAGTGGATTTATTGTAGTAAAATATCCTTAAGAGAAGCGGGTTTTAAAGGAGGATAATAATGTCCATTGAATTGAATACGAATGATGGTCACGTAACAATTACAAACGATGTGATTGCAACCATTGCTGGAGGCGCTGCAATCGAATGTTATGGTATTGTAGGAATGGCCTCGAAGAACCAAATAAAAGATGGTATTGCTGAAATTCTTCGTAAAGAAAATTTCTCAAAAGGTATCATAGTCAGACAAGATGGTGAACGTCTTCATATTGATATGTATATTATTGTTAGCTATGGTACGAAAATATCAGAAATAGCCCATAATGTTCAATCCCAAGTAAAATATACACTAAATCAATCATTAGGATTAGCGATTGACTCCGTTAATATTTATATTCAAGGAGTTCGTGTAGCAAAAGATTAGCGTGGTCAATAAGGAGGAAGTACAGGTATGGTACGAGCGTTAGATGGCAAGACTTTTGCACAAATGGTACTCTCTGGAGCACACCATTTAACGAATAACGCCAAAAAAATTGATGCATTAAATGTATTCCCGGTTCCAGACGGGGATACTGGAACAAATATGAATTTATCCATGACTTCAGGCGCAAGCGAAGTTAAAAAAGTGAAGTCGGACAATATATCGGAAGTTGCTAATGCTTTCGCTAAAGGTTTATTAATGGGAGCCAGAGGTAATTCTGGTGTCATTCTATCGCAATTATTCCGCGGATTTGCTAAAGGTGTTGAAAAGCAGCAGACACTATCATCAGAGGATCTCGCAAATGCATTTGAAAATGGGGTAGCAACTGCTTATAAAGCCGTGATGAAGCCTGTGGAAGGAACAATTTTAACCGTAGCCAAAGATGCTGCTGATGTAGCTGTTCAAGAAGCAGAAAAAGAAACCGATGTTGTCGTTATTATGGAAAAAGTGCTGACAGAAGCAAAGGCATCCTTAAAGCGGACACCGGATTTATTACCGGTATTAAAAGAAGTAGGTGTAGTTGATTCTGGCGGACAAGGTCTTGTAACGATTTATGAGGGATTCCTTGCTTTGTTAAAAGGAGAAGAGCTACCCGAAGAAGATGTAGACGACGTAGAAATGGATGAAATGGTGAACGCTGAACATCATAAGCTCGCTCAGGATTTTATGGACACATCTGAAATCGAGTTTGGCTATTGTACTGAGTTTATGGTCAAATTTGAAGAAGAGAAAACAGCTAAAAGTCCATTTAGTGAAGAATCATTTCGTAATGAATTAAGTGAACATGGCGATTCTTTGCTAGTTGTAGCGGACGATGAGATTGTAAAAGTACATGTCCATGCAGAATACCCTGGTCACGTGCTAACGATTGGTCAACGATATGGCAGCCTGATTAATATGAAAATTGAAAACATGCGTGAACAGCATACGGCAATCGTTGGTGAAAAAGACAAAGAATCCACAACAAAAGAAAAAGCGGATTATGCGATTGTAACAGTTGCCATGGGGAAAGGTTTAAAAACGCTTTTGGAAAGTCTTGGTGCTACAGTAGTTATTGAAGGTGGACAAACTATGAATCCAAGCACACAAGATATTACCGATGCGATTGAACAAGCAAATGCAAAAAATATTTTAATCTTACCGAACAATAAAAATATCGTGATGGCAGCAGAACAAGCTGCAGAATTAGCGGATGATAATGTTCAAGTCGTTCCAACAAAGACAATACCACAGGGGATTAGCGCTATCTTAGCATTTCACCCTGAGGCTGACATAATTGAGAATAAAAAGTTGATGGAACAGGCGAGCAGGCAAGTAAAAACGGGGCAGGTTACATATGCTGTTCGGGATACACAAATTGATGGAATCACGATTGAAAATGGTCATTTCATGGGAATTGCGGATGGGAAAATAAATGCAACAGATCCAGATAAAGCACAAACAGTTAAATTGTTGTTAAACGAAATGATCACTGAAGATGATGAAATCCTTACAATTCTTCAAGGTGAAGATGCGAGTGATGCCGAAGTAGAATCATTAGTGGAATATATAGAAGAAACATATGAAGATATCGAAGTCGAAGTCCACAAAGGAAACCAGCCAATTTATTCGTACATTTTATCAGTGGAATAAGTAACTATTTTTTCCTTAGGTCATACTACCTTTTCGTAGTGTGGCTTCTTTGTTTTTGTTGGAGCAGCTCCGAAGCTTTGAAAAAATGTCACCTATGCTAAAAAGATTGCGATTTTATATGCTATTTTGTTGTTTTAGTAAGGCCTCTTTTCATAATGTTTGTTGCTTTTTAATCTCGTGGTTGATAGAGACTGTGACGTAGTGTTTTAATGATTGGTGCTTCATTTCTCGCTCCGGAAATCGAATGCGAAGTAAGTGCGCCGTTGATTTCCGTTCCGGGCAGTCGCTTTCCGCGGGCACGGCTTCAGCCTCCTCGGAAGAAAACCACTTCCTTGAAAAAGGAAACCACTTTTTCTGCGTGCGATGTAATGCTGCCGAAGCTTTCCTTGTCCTGCGGGGTCTTCAGACACGTGCTGGGGCTGCGCTAACTCGCCCCACCGAAAACCATTGTTCCCGCAGGAGTCGACTGCCCTTCACTCCAATCAACTATATTAAAAATAGATGATAATTATTGTTATTAATCCAGCAATAGTTATTGGAAATTGCAACGCACTATACTTAGCGGAGGAAATACGCTGAGACTCCTGGGGGAGGAAAGGCATCGGTGAGACCCCGCAGTGCGTTAGCGCGAGGAGGCTCAACAGCCGCCCCCGGAAAGCGAAGTGTATTTCCGTAGCGGTAATTAGTGCACAGTTTATATCTATTGTGTAAAATACACCAATCATTTAGAAAACAGTCTAAGAAAACAATAAAATTCTTTATATAACTAAAAATAGAGTGCTAAGATCACTTGATTTAGCACTCTATTTGCATGATTATATACGATTTTCTCCACTTACTAAACTACATTCACGACTTTTATATTTCAATTATAAACCGATAATTTTCATCACAAAATCAAATAAAAACAGGGATGAAATGATAACTAATGCTGTTGACAGTTCTCTTTGTTTACCCAAGGCCACTTTTACAATTGGATATGCAATAAAACCGAATGCCATTCCATCGGCGATACTATACGTGAATGGAATCATGACTGTAATCAAAAATGCAGGAAGTGCTTCTGATAAATCATCAAGCGAAATATGCCGGATATTTTGGGCCATTAACACGCCAACAATGATAAGAATTGGGCTAATAGCTGTATTTGGAATCATTGAAATCCATGGAATGATAAAAATGGTTGCCAAGAACAGTACACTGGCTGTAATTGCCGCTTTACCGGTCTTTCCATTGGATGCAATAACTGCCGCATTTTCCGCCGCTGAAACAGTTGGTGAAGTACCCAAAAAACCAGAAGCCAATGCCGAAAAAGCTGTGACCTGGTATGCTTTTTTGTAGCTGTTATCTCGCTTCAGCATTTGCAGTTGTCCATTCAATAACCCCATATTTTCAAAAATAAGGATCATTGCCAATGGGAAGACTGCCAACCAAAACGAAAAATCACCTACTGCCGAGAAAGCGGGGATGAAAATTATTTCATCAACATTAATTGTTGCCGTATTCGTTGCAGTGTCAAGAATGCCAAAGAAGTAAGCGAGTATTGTTCCACCAACCATCGTAAACAGGAAGTTTGCTGGGATATCTTTAATAAATAAAAATATCGCTAAAAATAATGTTAACAAACTAACGATGACTGTTGGTGAGGTGAAGTCACCGAGTGCAATAATGGTATGCTCACCACTGACAACAAGTCCGCTTTTTTCTAGACCAATTAAGATTAAGAAGAATCCCAATCCAACTGTAATAGCATGTTTCAAAGATTCGGGGATCGCTTCTTTTAATAACAGTCCCAATCTACTAAATGCTGTAATTAAGAAAATAATGGAAGCGATCAAGACAACTGCTAACCCCTCTTGAAAAGCAAGTCCAGTACTTTCAATAATAGAGTAAGCAAACAGTGCATTGATTCCCATACCCGGAATGATAATTAGCGGAAGTTTTGTAAAAAATCCCATTAAGAGCGTTCCAACAAAACTGGCCAAAATCGTTGCTGTCATTCCACTTTCCAGCGATATACCCGCTTCACTAAGAATCGATCCATTTACAACCACAATATATACGGTTGTCAGGTAGCCGATTAACCCGGCGAGTAATTCGGTATGCCATTTTCCACTTGCTGTTTCTAAATTGGCATGATTACCGTTATAAGGCATGTAATCTCCTCATAATTCTTTCTATCCCTCTCCCGCCCGATTATAAAGAAATATAATCCACAAATGATTATTATAGATGTTTTTGTTATAATTGACAATAGAGACTATAGAATACGTGGGAAAAGAGGGTGTCGAAGTGAAGTTCAATTCAGTATTTGATATCATTGGTCCAGTGATGATTGGACCATCTAGTTCACATACAGCAGGTGCAGCTAGAATTGGAAAAGCTGCACGTAATTTATTTGGGGAAGAACCGAAATGGGCAAAAATCCATTTATATGAATCTTTTGCCAAGACGTATAAGGGGCATGGGACTGATTTTGCTCTAGTTGGTGGGCTGTTAGGATTTGAAACTGATGATCCACGGATGAGCAAAGCTTTAGAGATTGCTAAAGAGAAGAATATAAAAGTAGAATTTATTGAGGATGATGCCAAGGCAGATCATCCAAATACGGCGCGTCTTATCATCGGCAATGATACGGAGGAAATGGAATTAGTCGGTATCTCTATCGGCGGTGGTAAAGTAGAAATTACCGAGTTAAACGGGTTTGAACTACGTTTGTCTGGGAATCATCCGGCAATATTAATTATGCATAATGATCGGTTTGGTGCAATTGCCTCTGTAACGAAAATTCTGGCAAAATATGAAATCAATATCGGTCATATGGAAGTAAATCGAAAAGATGTTGGCAAAGAAGCCTTAATGGTGATTGAAGTGGACCAAAATGTCGAGGATCGTATTTTAAAAGAATTAGAGAATGCTGATCATATTATTCAAATAGCGAAAATCGTTAGTTAGTAATTGGGGAACGGTCTCATAAGCAAACATGAATAATGATCAAGGAGAGGAGTCAGCTTATGTTTCGTACTGTTGCGGAATTAGTAGAGATTGCAGAAAAAGAAAATATACTTATATCAGAGGTTATGATTCGTCAGGAAATGGATGTGAAGAATCTATCACGCGAGGAAGTTTTCGCGAACATGGAAAAGAATTTGAATGTCATGGAGAAGGCGGTTGAGGATGCGCTTGAAGGTGTGCAGTCGGTTACCGGTTTAACCGGTGGAGATGCAGTGTTAATCCAAAACTACATGAAGGAAAAGACACCGCTTTCAGGTAATTTGTTGCTTGATGCTGTTAGTAAAGCGATGGGAACCAATGAAGTGAACGCAGCGATGGGCACGATCTGTGCAACACCAACTGCAGGAAGTGCCGGATGTGTGCCCGGAACATTGTTTGCGGTTAAAAATCAATTAAACCCAACTCGTGAACAGATGATACGTTATTTATTTACAGCAGGTGCATTTGGTTTTGTTGTTGCTAATAATGCTTTCATCTCTGGTGCAGCAGGTGGTTGTCAGGCAGAAGTTGGATCAGCAGGGGCAATGGCATCAGCAGCAATTGTCGAGATGGCCGGCGGAACTGCCCAGCAATCTTCTGAGGCATTTGCCATGACATTAAAAAACATGCTTGGGCTTGTGTGTGACCCTGTTGCAGGATTAGTTGAGGTACCTTGTGTGAAGCGTAATGCTGCAGGATCATCACTTGCTATCGTGTCAGCAGATATGGCTCTGGCTGGTGTAACAAGCCGAATCCCTTGTGATGAAGTAATTGGTGCCATGTACAGAATTGGAAAAACAATGCCATCAACCTTAAGGGAGACTGGTGAGGGTGGCCTAGCTGCAACGCCAACAGGCCAAGCAATAAAAGAAAAAATATTTGGCATGTCAGTTACGAAAGAGTGATTATTTTGTTACAGGAACCCGTACAAACAGTCAAAGGAATAGGAGAGAAGTTTGCCGAGGATTTAGCAACTATTCATATATATACGGTTAAAGATTTACTGTTTTATTTTCCTTACCGTTATGATGTTTTTGAAATAAAGCCACTCCGTGAGTTAATTCATGATGATAAAGTGACGATTGAGGGAAGGGTTATTCATGAACCTTCTCTCACTTTTTATGGGAAGAAAAAATCGCGACTCTCGTTTACAGTGGAGGTTGAAAATGTTGCGATTAAGGCAGTTATGTTCAACCGAGCTTTTGCAAAAAAACAAATCAAGCCAAATGATACGGTGACATTAACTGGAAAGTGGGATGCCCACCGTCTGCAAATTACGGTCAGTAATTATAAAAAAGGTCCTGCAGAAAATCATGCGGCCATCCAGCCAATGTACTCATTAAAAGGGAATATTACGAATATAAAATAAAAAAAGGCAATCCAAACCGCCATAACTGACTATGGAAATCAAATGGAAGAAATATTGCCGTCTAGTTATCTACAAGCATACAAACTACCTAGACGGCGTGATGCATTAACGGCGATGCACTTCCCAAAAGATAGATTATTGCTAAAACATGCACGAAGAAGATTTACATATGAAGAATTTTTATTGTTTCAATTGAAAATGCAATTGTTACGTAAAATAAAGCGGGAGGCAACACAAGGAAATGCACAATTTTATAATTCTGCGAAACTGCAGGAATTTGTTGATCATTTTCCGTTTTCTTTAACGAAAGCACAGAAACGCTCGCTTAACCAAATTTTGTCTGATATGAAATCACCGCATCGGATGAATCGATTGCTCCAAGGAGATGTCGGGTCGGGAAAAACGGCAGTTGCAGCAATTGCTCTTTACGCATCTATAACAGCCGGTAAGCAAGGCGCGTTAATGGTGCCGACTGAAATATTAGCAGAACAGCATTATCAATCGTTAACTGAACTATTCGGGGAAAGAGCGAATATCGCGTTGCTGACTGGTTCGGTAAAAGGGAAAAAACGTAAGGAACTCTTAGCGGCGGTAGAGTCATCTGAAGTAGATATTGTTGTTGGTACACATGCGTTAATTCAGGAAGATGTGTTTTTTGCTGATTTAGGTTTTGCTATTGTCGATGAACAGCACCGGTTTGGTGTAGAACAACGGCGTGTATTGCGTGATAAAGGACTTGATCCAGATGTGCTATTCATGACTGCAACACCGATTCCTAGAACATTAGCGATTAC